>CALMEG010000157.1 GCA_937863185.1 uncultured Paracoccaceae bacterium | reverse complement strand
AAGGACCGCCGAGGCAAGCCCATGCAATCGCCCAAACCCTTCTCTCCGATCCGGGAAACGGATCACGAAGCGCGCGTGCTGGCGCGGGGCCTGATCGCAAAGGCGCGCTTTGCCGCCCTTGGCGTGCTGGACCCCGATACCGGCGCCCCGGCCGTCAGCCGCATCGCCATCGGCACCGGCCCCGAGGGTGGCATCTGGACGCTGGTTTCCGGCCTTTCGGCACATTCGCGGGCCCTGCGCGCGGACCCCCGCGCGGGCCTTCTGATCGGAGAGCCCGGCCTCAAGGGCGATCCGCTGACCCATCCGCGGCTCAGCCTTTCGGTGCGCGCCCACCCCTTCCCGCCCGACGCCCCCGGCCTTTCGGCTCTGCGCGCGCACTGGCTTGCCGGCCATCCGAAGTCGAAACTCTATCTCGACCTGCCGGATTTCTTCTTCCTGCGCTTCGAGGTGCTGTCAGGGCTGCTCAACGGAGGGTTCGCGCGGGCCTATCGGTTGACACCCGCCGATATGGAATGACCGGGGCGGGCGCCGCGGCACCCGCCCCGATCGCTCAGTTCGGGTTGTCCATGCGGATCTTCAGGTTCACCCGCCCGCGCGCCGCCTGGGACCAGTTCAGCGTCACCTGCCGGCGCTGCGCGCCCTGCTCGACATTGACGAAGGGCATTTCGGAGACACGCGCGCCCGTAGCATTGGCGATCATCCCCTCGGCCACCACGCTTTCCACATTGCGCGCCCAGCCCCCGAACGGCAGATAGCCCGCCGGGTCGATCGTCCAGACCGTCTGCGCCGCAGCCTGATCGAACTGAAGCAGGACCGGGTTCGACACGAATTGCGTCACCCCGTTGAAAGTGTTCCCCTCGATCTTTATGTTGCGCATCCGCTCGTTGTCCAGCGCGGCAAAGGTCGTGTCGACCCTTTCGAAGCGGTCCACCGATCCGTTAAGCGACTTGAACACGTTATCCGCGATCGTCAGGCCGTGGATGAAATGCCCCGGCCCATGGGGCTTGACCGAAAACCACGCAAACCACGGCGCGACGTTCAGGCAGACGAAGGTGTTGCCGCTGACCGTCAGCCCGCCAAAGGAATACTCGACCCCGAAATCCGGTTCGGTATCGTATTCGTTCGTCCACTCGATCACCGAGTTGTCGATGTAGTTGCCGGTCACGGCCGATTGCACATTGGTCTGCGTGAAGACAAGGCCTGCGCCGCGCACGCCGGACTGCTCTTCATCGCCCTGGAGCCAGTGGTTCCCGACGATCAGGTGCCCGGTCCCGTTCAGGATCATCGTCGTGCCGAAACGCACGAAGCGCGAATCCCGGATCTTGGAATCGTTGGCATTCACGTTCAGCGCAACGGTCGTGCGGTCCTGCACCGGCATCTGCATCTCGTTGGACAGAAACTGGCAGCGGTCGATCAGGATGTCCTGGCAGCCCCGCCCGATCGAGGTGATCGCGCGGTCCTTGGGGCGCACCACATAGCTGTCGCGCAGATGGAACATCTGGCCCTCGGCGGGCAGCATGATGCAACTGCCGATGCCGTTGCACAGGAACTCCACATCGTCGATGTTGAAGCGGTCCAGCCGCGCCAGCCCCGAGAAGTCGAGCGCATACTTGTAGCGCCGGAAGCTTAGCACCCGCGTGCCAGAGCCGCCATGGAACGGCTGTGACAGGGTAATCGCCCCCGCGGCCACATTAACCGCACGCACATAGACCTCGCGCCCGACGCCTGCGCCCGTCACATGTGCACCAACGGGGATATTGGCCACATTGGCCACATTGCTCAGCGTAACCGGCTGCGCGATGTCATAGCTCGCCTGCGAGGTCACGACCGTGTCGTCCCAGGCGGGACCCGCGATCAGGTTGATCTGCCCGTTGCGCAGCACCCGCCGGTTCGAGAAAGAGCTCAGATCCGGCGCCACCGCCTTCATGTCGATCGGTTCGGTCAGTTCCACCCGGCGGCCGCACAGATCCAGAGTATTGTGATCGGTATAGGAAAACAGCGCCTGAAGGGCTTTGCGAAGGCCCGTGGCCTCGTTCCCGAATGCCTCCGCATAGGTCGGGAAATCGTAACTTGCCAGAAGCGCCAGGCGCGCCGTGTCCGGCATGACAAGCGTGCCCTCGAAGCGGACCGGCGCACTGATCGCCAGCGAACTGCCAAGGAAATAGCTGCCCTCGGACACGAGGATCGAGCGCCCGCCCGCCGCCGCATCCGCCGCAAGGAACGCCGCCGTATCGTCGGTGACCCCATCGCCCCGCGCACCGAAATCGCGCACATCGACCCAGTCGATCATGTCGCGCAGGAAGGCGCCGGTGATATCCTCGATCTCGATATCGTCGATGCGCACCACGCCGCCATTGGCCCCGACCAGATCCAGGCCGAAATGGCCGTAAACCGGCCCGGTCCCCCAGACCATGTCGACACCGCCGCGCGCGCCCGTCCCGACAATCGCCGAGACGGTGACCACGCGGCCATAGGCCGCCAGCGTCACCTCGGGACCGGCCTCGATCAGGCCGCCGACATGGGTGCCGTCGGCCCGCGCGGCATAGCCCGCGATGCGAACGCGCGGCAGGTTGCCGCTCATGGCTTTCACGCGCGCGGTGATGCGCAGGTAGCATCCCGGCAAGACCAGCGTCTGCCCGGTATAGCGCAGCTTTTGCGTGTCGGCGGTCTTGGCCAGCTCCAGGCAACTGCCGAAATCCTGATCCGCGGGAGCAAGCGCCGCATTTGCCGCGCCCTGATAGCTTGCCGATCCGGCCGTCCCGTCGCCGCTGGACCACACGCCCAACCCAAGCTCGAAGGCGGGCGGCATCAGCACCAGCCCGTCGGTAATCGCCTTGTTCATCAATGACCCCTTTGCGTTCCGGCCCATCCAGCATGCGGCACGGCGCGCAAAGGGCGGGGGTCCGGCCGATCCGGTCCCTCCGGCCGCATCGCGGCGCGTTTCTCGTGCTGGGAGGTTGCCGGGCGCACCATGCCCCGGCGCAGGCGAAGCTAGGAGCAAAGGTTAAAAAAGGCCTGAGCCCACCGAACGCCCGGCAGGCTCAGACCATTGCCATTGGGCAGTCAGACCAGTTCGCCCGCAAGCGCGCGGTCGATCAGGGCAACCGTCTCGTCCACGCCGTAAAGGGCGATGAAGCCGCCGAAACGCGGCCCCTGAGAGGCCCCCAGAAGAACCTCGTAAAGTGCTGTGAACCAGTTGCGCAAAGGCTCGAACCCGTGATCGCGTCCGACCGCGAAGACAAGGCTTTGCAGCCCTTCGGCAGGGTCTTCGAAGGTGACGTGCAGATCCTGCTTCGGCAGATCCTTCAGCCGCGCGACCAGATCCTGCATCGCCGCGCGTTCCTGATCGTCCGGAAGGCGGAAGACGCGCGTAGGCGCCACGAAATCGCGGAAATAGCGCACCGCGAATTCGGCGGCCTGATCCAGATCCGGATGCGTTTCGGGCGTTGCCTCGGGCGCATAGCGCTTGATAAAGCCCCAAAGGCCGGTCTTGTCGGTCGCCCCGGCCACGCTGGCCAGGTTCAGAAGCATGGCGAAAGGCACCACCATATGGCTTTGCGGCGGGGTGCCGCCGTGAATATGCCAGACAGGGTTGTTGACCTGCGCGGCGACATCCTGCGCCGGATAGGCCCGAAGCTGCTGGTGATATTCGTCCACCGCCTTGGGGATCACGTCAAAATACATCCGCTTGGCGGTCTTCGGCTTGAGATACATGAAATAGCTCAGCGACTCGGTCGAGGCATAGGTCAGCCATTCGTCGATCGACAGGCCATTGCCCTTGGATTTCGAAATCTTCTCGCCCTTGTCGTCCAGGAACAGCTCATAGGTAAAGTGCTCGGGCGCGCGGCCGCCAAGCACTTCGCAAATCCCGTCATAGATCGGCGTGTTGGTGGAATGATCCTTGCCATACATCTCGAAATCGACATCCAGCGCCGCCCAGCGGGCACCGAAATCGGGCTTCCACTGCAACTTCACATTGCCGCCCGTCACCGACAGGGTCAGCTCCTCTCCGTCCTCGTCGTTGAAGGTGATGGTGCCCGCCTGCGCATCGACATGCTTCATGGGCACATAAAGCACCCGGCCCGTCTTCGGGCTGATCGGAAGGAAGCACGAATAGGTCTGCTGGCGCTCCTCGCGCAGGCTGGCCAGCATGATCTTCATGATGTCGTCATACCGCTCGGCCGCGCGCAGCAAAACGGCATCGAGCTTGCCCGAGCGGTAATAATCCGTCGCGCTTGCGAATTCATACTCGAAGCCGAACGTATCGAGGAACCGGCGCAGCATCGCGTTGTTGTGGTGGCCAAAGCTTTCATATTCACCGAAAGGGTCCGGCACGCTGGTCAGCGGCTTTTGCATGTGCTGGCGCAGCATTTCCTGCTGGGGCACGTTCTCGGGCACCTTGCGCATCCCGTCGAGATCGTCGGAAAAGCACAGAAGCTTCGTCGGAATATCCGAGATGATCTCGAAAGCGCGGCGCACCATGGTCGTGCGGGCCACCTCGCCGAAGGTGCCGATATGGGGCAGGCCG
>CALMEG010000156.1 GCA_937863185.1 uncultured Paracoccaceae bacterium | reverse complement strand
CGCTGAGCCGGTCATGGCACTGGCCGCCGATCAGTTCTGATCACGCGCTGACAGGAACGCACGAAGGGCGCGGGGGAAAACCCGCGCCCTTTTTTTATCGTCATGCCGCAGCCGGGCTCAGAAATGGGTCTTCGGTTCATCTGGCCGGCCGGCCGCAATGGCCAGAACGCCACCCAGAAGGCAAAACCCGATCGGGAACATCGTGAACACCCCGAAGCCGAACGCATAATACATCAACACGCCGGCCAGCAGCATCAGCACGCCACCCCAAAGTGCCCGGATCTTCGCCATCGCCCCCCCGGCGATCGCCATCAGCGGGGCAAGAAAGCTTGCCATGCGCACAAGGCCGGTATTCTCGACCTCGCCGAAGACCCGGCCGACCTCGGCATGGACCCGCACGACCTCGGTATAGCCGAAGCTGAAAAAGCCCACGAGCATGGCGATCAATCCGCCAATGATCCCAAGCACCAATGCCGCGTTGCGCATTCTGTCTGCCTCCCGGAAGGTGTCGCCCGTTGCCAGACCGACATAGGCCCTCGGCCCCATTGGGTTCAAGGGCAAGATGACCGCTTTCCACTGGCCAGAGGGATCGCGCCCCACTACGCTGCGCCCGATGCACATGCAGGAGCACGCCCATGCCCACCAGCCCCGAACGCGATTTCCCCGAGGCCCGCGGCGGCTGCCAGTGCGGCGCGGTGCGCTTTGCCGTCGCCCCCGGTCCGGGCAGCGCCGGGGTCTGCCATTGCCGGATGTGCCAGCGTGCCACCGGCAACGCCTTCGCCCCGCTTTACGAGGTGCCGGGCGCGCGCGTCACGATAACGGGGCAACCCGCGGAATGGGCAAGCTCGAACATCTCGGTCCGGGGGTTCTGCGCCACCTGCGGCACGCCCCTTTACCTGCGCACCGGGGACACGTTCGAATTCATGGCCGGATGCCTGAGCCCCGATTTCCCCTTCGCACCACAGGATCAGGGCGGGATGGAATCGCGCATGGGCTGGCTTGACGCGCTGTCCGCCCTGCCCGCCCATACCACCCGGCCAGAGCTGCTGGCCGTCGTGGTCTCGCACCAATCGAAGGAAGACTGATGCCCAAACGCCTGCGCCTGACGCGCCGCTTTCCCGTGGCGATGACCAACGATGCCTATCGCAGCCTGCACCGCTTTGCCGCAGAGGCCGGGATCACCCCGGACGAGGCGCTGACCTTCCTGTTCGAGCATTTCGGCTCGGTCACGCATCACGAGAACCTCAACCACCGGCTGCGGCTGTTCAAGGCCGAACTGGGCGAGCGCAAGGCCTGATCCGGGGCGCGACGTGTGGTCAGCGCGTTTGTGACGTTGCGCAATTCCGGGGCGAAGGGCCTTACGCGAAGGTCACTTTGTGGCAAGATCACAGCCATGACGATCCCGCGCGCCTGCCGCGCCGGACCAGGATTCAGGGAGGGAACCGGATGACCGCCAGACTCCATTGCTTCGGCGAAAGCGGCAATGCCTACAAGGCGGCGCTGACAATGTCGCTGGCCGGCTATGCGTGGGAGCCCATCTATGTCGACTTTTTCCACGGCGCGACCCGCAGCCCGGAATTCCTTGCGCTGAACGAGATGGGCGAGGCACCGGTTTTCGAAGAGGGCGATCTGAGGCTGACGCAATCGGGCGTGATCCAGCTGCATGTCGCGCAGAAGACCGGCCGCCTTCTGGGCGCGCCCGACGAGCGGGAAGAGGTGCTGCGCTGGTTGTTCTGGGACAATCACAAGATGTCGGCCCAGGCCGGAACGCTGCGGTTCCTGATGAACTTCCTGCCCGAGGAAAAGCGCCCGATGGAGGTGATCGCCTGGCTTTCGGGCCGGCTGACCGTCGCGCTGAAGACGCTGGAGCGCCACCTTGAAGGGCGCGACTGGATCGTGGGCAACGGGCCGACGCTCGCCGATACGGCGTGCTGCGGATACCTGTTCTACCCCGAGCCCTTCACCTTCGAGCGCAAGGCGCTGCCCAATATCGACCGCTGGCTGGACCGGATCGCGGCCCTGCCCGGCTGGAAACATCCCTACGACATGATGCCCGGCAGCCCTGCCGACCGGGCCTGAGGAGGAAAGATGACCGAAGCCTATATCTATGACGCCTGCCGCACGCCGCGCGGCAAGGGGCGCCCGGACGGGGCGCTGCACGAAGTGACCTCGGTCGCGCTGTCGGCCCGGCTGCTCAATGCCGTGAAGGCGCGCAACGGCCTTGAGGGCCACGCCGTCGAGGACGTGATCTGGGGCAATGTCACGCAGGTGGGCGAACAGGGCGGCTGCCTTGCGCGCTCGGCCGTGCTGCTGTCGGACCTGGACGAACGCATCCCCGGCCTTGCCATCAACCGTTTCTGCGCCAGCGGAATGGAGGCGGTGAACCTTGCCGCCAACCAGGTGAAGGGCGGCGCCGGGCAGGCCTATATCGCCGGCGGGGTCGAGATGATGGGCCGCGTGGCGATGGGCTCGGACGGGGCCGCCATCGCTGTGGACCCGAGCCTTGCGATGAAGACCTATTTCGTGCCGCAGGGGATCTCGGCCGATATCATCGCCACCGAATACGGCTTCAGCCGCGAACAGGCCGACGCGCTTGCGGTCGAAAGCCAGAACCGCGCCGCCGCGGCCTGGGCCGAGAACCGCTTTGCGAAATCCATCGTGCCGGTGGTCGACCAGAACGGCGTGGTGATCCTGGAGCGCGACGAATACATGCGCCCCGGCACCACGGTCGAGGGGCTTGGCGCGCTCAAGGCCAGCTTCAAGGACATGGGCGAGGTGATGCCCGGCTTCGACAAGGTGGCGATGCTGAAATATCCGCACCTGTCGGCCATCGAGCACATCCACCATGCCGGCAACAGCTCGGGCATCGTGGATGGCGCGGCCGCCGTGCTGATCGGCAACAAGGAATTCGGCGCGGCGCACGGGCTGAAACCCCGCGCCCGCATCCGCGCCACCGCCAAGATCGGCACCGACCCCACGATCATGCTGACCGGCCCGGTTCCGGTGACCGAAAAGATCCTGAAGGACAGCGGCATGAAGATCTCGGATCTCGATCTTTTCGAGGTGAACGAGGCCTTCGCCTCGGTCGTGCTGCGCTTCATGCAGGCCTTCGAGGTCGATCCCGCCAGGGTCAACGTGAACGGCGGCGCCATCGCCATGGGGCACCCGCTTGGCGCCACCGGGGCGATCATCATCGGCACGCTTCTGGACGAACTGGAACGGCGCGACCTGTCCACCGGCCTTGCGACGCTGTGCATCGCATCGGGCATGGGCGCTGCCACGATCATCGAGCGCGTGTGATGCCCCGGCTCGACCTCGATCAGGCGCCGGTCAGGACGGGGTCTATCTACCCCGAACCCTATGCCGGCCAGATGGCAGGGCGGTCCTCGGTCCGCCTTGGCGACCTGGCGGGGCTGACCCAGTTCGGCGTGAATATCGTGACGCTTCAGCCCGGCGCGGCCGCCTCGCTCCGGCACTGGCACCTGAACGAGGACGAATTCGCCATGGTGCTCGAAGGCGAACTGATCCTGATCGAGGATGCGGGCGAAACCGCCATGCATCCGGGCGACTGCGCCGCGTGGCAGGCGGGGGTGGCGAACGGCCACCGTTTCGTCAACCGCTCGGCCGCGCCCGCGCGCTTCCTGATCGTGGGCACCAAAGCCACCACCGAGGTGGCAACCTATTCCGACGTGGACATGCAGATCCATATAGCGGGCGGCAAGGCCCGCTTCACCTATCATGACGGCAGCGACTGGACCGGTCCGCGCGACCTCGCGCCGAAGGGAGAGAAGAATGGCTGATTTTACCTATGAGCTCGGCAGCGACGGCGTGGCCGTCATCACCTGGGACGTTCCGGGCAAGTCGATGAACGTCATGAGCCTTGAGGGCTTTGCCCTGCTTGACGGCTTCATCGACAAGGCGCTTGCCGACACGGAGGTGAAGGGCGTCGTCATCACCAGCGGAAAGAAGGATTTCGCGGGCGGGATGGACCTTAACGTCATCGCCAAGATGAAAGAGGATGCGGGCGACGCACCCGCCAAGGGGCTGTATGAGGGCGTGATGCGGATGCACGCCGTCCTGCGCAAGATCGAGCGCGCGGGCATGGACCCCAAAACCCTCAAGGGCGGCAAACCGATCGCGGCCGCCCTGCCCGGCACGGCGCTTGGCATCGGGCTGGAACTGCCGCTTTCGACCCACCGGATCTTTGCCGCGGACAACCCCAAGGCCAAGATCGGCCTGCCGGAAATCATGGTCGGTATCTTCCCCGGCGCGGGCGGCACCACGCGGCTTGTGCGCAAGATGGGCGCGATGGTCGCGGCGCCCTTCCTGCTGGAGGGCAAGCTGTCAGACCCGAAAAAGGCCAAGGCCGCCGGGATCATCGACGAGGTGGTGGAAGATCCGCTTGCCGCCGCGCGCGCATGGGTGCTGAGCGCCAGGGATGCCGATCTTGTCAAACCCTGGGACGCCAAGGGCTACAAGATGCCCGGCGGCGCGCCCTATCACCCCGCGGGCTTCATGACCTTCGTCAGTGCTTCGGCCATGGTGCATGGCAAGACGATGGGTGTCTATCCGGCGGCCAAGGCGCTTCTGAGCGCGGTTTACGAAGGCGCGCTCGTGCCCTTCGACCAGGCCCTGTCCATCGAGGCGCGCTGGTTCACCAACGTGCTGATGAACCCCTCGTCCGGCGCGATGATCCGCTCGCTTTTCATCAACAAGGAGGCGCTGGAGAAGGGCGCGAACCGGCCCAGGGTGGGCGATGAGACGGTGAAGAAAGTCGGCATCCTCGGGGCGGGCATGATGGGTGCGGGCATCGCCTATGTCAGCGCCAATGCCGGGATCGAGGTCGTGCTGATCGACGCAAGCCAGGACGCGGCCGAGCGCGGCAAGGCCTATTCCGCCGGCATCCTCGACAAGGGGATCAGCCGCAAGAAGGTGACCGAAGAGAAGAAGGCCGAGGTGCTGGGCCGGATCACCGCCACCACCGATTACGACGCGCTGCAAGGCTGCGACCTGATCGTCGAGGCGGTGTTCGAAGACCCCACCGTCAAGGCCGAGGTCACGCAGCGCGCCGAGGCCGTGATCCCGACGGATGCGATCTTCGCCACCAACACCTCGACCCTGCCGATCACCTCGCTGGCCAAGGCAAGCGCACGGCCCGCGCAGTTCATCGGCATCCATTTCTTCAGCCCGGTCGACAAGATGCTTCTGGTCGAGATCATCAAGGGCCGCGAAACCGGCGACCGCGCGGTGGCCAAGGCGCTCGATTTCGTGCGCCAGATCCGCAAGACGCCGATCGTGGTGAACGATGCGCGCTTCTTCTACGCCAACCGCTGCATCATCCCCTATATCAACGAAGGCATCCGCATGGTGGCCGAGGGCGTCAGCCCGGTGCTGATCGAGAATGCCGCCAAGCTGGTGGGCATGCCGCTGGGGCCGCTGCAGCTGGTGGACGAAACCTCGATCGACCTTGGCGTGAAGATCGCCAAGGCCACCCGCGCGGCGATGGGCGATGCCTATCCCGATGGCGCGGTGGACGAGGTGATCTTCTGGATGGCCGATCAGGGCCGCCTGGGCAAGAAGGCCGATGCGGGGTTCTACAGCTATGAGAACGGCAAGCGCGCCGGCCTGTGGGACGGGCTGGCCGCGCAATACCCCGAGGCCGAAAGCCAGCCCGAGCTGCACGAGATCCAGCACCGCCTGCTGATGGCGCAGGTGCTTGAAGCCGTGCGGGCCTTCGAGGAGGGCGTGCTGACCGATATCCGCGAAGGCGATGTCGGCGCCATTCTGGGCTGGGGTTTCGCGCCCTGGTCGGGCGGGCCGTTCAGCTGGCTCGATATCCTCGGCGCCGCGCGGGCCGTGGAAATCTGCGACGCGCTCGAGGCTGCGCATGGCGCCCGCTTCAAGGCGCCCGATCTGTTGCGCGACATCGCCGCGAAGGGCGACGGGTTCTATGCCCGCTTCGGCGGGGGTGAGGCCGCGCGCGCCGCCTGAGCCGCAACAGGGAACGATCCCGCGCCGGGCCCGGCGGGCCCGGCGTTCTCACACCTGCGGATCGAAGCCGTAGCCGAAGCGCGCGATGTCGGGCGCGCAGATCCGCGCCACAAGCGCGGCATCGGCCTCGCTGTAGAACGGGCGCCAGTCACGCGGGCGCGGGCTTTCATTGGCCCGCGGCAGCGGGGTGACGGCAAAGCCCAGATGCGCCGTCAAGGGGCGGGCATCTTCCTCCAGATGCTCCAGCCGCAGCCAGGCATCGCAGCGCAGGCGCCCGTCGGGCAGACGCAGATAGCTGTCATAGGGCGCGGCGGAAATGCTTGTGCAGGTTTCGGGCGCATTCAGAAAGGCGCTGAAGCCGCTGCGCCGCGCCAGATGCACCGCCGGGTGATCGAAATCCTGTTCGCGCAGCCAGTGGTAATAGCTGACCATCCGGTCCCAGGGGTTGCGCACCATGGTGAAGGTGAAGAACGTCTCTGCCTCGGGCAGGGAAATCAGCCCGATCGCGTCCGACAGGGCGGAATGCTTCCACAACCGCCCCGCGCCTTGCACGCCCTTCAGCCGCCCGCGCCGGCGCCGGGCCTTGGGCGTATCCCCGATCAGGATGTCATCGGCCTTCGCCCGCGCCTCGAGCGCCAGCGACATCGCCGTGCCGCCGGTTTTCGGAATATGGACAAAGATGTAGCGGCGCCCGCGCGAGATGATCATGCCCGCAGGTTACTTGCCCCGCAGCGCAATGAGTAGCCCCGACGCGAAGATCAGCACCATGCCCAGGACCGCCACCGCGCCCGGCATATCGCCCCACAACACGAACCCCCACAGGGCCGCGACCGGCAGCACCACATATTCGAACACCGCGACCCGGCTGGCATCGGCCAACTGATAGGCCCGCACCATCGCCGCCACCCCGAAAAGCGAGCCCGCCGCCTGCACGAAGACCCAGAACACCACCTCCGCAGACGGCATCGTGACGCCGCGCAACAGGAACCCCGCGCTGCCCGCCCCCGCCGCCTGCGGAAAGACCGCCAGCACCAGCATGCCCAGAAGGCCAAGCGCCCCCATCACCACGAAGAACCCCAGCGTCAGCACAAGCGCGCTCTCACCCGCGCACCAGCGCCGCGTGGCGACATTGCCAAGCGCGTAGAAAAAGCCGCTGATCAGGGGCACCGCCGAGATCCATGTGATGGGCTCTTGCTTGCCCGGCCCCAGAACCAGCAAGATCCCGAGAAACCCGAGCGCCACGGCAGCAATCCGGAAGGGGCCGATCCGTTGCCCGTAGGCAAAGCGCGAGATCAGCAGGACGAAGATCGGCGCAGTGAACAACCCCGCCGCCGCCTGCGCCACCGACAGAAAGCCGAGCGCCGCGAAATAGAACATCAGCGCCATGCCATGCACCAGACTGCGCGCCGCAACCGCATGCAGGTTCCGCGGCCGAAGATCGGTTTGCAGGAATGGTATCAGCACCGCGGCAAGCACCAGCACGAAAAGGGTGCGCATGGCATGGAACTGCCACAGGCTGATCTCGGCCGCGATCACGCGCACATAATTGTCGGTGAACCCGATCGCGGTGGCATAAAGCAGAATGGCCCCCGCTGCAGCGATCGTCCTGTTCACCTGAAGCGGTGCCGCCTCGACATGCGCCATCTTCCATCCTCTCCCGATACCCCTTTCCAAAGACATCGCCAGGGTCCAATAATCGCGCCTGTAAACGACATTTTTTCCGACATGAGGGAGAGAAGCATGGGTTGGCTTTCGGATGAGACCGGGCTTGAAAAATGCGCCGCGAATTTCGTGCCGCTGACACCGTTGTCG
>CALMEG010000155.1 GCA_937863185.1 uncultured Paracoccaceae bacterium | reverse complement strand
CACTTCCCTCGGGCACATTCGTCCCGACCGTCACCGTTGTGGTGGGCTTCTCCGCCTTTCTGGGGCTGGCCGCGGCGGTGCTGCTATGAGCCTCCCTGAAGAGAAGGCCGGGGCCCGCCGCGCCGCGTTCGCCGCGCGCAAGGCCGCCTTCGCCGCGCGTCCGCGGGGCGGGATCGAGCGGCTGGCCGAGGGGCTTGCCCCCTATCAGGGGCAGGGGCTGGCAGGCTATATGCCGATGCGCACCGAGATCGACCCGCTTTGGGCGATGGGCGCGCATGAGGGGCCGGTCTGCGTGCCGGTGATCACGGGGGCGGGCCTTCCGCTGGTGTTTCGCCGCTGGACGCCCACGGCGCGGATGGTGCCGGGCGAATTCGGCGCGCTGATCCCCGAGGCAGGGGATCTTCTGGTGCCGCGCGTGCTGGGCTATGGCGGCGGGTTCTATGACCGCACGCTGGAAGGCTTGCGCGCCGCGGGGCGGGTCACGGCCATCGGCTTCGCCTTTGCCGCGCAAGAGGTCGGCCGCGTTCCGACCGAGCCGATCGATCAGCCGCTCGACCTGATCGTGACCGAGCACGGCTGCCTTGTGCCGTAGCCCGGCCGGTCGGCTTTTCCTTGCCCTTGCGGCGTTCAGGGCCTAAGCCTGCGGTCATGAAGCTACTTTTTCTGGGCGATGTCATGGGCCGCGCCGGGCGCGCGGCGATCAGCGGGCAGCTGGCGAAGCTGCGCGCGGATTGGGGGCTGGATTTCGTCGTGGTCAACGGTGAGAACGCCTCGGCCGGGGCGGGGCTGACGGCCGATCACGCGCGCCTGATCCTTGAGGCGGGGGCCGATTGCGTCACGCTTGGCGATCATGCCTTCGACCAGAAGGACATGATGCGCTTCATCGACACCGAGCCGCGGATCATCCGCCCGCTGAACTATGCCAAGGAGGCGCCGGGCAAGGGCGCGCGCCTGTTTTCCGACCAGCGCGGGCGCAAGGTCCTGGTGACGCAGGTGCTGGGCCAGGTCTTCATGAAACGACCCTTCGACGATCCCTTCTCGGCGGTGGATACGGTCCTGCGGGCCCACCCCCTGGGGGGCCTTGCGCAGGCGATCCTTGTCGATGTGCATTGCGAGGCGACCTCGGAGAAGATGGCGATGGGGCATTGGTGCGACGGGCGCGCCTCGGTCGTGGTGGGCACGCATACCCACGTGCCGACCGCCGATGCGATGGTGCTGCCGGGCGGCACCGCCTATCTGACCGATGCGGGCATGTGCGGCGATTACCACTCGGTCATCGGGATGGAGCGGGCCGAGCCGATGCGGCGCTTCATAACCGGCATGGCGCGCGAACGCTTCACCCCCGCCGCCGGCGAAGCCACGCTGTCGGGCCTTTATGTGGAAACCGACGATCGCACCGGAAAGGCGCTGCGCTGCCAGCCGGTGCGCGTGGGGGGGCGGCTCATGCCGTCTGCACCGAACTGAGCGGCTTGGTTCTTGTGCCCGTGCGCGGGCAGGATAGTATCGCTGCGATAACCCAATCCGCCGCAGAGGGCCCATGATCGACCTGCATCTTTCCGCCACGGGCACGGCTGTTGCAGCGCTGCTGATCGTTTTGGGTATGTTCGTGATGTTCCTGCGCGAACGCGTGCCGCCCGAGGTCGTGGCGATGTCGGGCGCGGCGGTCATGCTGGTTCTGGGCTTCGTGCCCTACAGCACGGCAACGGCGGCACTGTCGAACTCGGCGCCCTGGACTATCGCTTTCATGTTCCTGATCATGGGGGCGCTGGTGCGCACCGGCGCGCTTGACCGGATGACGCGCTTTGCCGAAAGCCATATCTCGACCCGGCCGCATGTGACGCTGGTGATGATGTTCGGGCTGGTGATGGTGTCCTCGGCGGTGATGAACAACACGCCCGTCGTCGCCGTGATGATCCCGATCTTCATCCAGGTTGCGCGGCGACTGAATGTCTCGCCCTCTCGGCTCTTGATGCCGCTGTCCTATTTCACGGTGATGGGCGGCATGATCACGCTGCTGGGCACCTCGACCAACATCCTTGTCGACGGCGTCGTGCGCAAAGACGGGCTGGAGCCGTTCTCGATCTTCGAGATCGCGCCGGTCGGCATTGCGATCTGTCTGGTCGGCTCGGTCTTCATGGCGCTTTTCGCCAGGCACCTCGTGCCCGAACGGCAATCCATGTCCTTCCTGCTGGGCGACCGGCCGAAGATGAAATATTTCACGGAGGTCGCCATTCCCGAAGGTTCGGCGCTGATCGGCCAGAAGGTGCAGGAGATCGACGTGTTCCGCCGTGACGGGGTGCGCCTGATCGACGTGCTGCGCGGCGATGCCTCGTTGCGCCGCGACCTGCCCAATACCGCGATCGAGGCGGGCGACCGCGTGGTGCTGCGGACCGAGATGACCGAGCTTCTGGGCATGCAGGCCAATCCCGACCTGCGCATGGTGGACAAGCTCAGCTCGGTGCAGACCGAAACCGTCGAGGTGCTGATCTCGCCCGGCTGCCGGATGGTCGGCCGCTCTTTGGGAGAGTTGCGCCTGCGGCGTCGCTACGGGGTCTATGTTCTGGCCGCGCATCGCCGCAACCAGAATATCGGCCGCCAGCTTGACGATCTGGTCGTGGTGGTGGGCGATACGCTGCTTCTGGAAGGCGCGCCGGAGGATATCGCCCGCCTGGCCGCGGACATGGATCTTGTCGATGTCTCCAAGCCGGCGATGCGGGCGTTCCGGCGCAGCCACATGCCGATCGCGGTGGCGGCGCTTCTGTCGGTCGTGGGGCTGGCCGCGCTGGACGTGGCGCCGATCATGCTTCTGGCGATGGTGGCGGTGGCGGTGATCCTGTCGACCCGCTGCATCGACGCGGACGAGGCCTTCACCTTCGTCGACGGCCGCCTGCTGGCGATGATCTTTTCCATGCTGGTGGTCGGCGAGGCGCTGGATCATTCCGGCTCGGTGCAGCTGATCGTCGATCTGGTGGCCCCGCATCTGGGGCAGCTGCCGCCGCTTGCGGCGCTGTTCGCGGTGTATTTCCTGGGGCTCGTTATGACCGAGTTCCTGTCGAACAACGCGGTGGCGGTGATCTATACGCCGATCGCCATCCAGCTTGCGCTCGCGCTCGGGCTGGACCCGCGGCCCTTTGCGATTGCGGTGATGTTCTCGGCCTCGGTGGCCTTTGCCACGCCGATCGGCTATCAGACGCATATGATGGTCTATGGCCCCGGCGGCTACCGGTTCTCGGATTTCCTGCGTCTGGGGATTCCGATGGATATCGTGACGGGGATCACCGCCTGCCTTATCATCCCCCTGTTCTGGCCGCTGTAAGACGGGCGGCCGTCCAACACGAAGGTGCGATCATGAAACATCTGCTTGCGCTTGCCGGGCTGCTTGTGCTGGTGGCATGCGGCGGCCCCGTGCCGGGTGCACGCCCCGATATCGTGCAGCTTGCCGGGGACCGGCTTGTAGTGATCTTCACGGACGGGGTGATGTGCCGGGCGGACTTCCGGCAGGTGCCTGCGGGGCGGTTGCCCGATTGCGCCCATCCGCTGGACTATGCGGTGACGGTCGAACAGGAAAGCCATCTGCGCGCCCTCGGGGGGCTGTTTGCGCCCTACGCCACGATCACGCTTGGCGATGCAAGCGGCTGGCGGGACAGCTACCGCACGCCCGATGCCCGCCAGGGCCCGCTTGGCGATTGGTCGGGCGGACGCTGAGCGGCGCTTGCGGCAGGGTGGGTCGCTGGCATATAGAGGCCGGGATCAAGCGAATTTCGACTGAGAGGGCACATGGCAGGCCATTCCAAATGGGCGAACATCCAGCACCGCAAGGGCAAGCAGGACAAGCTCCGCTCCAAGATGTTCTCGAAGCTGGCGAAGGAAATCACCGTCGCCGCGAAGATGGGTGACCCGGACCCCGACAAGAACCCGCGCCTGCGCCTTGCGGTCAAGGCGGCCAAGGCCCAGTCGATGCCGAAGGACGTGATCGAACGCGCGATCAAGAAATCGCTGGGCGGCGATGCGGCGGACTATACCGAGATCCGCTATGAAGGCTACGGCCCCAACGGCATCGCCGTCATCGTCGAGGCGATGACCGACAATATCAACCGCACCGCATCGAATGTGCGCAGCTATTTCACCAAGGCGGGTGGCAACCTTGGCCAGACCGGCTCGGTCAGCCACGGGTTCGACCGCGTGGGCGAGATCAGCTACCCGGCTGAGGCCGCGGATGCCGATACGGTAATGATGGCCGCGCTGGATGCGGGCGCCGACGATGTCGAAAGCGACGAAGAGGGCCATTACATCTACTGCGCGATGGAAAGCCTTTCGGACGTGTCCGATGCGCTGGAGAAAGAGCTTGGCGAAAGCCGCGAATCGAAGCTCATCTGGAAGCCCCAGGTCCGCACTGAGGTCGACCTCGAGACCGCGCAGAAGCTGATGAAGCTGATCGACCTGCTTGAAGAGGACGATGACGTGCAGGAAGTGACGCATAATTTCGACGTTCCCGAAGACGTTGCCGCGCAGCTGTAAGCCGCCGCGCAGCAGAAAGGACGGGGCCCCGCCGGCGCGGGGCCTTTTCCGTTCCGGATATATCCGATGGAAAATAACGCTTGCCTCGGGCGGTGCGGCGGGCGATATGTTCTGCCGAACATACTGATGGAGATCGCCATGCAATCCCGCCTGCTTCGCCCCTCGTTCTTCGCGGCACTCGCGGCCGTCACCGTTCTGGCACTGCCGCTGCGCGCGGCGGCCGAGGACGTGACCGTGTTCGCCGCCGCCAGCCTTGGCACCGCGCTTGACCGGATCGCGGCGGAATGGACCGCCGAAACCGGCAACACCACGACGATTTCCTATGCCGGTTCTTCCGCGCTTGCCCGCCAGATCGAACAGGGCGCCCCGGCCGATATCTTCATCTCCGCCAGCACCGACTGGATGGATGCGCTTGAGACCGGGGGCGAGATCCGCCCCGAGACCCGCCGCGACCTGCTGGGCAATACATTGGTCCTGATCGCGCATGGCACCGGGGCCGCGCCGGTCGAGATCGGCCCCGACCTCGATCTGTCCGTGCTTCTGGGGGATGGGCGGATGGCGATGGCGCTGGTCGATTCCGTGCCCGCGGGGGTCTATGGCAAGGCCGCGCTTACCGCGCTTGGGCTGTGGGACAGCGTCGAGGCGAAGGTTGCGCAGGGGGATAACGTGCGCGCCGCGCTGACCCTTGTCGAACAGGGCGAGGCGCCTTTCGGGATCGTCTATGCGACCGATGCCGCCGCCTCGGAGAATGTCACCGTGATCGGCACCTTCCCCGCCGAGACCCATGCGCCGATCGTCTACCCGGCCGCCGTGACCGCGCAAAGCCAAAGCCCCGTGGCCAAGGAATTCCTTGGCTATCTCGGCACGCCCGGCGCGCGTGCGATCTGGCTGGACGAGGGTTTCACGGTATTTGACTGATGTGGGAAACGCTGACTGGCATCCTGGGTCCGGCAGAGTGGCAGGCGGTGCGCTTGTCACTCCGCGTGTCGTTCTGGGCGACGTTTCTCAGCCTGCCTTTCGGCATTCTGGTGGCCTATCTTCTGGCACGCGGCAATTTTCCGGGCAAGCAGCTGCTGAACGGGGTGGTGCATCTGCCGCTGATCCTGCCGCCGGTCGTGACGGGCTATCTGCTGCTGCTGGGCTTTGGCCGGCGCGGCCCGATCGGCGGGTTTCTGGAAACGGTCTTCGGCATCGTGCTTTCGTTCCGCTGGACGGGGGCTGCGCTTGCCGCGGCGGTGATGGCCTTTCCGCTGATGGTGCGCGCCGTGCGCCTTGCGATCGAGGCGGTGGACCCGCGGCTTGAACAGGCGGCGGGCACGCTTGGCGCCTCGCGCATCTGGGTCTTTGTTACGGTCACGCTGCCCCTGATCCTGCCGGGCATCATCGCGGGTGCGGTCTTGGCCTTTGCCAAGGCGATGGGCGAATTCGGCGCCACGATCACCTTCGTGTCGAACATTCCCGGCCAGACTCAGACGATCCCCTCGGCGATCTATTCCTTCCTTCAGGTTCCGGGCGGCACCGAGGCCGCCGGGCGGCTGGTGGCGGTTTCGGTCGTGATTGCGATGGCGGCGCTGCTTCTGTCCGAAATCCTTGCGCGGCGGGTGGCCAGACGGGTGGCGGGCACATGACGCTTTCGGTGCGCCTGCGCCATTCCTTCGGCGCCTTCACCCTTGATGTGGATTTCGAGGCGCCGCCCGGCGTGACCGTCCTGTTCGGCCGCTCGGGCGCGGGCAAGACCGCGATCATCAGCGCCGTCGCCGGCCTTCTGCGCCCCGATGAGGGCCGTGTTGCCGCGGGCGACTGGGTTCTGTTCGACACCGCCGCGCATCGCTGGCTGCCGCCGCATCGCCGCCGGTTGGGCTACATCTTTCAGGAGGCGCGGCTGTTTCCGCATCTGAGCGTGCGCCAGAACCTGCGCTACGGCGCGTGGTTCGCGCCGCGCGGCGCCGCGCGCGAGGATTTCGGCCGCGTGGTCGAGATGCTGGGCATCGGCCATCTGCTCGACCGTCGCCCCGCGCTGCTGTCGGGGGGCGAGAAAAGCCGTGTCGCCATCGGCCGCGCGCTGCTGGCTGCGCCCCGGCTGATCCTGGCGGATGAACCCCTGGCCGCGCTGGACGATGAGCGCAAGGCCGAGATCATGCCCTATTTCGAGCGGCTGCGCGACGAGGTCTCGGTGCCGATCCTTTACGTCAGCCATTCCGCGGCCGAGGTGGCGCGGCTGGCCACCACGGTGGTGGCGTTGCAGGACGGGCGCGTCCTGCGTCAGGGCAGCGCGACCGAGGTTCTGGGCGATCCGGCCGTCACCCCGGTCGGGGTGCGCGGCGCCGGCGCCGTTCTCGAGGCGCGGCTGGTCGCGCATCACCCTGACGGGCTGAGCGAGGCCGATGCCGGCGGGGTGCCGCTGTTCCGCTCGCCGGTGGCCGCCGCGCCGGGCGCGCGCCTGCGCGTGCGCATCGCGGCGCATGAGGTTCTGATATCGCGCGCGCGCCCCGAGGGGCTTTCGGCGCTCAACATCCTGCCCGGCGTGGTGCAAGAGGTCCGCCCCGGCGACAGCCATGGCGCGATCGTGTCGATCCGCACCCCGGCGGGCACGGTGCTGGCCGGGCTGACCCGCCGCTCGGTGCAGGCATTGGGGCTGGTGCCGGGCGCGGAATGCCACGCGATCCTGAAATCCGTGGCCGTCGCCCCCGAGGATGTGGGCCGGGGCGGGGCCTGAGACCCGCAGGCGGGAACGAAAAAGGGCCGGGGAAACCCGGCCCTTTTCCAACCGTTCGGCCCGCGCTTATTGCGGCAGTTCGGCCGTGATGCCCTCGACATAGAAGTTCATGCCCGACAGCATCTCGTCGGTGGCCACTTCGCCATCGGCCAGCCAGGCCGAACCGTCCTGCTTGTTCAGCGGGCCGGTGAAGGGGTGGTATTCGCCCGCGCCGATCTTGTCGCGCAGCGCCTCGGCCTCGGCCTTCACCTCGGCGGGCACGGCTTCGGTGATCTCGCCGATTTCGACCTCGCCCCCGGCGATGCCGTTCCAGGCGGCGGTCGATTCCCACTTGCCCTCCAGCATCAGGCCGACCCGCTCGACGTAATAGGGCGCCCCGTTGTCGATGATCGAGGACAGCCGCGGCGTGGGCGCAAAGGCCGACATGTCCGAGGCCTGGCCGAAGGTGTAGACCCCGGCTTCCTGCGCCTTGGCCTGCGGGGCGGTGGAATCGGTATGTTGCAGGATCACGTCCACGCCCTCGGCGATCAGGGCGGCGGCTCGGTCGCGCAGTCCCAGAGCTCGCGCCCGGT
>CALMEG010000154.1 GCA_937863185.1 uncultured Paracoccaceae bacterium | reverse complement strand
CGAGCTGCGAGCAGGTCGAATAGGCGATGATGCGCTTGATGTCGTTCTGCACCAGGCCCACCGTCGCCGCGAAGAAGGCGGTGGCCGCACCGATGTAAAGCACGATCAGCTTGGCATCGGCGGCATATTCGAACAGCGGCGACATGCGGCAGACAAGGAACACCCCCGCCGTCACCATGGTCGCCGCGTGGATCAGCGCCGACACCGGGGTCGGGCCTTCCATCGCGTCCGGCAGCCAGGTGTGCAGGAAGAGCTGCGCCGACTTGCCCATCGCCCCCACGAAGAGAAGGAAGGCCAGAAGGTTCGCCGCGTTCCACTCGGTCCACAGGAAATGAAGCTGCGTTTCCGCCAGCACGGGGGCGGCGGCGAAGATGTCGTCCAGACGGATCGAGTCGACCATCAGGAACAGCCCGCCGATCCCCAGGATGAAGCCGAAATCCCCCACCCGGTTGACCACGAAGGCCTTGATCGCGGCGGCGTTCGCGCTCGGCTTCTTGTAGTAGAACCCGATCAGCAGATACGAGGCCACGCCCACGCCTTCCCAGCCGAAGAACATCTGCACCAGATTGTCGGCCGTCACCAGCGTCAGCATCGCAAAGGTGAAGAAGGACAGGTAGGCGAAGAAGCGCGCCTTGTAATGCTCGCCCTCGGTCCAGTTCTCGTCATGGGCCATGTAGCCCCAGGAATAAAGGTGCACCAGCGCCGAGACCGAGGTCACCACGATCAGCATGATCGCCGTCAGCCGGTCCACCCGGATCCCCCACGAGGTATCAAGCGTGCCCGACTGCACCCAGTTCAGGATGTGGATATGCTGCGTCGTGCCGTCATGGCCCAGAAAGACGATCCAGCTGAGCAGGCAGGACAGGAACAAAAGCCCCGTCGTCAGCGCCATCGCGCCCTTCTCGCCGATCATGCGCCAGCCAAAGCCGCCAATGACCGCCCCCACCAGCGGGGCAAAGAGAATGATCTGTTCCATTTGCCCTTAACCTTTCATCACGTTGACGTCTTCGACATCGATGGTGCCGCGGTTGCGGAAGAACACCACGAGGATCGCCAGCCCGATCGCGGCCTCGGCCGCGGCCACGGTCAGCACGAACATGGTGAAGACCTGCCCCGCCAGATCGCCCAGATGGGCCGAAAAGGCGACAAGGTTGATATTGACCGACAGCAGGATCAGCTCGATCGACATCAGGATGACGATGACGTTCTTGCGGTTCACGAAGATGCCGAAGATGCCGGTGACGAACAGGGCCGCCGCCACACCAAGGTAATGTTCAAGTCCGATCATCGCTGTCCCTCCGGGGTAATGCCCGTTCTTTCATTCGTTCCGAAGCGTTGCATCTACAGCCCCTGCCCCGGTTTCACGTCCACCAGTTCCATCGCCTTGGCCGGATCGCGGTGCATCTGGGCCACCACGTTCTGGCGCTTGACATCCTTGCGGTGGCGCAGCGTCAGAAGGATGGCGCCGATCATCGCCACCAGCAGGATCAGCCCCGCCGCCTGGAAGAGGTAAAGATACTTGTCATAGATCAGCAGGCCGAGCGCGGCCGTATTCTCGACCCCGTCGGGCGCGGGTGCGAGGCGCAGGTTCTGCGCCTCTTCCGACATCTGCCAGGCACCGAAGGCCACGCCCAGTTGCAGAAGCATCACCACCCCGATCAGAAGGCCAAGCGGCATATAGCGCGCCAGCTCGCCCTTCAGCTCGGCAAAGTCGATGTCGAGCATCATCACCACGAAGAGGAACAGCACCGCGACCGCGCCGACATAGACGATGATCAGCAGCATCGCCACGAACTCGGCCCCCAGAAGCACGAACAGACCCGCCGCCGACAGGAAGGCCAGGATCAGCCACAGAACCGAGTGGACCGGGTTCTTCGACACGACCACCATGAAGCCCGCGACCACCGCCGACACGGCGAAGAGGTAGAAGGCGAACGCAAACACCGTCATGTGTTTTCCCCCGATTTTTCGTCAAAGACCGATTGCGCGATTTCCAGCGCACGGGTCATGGCGGGCACCCCGCCGAACATGCTCATCTGGAAGATCACCTCGGCGATCTCCCGTTGCGTGGCGCCGGCCTCCAGCGCGTGCCGGATCGTCAGGCGCAGCTGCGCATCGGCCTGCGCGCCCAAAACCGTCAGCGCCGCCACCGTCACCAGAAGCCGCGTGCGCGCATCCAGCCCCTCGCGGTTGAAGGTCTTGCCGAACCACATCTCCATCATGTCCTTGGACATGGTGGGGAAGAATTTCTCGAACGCGGCCGGATTGAAACTTTCCAGCGCCGGGTTGAAGGCGCGGGCCATCTCCTGGCCCTGCTCCAGCATCGAGCTGAAAAGTTTCTGGAATTCCTCGGTCATCTGTAGGGTGCATCCAGTTCGATGTTGCGCGCGATCTCGGCTTCCCAGCGGGCGCCGTTATCGAGAAGCTTCGTCTTGTCGTAGAACAGCTCCTCGCGGGTTTCGGTGGCGAATTCGAAATTCGGCCCCTCGACGATCGCGTCGACCGGGCAGGCCTCCTGGCAGAAGCCGCAATAGATGCACTTGGTCATGTCGATGTCATAGCGCGTGGTGCGGCGCGAGCCGTCCTCGCGCGGTTCGGCGTCGATGGTGATGGCCTGCGCGGGGCAGATCGCCTCGCACAGCTTGCACGCGATGCAGCGCTCTTCGCCGTTCGGGTAGCGGCGCAGCGCATGCTCGCCGCGGAAGCGGGGCGACAGCGGCCCCTTTTCATGCGGGTAGTTCAGCGTGGGCTTGGGCGCGAAGAAATATCGCATCCCCAGGCCGAAGCCCTTGATGAAATCGACCAGCAGGAAATATTTCGCTGCGCGCGCGTAGTCGAAAGCCATTGATCAGCCCCCCATCGTCCAGCGCGCCCAGAAGCCGCCGAACACTTCGAATTTCGCAAGGAACGCCACGATCACCACCCAGGCGAGCGAGAGCGGCAGGAACACCTTCCAGCCGATCCGCATCAACTGGTCATAGCGGTAGCGCGGCACGATGGCCTTCACCATGGCGAACATGAAGAACATCACCCACATCTTGCCGACCATCCACAACACGCCATCGGGGATGCCCGGAATTGGCGACAGCCAGCCGCCGAAGAACAGAAGCGAGATCAGCGCGCACATCAGGAAGATGGCGATATACTCGCCCGCCATGAACAGCAGGTAAGGCGTCGAGGAATATTCGACCATGAACCCGGCCACGAGCTCGGATTCCGCCTCGGGCAGATCGAAAGGCGGGCGGTTCGTCTCGGCCAGGGCCGAGATGAAGAACAGCGCCACCATCGGCAGGTGCGGCAGCCAATACCAGTTGAACAGGCCCAGATCGCCGCGCTGCGCCTCCACGATCGCGCTCAGGTTCATCGAGCCGGTCGAGATGATCACCCCGATGATGATCAGGCCAAGGCTGACCTCGTAGGAAATCATCTGCGCGGCCGAGCGCAGCGAGCCGAGGAACGGATATTTCGAGTTCGACGCCCAGCCCCCCATGATCACGCCATACACCTCAAGCGAGGAGACCGCGAAGACGAACAGGATCGCCACGTTGATATCGGCCATCACCCAGCCTTCGTTGAACGGGATCACCGCCCAGGCAAGGATCGCCAGAACAAGGCTGAGCATCGGGGCCAGGAAGAACACGAACTTGTCGGCGCCCGCGGGCACGACGATTTCCTTGACCACATATTTCAGCGCATCCGCCACCGATTGCAGAAGGCCGAAGGCGCCCACCACGTTCGGACCGCGCCGCATCTGCACCGCCGCCCAGATCTTGCGGTCGCCATAGACAAGGAACAGAAGCGAGAGCATCACGAACGCGATGATCCCCAGACCCTGCACCGCAATCAGAAGCGCGGTGCCCAGTGGTGTTGCCAGAAACTCAGCCATGTTGTCCCTCAGACCGCCTTTTATTCAAACCGTCGGTATTCCCTGATCCGCGCAATCGGCAACCGTCACTTCGGCGTCGATCGTGCGCAGACCGCGGGGTAGCGCGGGCGATAGCGTATAGACAGCATCCGCCCGCCGGATGTCGCCTTTCTTTTCGATGGTGGTGCGGACATGCCGCACGAAACCGAACCCGTGATCGAGCGCGAATTGCGCCACCGCGCAGCCCGCATAGGCCGTCACGGCCGTATCGTCCTGCCCGCCCTGCACGCTCAGGTGCAGGTTCACCAGATCGCTGTCCAGCAGGCGGGTTTCCACCCCGCCATAGACCACGGCGCCCACATCCTGCGTCCCTGCACCCTCTGCCGGGGCGCAGGCAACCAGCCCGGCCAGCGAGGCCGGAACAAGTTGCGCAAGGGACAGGAGGCGGGCCATGGGCTTACTCCGCCGCCATTGGGGCTTCGCGGCGCGCCCTGGCCATGGCCGAAAGCTCGGCCATCAGGGTCGAGGCGCGGGCGATCGGGTTGGTCAGGTAGAAATCGCGGATCGCGTGGCGGAAGCTGGCCTGCCCCGGCGCAACGAGCGCAAGCGGCTGCCAGGCGTTCTCGGGCACGGCATCGACCTTCGCCAGATGCGGCACCGCCGCCACCATCGCGCGGCGCAGGCCGGCCAGGTCGTTCCAGGGCTGGGTCGCGCCCAGCTCGGCCGACAGCGCGCGCAGGATGGCCCAGTTCTCTTTCGCCGCGCCCGGTGCAAACCCCGCACGGAAGGCCAGTTGCGGGCGCCCCTCGGTATTGACGAAAAGCCCGTTCTCTTCGGTATAGGCGGCGCCCGGCAGGATCACGTCGGCGCGGTTCGCGCCCCGGTCGCCGTGGCTGCCCTGATAGATCACGAAGGGGCCGCCTTCCGAGACCGGAGCGATCTCCACCTCGTCCGCGCCCATGTTGTAGATCACCTCGACGCCCTCGATCGCGGCCAGCAGGCCACCCTCGGTCACCGCGCCCACATCCAGCGCGCCCACGCGGCCCGCGGCGGTGTGCAGCACCAGCATCTTGCCGCCCGATTTCTCGGCCAGGGCCATGGCATGGGCCAGAACCGCCTCGCCATCGGCCTCGCCGACCGCGCCCTGCCCCACGATGACCAGAACGCCCTCGGCCGGTTTCGCCGCGCCAAGCGCCTTGAGCAGCGCCGCACGATCGTCGCCCAGATGGGTCACGTCATAGGTCAGATCCGCCGCCGGGCCGATCACCGAGACATTCGCCCCGCCGGCCCAGGCCCTACGGATGCGCGCGTTCAGCACCGGCGCCTCATTGCGCGGGTTCGACCCGATCAGGATAATCTCTTTCGCGCGGTCGATATCGGCGATCGCCGCATTGCCGACATAGGCCGAGCGGTTGCCCGCCGGCAGACGCGCGCCATCGGTGCGGCATTCGACGCGCCCGCCCAGCCCCTCGACCAGGTTCTTGAGCGCGAAGGCCGCTTCCGTCGGGGCCAGATCGCCCACGAGGCCCAGGACCGTCTTGCCCTTCATCGCCGCGGCCGCGGCGCCAAGCGCCTCGGTCCAGCTTGCCTTCCGCAGCTTGCCGTTTTCACGGATATAGGGCGTGTCCAGCCGCTGGCGGCGCAGCCCGTCCCACACGAAGCGCGTCTTGTCCGATATCCATTCCTCGTTCACGTCGTCGTTGTTGCGCGGCAGGATGCGCATCACTTCACGCCCCTTCGTATCCACCCGGATGTTCGAGCCGAGCGCGTCCATCACGTCGATCGACTCGGTCTTCGACAGCTCCCACGGGCGGGCGGTGAAGGCATAGGGTTTCGAGGTCAGCGCGCCGACCGGGCACAGGTCGATGATGTTGCCCTGAAGGTTCGAATCCAGCGTCATGTTCAGATAGCTGGTGATCTCGGCATCCTCGCCCCGGCCGGTCTGGCCCATCTGGGTGATGCCCGCGACCTCGGTGGTGAAGCGCACGCAGCGCGTGCAGCTGATGCAGCGCGTCATCGTGGTGGCGACCAGCGGGCCAAGGTCCAGATCGTCCGAGGCGCGCTTGGCCTCGCGGAAGCGCGAGAAATCGACGCCATAGGCCACGGCCTGGTCCTGAAGGTCGCATTCGCCGCCCTGATCGCAGATCGGACAGTCGAGCGGGTGGTTGATGAGCAGGAACTCCATCACCCCTTCGCGGGCCTTCTTCACCATCGGCGAATTGGTCTTGATGACCGAGGGCTCGCCGTTCGGGCCGGGCCGCAGGTCCTTGACCTGCATCGCGCAGCTTGCGGCGGGCTTCGGCGGGCCGCCCACGACCTCGACAAGGCACATCCGGCAGTTGCCGGCGATCGACAGACGCTCGTGATAGCAGAAGCGCGGCACCTCGATGCCCGCCTGCTCACAGGCCTGGATCAGCGTGAGGTTCGGGTCAACCTCGACTTCATGGCCGTCGATGATGATCGTTCTTGGGTTCGACATGGTTCCGATCCGATCCTGTCCGTCAATTGCTGCCGTCGCGGTCGCCCGCGCGCGAATTCATGCTTTGCGGGGCCATCATGCGCAGCCCCCCGGGAAGTGCCAGGCACCGTCCCTGAAATTGTCCTTCGGCCCCGAGGCGACCTTGCCGCCGCACAGCGCATCGGCCGCGCGGCGCGCCTCGGCCCCCTCGTCATAGGAGAAGGGCGCGGCGGTGCGCGTGACGATCAACGCCCCGTCCGCCCCGTTGCCCGCGCGATAGCCCGCAACCTCGGACGCCGGGCGCGGCGCGCCCGAGGGCGCGGCACAGGCCGCAAGGGCCAGGGCGCCGAAACCGAGGGGAAGGGCTGCGCGCATCCGGGTCACTCCGCCGCCATCGCGCCCATGCGGCCCGTCTTGCGGGCCTTGATGCGGTCCTCGATCTCTTCGCGGAACTGCCGGATCAGGCCCTGGATCGGCCAGGCGGCCGCATCGCCAAGGGCGCAGATCGTGTGCCCCTCGACCTGCTTGGTGACCGACAGAAGCATGTCGATCTCTTCCAGCTCGGCCTCGCCGCGCACCAGGCGATCCATGATGCGCATCATCCAGCCGGTGCCTTCGCGGCAGGGCGTGCACTGGCCGCAGCTTTCGTGCTTGTAGAATTTCGACAGCCGCCAGATCGCCTTGATGATGTCGGTCGACTGGTCCATCACGATCACCGCCGCCGTGCCCAGGCCCGAGCGCTGCTCGCGCAGCCAGTCGAAATCCATGATCGCATCGTCGCATTGCTCGGCACGCAGAAGCGGCACGGACGAGCCGCCCGGAATCACCGCCTTGAGGTTCTTCCAGCCGCCGCGCACGCCGCCGCAATGCCGCTCCAGCAGGTCCTTCAGCGGGATCGACATCGCCTCTTCGACGACGCAGGGCGTGTTCACATGGCCCGAAACGCCGAACAGCTTGGTGCCCGCGTTGTTGGGGCGGCCGAAGCCCGCGAACCAGGTCGCGCCGCGGCGCAGGATCGTAGGCACCACGGCGATCGATTCCACGTTGTTCACCGTGGTCGGGCAGCCGTAAAGCCCCGCCCCCGCCGGGAAGGGCGGCTTCATGCGCGGCATGCCCTTGCGCCCCTCGAGGCTTTCGAGAAGCGCGGTTTCCTCGCCGCAGATATAGGCGCCCGCGCCATGGGCAAGGTAGAGGTCGAAATCATAGCCCGACTTGCAGGCGTTCTTGCCGATCAGCCCGGCCTCATAGGCCTCGTCGATGGCGGCCTGAAGTGCCTCGCGCTCGCGGATATATTCGCCGCGGATATAGATGTAGCCCGCGGTCGCGCCCATGGCGAAGCCCGCGATCAGGCAGCCCTCGACCAGCGTGTGCGGGTCATGGCGCATGATCTCGCGGTCCTTGCAGGTGCCGGGCTCGGATTCGTCGGCATTCACCACCAGATAGGCGGGGCGGCCGTCCGACTGCTTGGGCATGAAGGACCACTTGAGCCCCGTCGGAAAGCCTGCGCCCCCGCGCCCGCGCAGCCCCGAGGCCTTCACCTGCTCCACGATCCAGTCGCGCCCGTTGGCCAGGATCGCGGCCGTGCCGTCCCAGTGGCCGCGCATCTTCGCGCCCGCCAGCGAACGGTCGTGCATCCCGTAGAGGTTGGTAAAGATCCGGTCCTGATCTTTCAGCATGTGAAGTCCCTCATTTGCCCTGACCTAGTTCCCCGGCCCGCCGGAGCCCCGGCGCCAGATGCGCCAGGTCACGACCAGCGCAAAGATATACGCGGCGATTGCCGCCAGATCGGCCAGGAACGCATAGCTCGGGTCCCAGCCCTGCCGCTTTCCCAGCCATTGCGCGCCCAGCCAAAGCACGGTCGCAAGCGCGATCACGAGGGCGGCCAGCCGCCCCTCGCGCGCGTTCGCATTCGTCTGCCGGTCCGGTTGCGCCATCACTCACACTCAGTAATCGTTCGTCTTCGCGCGTTCGAGGAAGCGCTCCAGCCCCTCGTCCACGATGATGCGGGCCTGCGCGACCCATTTGTCGCGCGTCACCCGGCCACGGAAGCCCTTGAGATTGCCGTCCATCCAGGCGATCTCGGCCGCGCCCCATTTCGCGATCTGGTCGAAATGCCAGATGCCCAGGTCGTTGCAGAGCTTTTCCAGAACCGGGCCGATGCCCTCGATATGCTTCAGATCGTCCGCACCGGCCTTGCGCGGCGCCTTGAGCCCGCGCGGCTTGCTGCCGCCCTCGGGCACGGGCTTCGCTGCGGGTTCCGCGGCTTTCGCGGCCGCCTTGGCGGGCTTCGCCGCGGATTTCTTTGCAGGCTTCGCCTCTTTCGCAGGTTTGGCCTCTTTCGCGGGCTTGGCTGCTGCTTTCTTCGCAGCCGCAGGCCTGGGCGCGGCTTCCGCCTTGGCGGCGGGCTTGGCCGCCTTCGCAGGCGCGGGCGTCGCCGGAATGTCGGCCAGGCTGGCCGGGGCGGCGCTTGCCACCGTCGCCGTGGGGGCGGCTGCCGGGGCCGCGGCGGGCGCGGGCTTCGGTTCGGGCACCGCGGGTGCGGCCGGTTTCGGCGCGGGCGTCGGCACGCGGGGCAGATCCACCACCGGCGCAGGGGCCGGCGCGGGCTGCGCCGAGGCCACGGTGCCGCCCGAGCAGAACGCCCAGACAAGGAACGCCCCGAACAGGCCGAAGGTCACGAGGCCAAGGAACAGGGCGGCAAGGAACGACAGATGCCCGCCCGCCAGCAGGAAGGCCATGACGACAAGCCCCGTCACCGCACCGCCTGCCCAGGCCTTGCCCCGGCACCCGTTATCAACCTCAGCCATCCGTCCCTCCAATCGCCCCTATACGGGGTCATACCTTGTTACGCGTCGTAAATGCCGTCTTTCTTGGCCTTCGCAGAAAAGGCGGTCTCGCCGCCCCCGGCCAGAAGCTTTGCCTGCGCGACCCAATCGTCGCGGCTGGCGCGGCCCTTGAACCCTTCAAGGTTCTCATCGACCCAGGCCAGTTCCGCCGCGGTCCAGGCCGCGACCTGGTCGAAATGGAAAAAACCGAGCGAGTTCAAAAGCTTTTCAAGCTTCGGACCGACACCCTTGATCATCTTGAGGTCATCCGCACCGCCCTTGCGCGCAGCCTTCAGCGCCTTGGGGCGGCTGGCCGCGGCGGGCTCCGCCTTCGAGGCCGGCACGCCCTTGGACACCGCCTGCGCCTCTTGCACGGTCACGCCGGTCTTGTCGGCGGGCTTGCCCTTCGCGGGCTTCGGCGCGGCGGCCTTCTGCGCGGCCGCCTGCTGCACGGCGGACATCGGGCGCTGCCCCGCGCCCATCACGCCGATCGGCCCGGCCTGCCCCGACATCTGCCACGGCATGCGCAGCGGAACCTCGGTCCCGTCGATCCGCTTGAGCGTATCGCCGATCTCGACCGCGCGCTGGACCGACCCGTTGAACGGCGTCTTCTCGCCCGGCACATCGGTCAGCGAGCTCAGCCCGGAGGCGGGTTCGGAGGCGAAACGCCCGATCTGCGAGCCCGGACGCGGGGTCTTGCCCGCGGCCATCTCGTCGATCAGCTTCGCAAGGCTCTCCTCGCTCAGATCTTCGTAATAGTCCTTGCCGATCTGGGCCATCGGCGCATTGGCGCAGGCCCCGAGGCATTCCACCTCTTCCCACGAGAACTTGCCGTCCTGCGAAAGCTCGAACGGATGCGGCGCGATCTTTTCCTTGCAGACCTTCATCAGGTCCTCGGCGCCGCAGATCATGCAGGACGTGGTGCCGCAGATCTGGATATGCGCAACGGAACCAACGGGTTGCAGCTGGAACATGAAGTAGAAGGTCGCCACTTCGAGCGCGCGGATATAGGGCATGTCGAGCATGTCGGCGACATATTCGATGGCCGGGCGGCTCAGCCAGCCCTCCTGCTCCTGCGCGCGCCACAGCAGCGGAATGATCGCCGAGGCCTGGCGGCCCACCGGATATTTGGTGACCTGCCCTTGGGCCCATTCAAGGTTCGCGGGCGTGAATTCGAAGCTTTCGGGTTGCTCGTGATGAAGGCGGCGCAGCATTAGCGGTCAATCTCCCCGAACACGACATCCATCGTGCCGATGATGGCGGCGACATCCGCCAGTTGGTGGCCTTTCGCCACATAATCCATGGATTGCAGGTGCAGATAGCCCGGCGCCCGGATCTTTGCGCGATAGGGTTTGTTGGTGCCGTCCGACACCAGATAGACACCGAATTCGCCCTTCGGCGCCTCGACGGCGGCATAGACCTCGCCGGCGGGGACGTGGAAGCCCTCGGTGTAAAGCTTGAAGTGATGGATCAGCGCCTCCATCGAGGTTTTCATGTCGCCGCGCTTGGGCGGGGTGATCTTCCCGCGGGCCAGCACATCGCCCTTTTCGCGGCGCAGCTTGCCAATCGCCTGCTGGATGATCGAGACCGACTCGCGCATTTCCTGCATGCGGACAAGGTAGCGGTCATAGCAGTCGCCGTTCTTGCCGACCGGAATCCGGAACTCGAACTCGTCATAGCATTCGTAGGGCTGCGCGCGGCGCAAATCCCATGCAAGGCCCGATCCGCGCACCATCACGCCCGAATAGCCCCAGTCGAGGATGTCCTGCTCGGTGATGATGCCGATATCGGCGTTGCGCTGCTTGAAGATGCGGTTCTCGGTCAGCAGCCCCTCGATATCGTCCAGAACCTTCGGGAAGGTGGTGGACCAGTCCTCGATGTCGTCGATCAGCGCGGGCGGCAGATCCTGATGCACGCCACCGGGGCGGAAATAGTTGGCGTGAAGGCGCGCGCCGCAGGCACGCTCATAGAACACCATCAGCTTTTCACGCTCTTCGAAGCCCCAGAGCGGCGGCGTCAGCGCACCGACGTCGAGCGCCTGCGTGGTGACGTTCAGCAGGTGGTTCAGGATGCGGCCGATTTCCGAATAGAGCACGCGGATCAGCTGGCCCCGACGCGGCACCGCGGTGCCGGTCAGCTTCTCGATCGCCAGGCACCAGGCATGTTCCTGGTTCATCGGCGCCACATAGTCGAGCCGGTCGAAATAGGGCAGGTTCTGCAGGTAGGTGCGGCTTTCCATCAGCTTTTCGGTGCCGCGATGCAAAAGCCCGATATGCGGGTCGGCGCGTTCCACGATCTCGCCGTCAAGCTCCAGCACCATGCGCAGCACGCCGTGGGCCGCGGGGTGCTGCGGGCCGAAGTTGATGTTGAAGTTGCGGATACGCTGTTCGCCGGTCAGGGCGTCCCTGGAGCCGTCATCATAGGTATTCTGCCGGATGTCGCCGTCCATCATGCGTCACTCTCCGTGCTGGGCGCGAATTTGGCGAAAAGCTCGGCTTCGGTCTCGGTCGCCGTCTCGTTCGCAAGTGCGTAATTGTCGGGTTTGCGGTCGATGCAGATCTGCGTGGAGATCCGGAACCGCGAAGGGTCTTCGAAAGCCTGGATCGAGGCCACGGCCATGCTGCCGTCCTTCGACATCCATGCCAGGCTGGAGCCGCATTTGCCGCAGAAGGCCCGCTCGCCCCAGTCGCTCGAGGAATAGCGGACCACCGGCGCGCCGTCATCAAAGACCAGGCTGTCGCCGCAATCGGCCACGATCAGCATTCCGCCGGACCATTTGCGGCACATGCCGCAATGGCACACCCCGGCTTCGGCACCCGGCACCGCGGTAAAGGTGCATGCGCCGCAAAGGCATGTCCCTTTCAGGCGCTCGCCCATCACTTGGCCCCCGCCTTTTCCTCGCCCTTCTCGTCACCCGGAAGAACGTAATGCGCGCCTTCCCACGGGCTGAGGAAATCGAACTGGCGGTATTCCTGCGTCAGTTGCACGGGTTCATAGACGACGCGCTTCTGCTCTTCGTCATAGCGCAGCTCGACATAGCCGGTGGTCGGGAAGTCCTTGCGCAGCGGATGGCCGCGGAAGCCGTAGTCGGTCAGGATGCGGCGCAGGTCCGGATGGCCCGAGAAGAGGATGCCGAACATGTCGAACACCTCGCGCTCGAACCAGTTGGCGGCCGGATGCACCTCGGTGATCGAGGGGCACATCTCGTCCTCGCGCAGCGCCGCCTTCACGCGGATGCGCTGGTTGCGATACATCGACAGGAAGTGCCAGACCACGTCGAAACGCGCAGGGCGCGAGGGCCAGTCCACCGCCGTGAGATCCACCAGCGACGAAAAGCGGCAATTCGGATCGTCGCGCAGGAATTCGACGAACCCCACGATACCCGAGGCCGTCACCGTCACCGTCAGCTCGCCGAAGGCGACCTCGGTCGAGACCACGTCGGCGCCGCGCTTGAGTTCGATATGCGTGGCAAGTTCCTGAAGTGCTTCGCTCATCGTTCCCTCCTCAGCGCACCAGCGTCCCGGTGCGGCGGATCTTCCGCTGCAACTGCAGGATGCCATACATCAGCGCCTCGGCCGAGGGCGGGCAGCCCGGCACATAGATGTCGACCGGAACGATCCGGTCACAGCCGCGCACCACCGAATAGCTGTAATGGTAATAGCCCCCGCCATTCGCGCAGGAACCCATCGAGATCACATAGCGCGGCTCGGGCATCTGGTCGTAGACCTTGCGCAGCGCGGGCGCCATCTTGTTGGTCAGCGTGCCGGCCACGATCATCACGTCCGACTGGCGAGGGCTGGCGCGGGGGGCGAAGCCATAGCGTTCCACGTCATAGCGCGGCATCGCGGTATGCATCATCTCGACCGCGCAGCAGGCCAGCCCGAAGGTCATCCAGTGGAGCGAGCCGTTGCGGGCCCAGTTGATGACATCCTCGACCGAGGTCAGGATGAAGCCCTTGTCCTGAAGATCGCGGTTGAGCGCGGCGGTCGCCACGTCCATGTCGGCCGCAGCGGTATTGGCCCCTGTCATCACGCCCATTCCAGCGCCCCCTTCTTCCATTCATAGGCAAAGCCCACGGTCA
>CALMEG010000153.1 GCA_937863185.1 uncultured Paracoccaceae bacterium | reverse complement strand
CCGCGCGCTGCGCCATAGACCACGCCTTCCGCCGGCTCGGCTGGCATACCGCCGTCAGTTATATCGCACATGAGAACACCCGCTCGATCGCACTGGCCGAACGGCTGGGCGCGCGGCGCGACGACAGCGCGGCCACGCCGCGCAACGACACCGGCTGCGCCGCCTATCGCCACCCCCGTCCCGACGAGGCCGCCGCATGACGCCCTGCCCCGCCACCCCCCGTCCATCCGCCCGGAGCTTCGCATGACCGATCCCGTGACCCGCGCCGCCGAAGTGCTCAAGGAGCACCGCGAAAGCATCGACCGGCTGGATGCGGTGCTGATCTACACCCTGGCCGAACGGTTTTCCCATACCCAGGCGGTGGGCCGCCTGAAGGCCGAGCACATGCTGCCGCCCTCGGACCCCGCGCGCGAAGCCAGGCAGATCGCGCGGCTGGAACGCATGGCCGAGGAAAGCGGGCTCGACCCCGCCTTCGCACGCAAATTCCTGAACTTCGTGATTTCGGAAGTCATCCGGCATCACGAGCAATTCCAGAACTGACGGGCCAGACGCCCGGCAACCAGCCATCCAAAGGAGATACTGACATGGCTATGAAGATCCGCCTCGCCCGTGGGGGTTCCAAGAAGCGCCCGCATTACTCGATCGTCGCGTCGGATTCGCGCATGCCGCGCGATGGCCGCTTCATCGAGAAGCTGGGCACCTACAACCCGCTGCTGGCCAAGGACAGCGAAGACCGCGTGAAGATGAACATGGAGCGCGTGCAATACTGGCTGAGCCAGGGCGCACAGCCCACCGACCGCGTGGCGCGTTTCCTCGAAGCCGCCGGCGCCCGCCCGAAGGCCGAGCGCAAGAACCTCAAGAAAGCCGTGCCCGGCGCGAAAGCGACGCAGCGCGCCGAGGAAAAGGCCGCCAAGGCCGCCGCTCCGGCCACCGAGGAATCGGCGGAATAAGACCCGGCAATCGGGGATCAATCCGGGCCGGGCAGTCATGCCCGGCCTGTCTGCATCCGGAGCGGCGAGATGAGCGAGACAGATCGGATCTGCGTTGGGGCCATCGCCGGCGCCTTTGGCGTCCGCGGAGAGGTGCGGCTGAAAAGCTTCTGCTCCTCGCCCGAGGATATCGCCCTTTACGCCCCGCTTTACACCGAGGACGGGGCGCGCAGCTTTACCGTGCGGCTGACCCGGCCGGTGACAGGCGGCCTTGGCGCGCGCCTGTCGGGCATCTCGAGCAAGGAAGAGGCCGACGCGCTGAAGGGCGTGACGCTCTGGGCAGACCGGGACAGGCTGCCCTCGCTGCCCGATGACGAATTCTACCACGCCGACCTGATCGGGCTGAGCGTGGTCGATACCGGCGGCGCGCCGCTTGGCACGGTGCGCGCGGTCCACAACCATGGCGCGGGCGACATTCTGGAGATCTTCGCCCCCGGCCGCAGGCAGGCGCTGCTTCTGCCCTTCACCAGGGCCGCCGTGCCGACGGTGGATCTGGCGGCGGGGCGCATCGTCGCTGACCCGCCCGAAGATCTTGAATAGACCGCCGCGCGATCGTTGCCGGTGACAGATCGGAAAGCCGCCCGACATGAGTGACAAGCCTGCGAAATCCCACGGCCGGATCAGCATTTCCGCCACCGTCAAGCCGCGCGAACTGATGACCCCGACGCCGCGCGTCAAGGGCGCATGGACCGCAAGGATCGTGACGCTCTTCCCCGAGGCCTTCCCCGGAACGCTGGGGCTTTCGCTGACCGGCAAGGCCCTGCAAGAGGGGCTCTGGGCGCTTCAAACCTATGACCTGCGCCCGCATGGCATCGGCCGCCACCGAAATGTCGACGACACGCCCGCCGGCGGCGGGGCGGGCATGGTGCTGCGCCCCGACGTGGTGGGCAGCGCCCTGGGCGAGGCCGCGCTTGGCACGCCCGAAGACCGCGCCCGCTGGCCGGTGATCTACATGTCCCCGCGCGGCCGTCCCTTCACCCAGGCCATGGCGCGCCGCTTTGCACAGGCCGATGGCATGACCATCCTGTGCGGCCGTTTCGAGGGCGTGGACGAGCGCGTCTTGCAACATTTCGGGGTCGAAGAGGTCAGTATCGGGGATTTCGTCCTGACCGGGGGCGAGATCGCCGCTCAGGTCTTGATTGACGCGACCGTTCGACTTATACCCCGCGTGCTCGGGAATCAGGCGTCCACCGAGGAGGAATCCTTTTCGGACGGGCTTCTGGAACATCCCCAGTATACCAGACCCGCAATCTGGGAAGGCCGCGCGATACCGGAAATGCTTCAGTCCGGGCATCACGCGAAAATTGCCGACTGGCGGCGGGAACAGGCCGAAAGGCTGACAAAGGAACGACGACCTGACCTCTGGCGGGCTTGGTGTGCGGCGCACAACAGGGACCCGGATGAAGACCAGGAGCTCTGAGGACGCGCACACCTTCACGGACAAAACCGTGAGCAACAGAAAGGAACCGCGATGAACCTGATCGCGCAACTCGAGGCGGAACAGATTTCCAGCCTCGGCAAGAGCATTCCGGACTTCAAGGCCGGTGACACCGTCCGCGTGGGCTACAAGGTGACCGAAGGCACCCGCACCCGCGTGCAGAACTACGAAGGCGTCGTGATCAGCCGCAAGGGCGGCAGCACGATCTCGGCCTCGTTCACCGTCCGCAAGATCTCGTTCGGCGAAGGCGTGGAACGTGTGTTCCCGCTCTACTCGACCAATATCGACTCGATCGAGGTCGTGCGCCGTGGCCGCGTGCGTCGCGCCAAGCTGTATTACCTGCGCAATCGTCGCGGTAAATCGGCGCGTATCGCCGAAGTCACCAACTACAAACCCCTCGCCGAAGCGTAAGGAGCGGTATCATGCGTGCAGATATCCATCCCGACTACCATTTCATCACCGTCAAGATGACCGACGGGACGACCTATCAGGTCCGCTCGACCTGGGGCAAAGAGGGCGACACCATGGCGCTCGACATCGACCCGCTGGCGCATCCGGCCTGGACGGGCGGCAATACCCGCCTGCTGGACACCGGCGGCCGCGTGTCGAAGTTCAAGAACAAATACGCCGGTCTGGGCTTCTGAGCCCACCCCCGGACGAACCGGACAAGGGCGTGCCGCAGGGCGCGCCCTTTTTCGTTGCGCGATGGACGGGCCGGGCGGATCGGCAACCCTGACGGAAAAACCCGCGCCGCATTGCGCGGCACAGCTTCCTTCGGTAGCCACCGCGCCCTATAGTCCGCGCGCGTTTGGGAAGGCGCAAGGCAACAAGTCGGATACAGGGACGGTCAAGTGGCGCATATTATCGTTGTGGGTAATGAAAAGGGCGGTTCGGGCAAATCCACGACCTGCATGCATGTGGCGACCGCGCTTGCCCGGATGGGCAAGAAGGTGGGCGCGCTGGACCTCGATCTGCGTCAGCGCAGCTTCGGGCGCTATGTCGAGAACCGCCTGGCCTTCATGGCGCGCGAGGGGCTGGACCTGCCGACCCCGGATTACCGCGAATTGCCCGAGGCCGATGCCGCCCAGCTTGCACCGGGCGAGAACCCCTATGACCATCGTCTTTCAAGCGCGGTGGCCCAGCTTGAACTGGAATGCGATTTCATCGTCATCGACTGCCCCGGCTCGCATACCCGGCTGAGCCAGGTCGCCCATTCGCTGGCCGATACGCTGATCACGCCGCTCAATGACAGCTTTATCGACTTTGACCTTCTGGCCCGGATCGACCCGGAGACCAGCCGCGTGACCGGCCCCTCGATCTATTCCGAGATGGTCTGGGCGGCGCGGCAACTGCGCGCGCGGGCGGGGCTGAAACCTATCGACTGGATCGTGCTGCGCAACCGCCTTGGCGCCCAGCAGATGCACAACAAGAAAAAGGTCGGTGAGGCGCTGACCCAGCTTTCCAAGCGCATCGGCTTTCGCGTCGCCCCCGGTTTTTCCGAGCGCGTGATCTTCCGCGAGCTGTTCCCCCGCGGGCTGACGCTGCTGGACCTGCGCGATGTCGGGGTCGAGAACCTGAACATCTCGAACGTTGCGGCACGGCAGGAATTGCGCGACCTGATCAACGAGCTGAACCTGCCCGGAATCGAGGTCAACTTCTGATCCGAAGGGGCCGGCGCCTGGCGGAATGATACGGGCAGACCCGCTTTCAGGTCTGCCCGTGCCGCGATCTGTTCGCTGGTTTTTTTGGGGGGGATGCGCCCCGACAGGCGCCGTGTCCTGTTCCGGGCGAGGATCGCCCCCGCCCGCAGCACATGTTCCGGCCCGTATCAGGCCGAGCGGGACGTGAACTTGAAGGGCGACGGGCGGCGGCGCAGCGGGAAGCGCGGGGCCTTCCCGCCCGCGATCGCTGCAAAACGCGCCTCGATCACATCATCCCGCGACGGGCCGACAATACCAAAGCGGCTGAGAATCGTAAGCGCGAATACCATGTTGTCCTCCATTCCGGTCGGTCGGGCCTTGCCCTGCTGAATACAACTTTCGCGGGCAATTCGGGCGAAACCGTGACCTCGCACGGGCGGCTAAAAGGAGTTATGACGACATTTTCGCTCGGCGGTTTCAACCACGGCGATAAAACCGAGAACAAGATCGCTTTGTCTTCGATCCGGAATCGCCCGGCCCCATCGGCGGGGCTTCGCCGATCGGCCTTCGCACGGGAATTTCCGGGTTGCCCGGGCTGCGGAGCACAGTGTTTACCGGACGTATAAGCGCGCCCAACGGGGCTGAGCGGTCCGGCCTGTCTCAAACGACACGTTCCCCGACTCGCACGGCTTCCCTAGGGTAAATACAGGATCTTTCCGAACCCGGTTTTTTAGATGAACACGATTGAGACACTCTGGAAGATTACCGAAGGGCTGCGCAGGCGCGCCCTTAGCTGGGCGGCACCAAGCCACGGCGGGTTGCTATCACCGGGCGGGCGCGGCGTGTTTCGAATGGGGGACGGCATCATGTCCGCCCTGCCGGTTCTGGAAACCGTGATTCTTCCCGGGGTGCTGGTCTTCATCCTGCTGATGTCGTAGCCCGACACCACGAAAGCTAGGTCCGGGCAGCGGTCGGCGTGGTGCCGGTATTCTCTTCGAAGTCAAGCGCTTGCCCAAGCCTCAACTCAACTTGCGCAATGGTATCCGTCGCTGAAAACTGCACCGGGATCCTCAGGTCCGCGCAAAGCCGCTGTACGATATCGAGCCCCAATCCCGCCCCACCCGAGCCTTGCGCCTTCGAGAACCGTTCGGTCCTGAAGTCGGGGCATGCGGATACCGGATTGCGGATGACAAGCCGGCCATCCTGCACCAGCCTGATCGACACTCCGTCCGCGCCGTGTTCAAGCGCGTTGTCCAGAAGGTTGCGCAAGATGATCGCCAGGGCGTCAGGATCACTGTCGATCGGGTATCGTTCCTGATCGCCGTCGTCGAAGACGATGGTCCTGGCCCGCACACCCATCTCACGGCAAACAAGGCGGACCAGCGCCACGAGATCGACCCTTTGGCGGGCAAGACCGATACCGGATTCCGCGCGCTCAAGCTGCAACAGACGCTCAACCCGGCGCGACAAGGTATCGACCGATGACATGATTTCGGGCACAGTTGGCGCCTCGGCGGCGTCCTCAGCCAAAAGTTGCAGGCGGGACCGGATCACCGCAAGGGGGGTGCGCAGCTCATGCGCGGCATTGGCGATGAACGCACGTTCGGCCTGCCGCAGATCCCCGATGCGCTTCAAATAGCCGTTCAACGCCTCTGCCATGATCCGCAATTCCTGCGGCAGCCCCGCGATGGGCAGCGCGGACAGATCCTCGGGACTGCGCCGTCGTACGCCTTCAGTGAACCCGAATACCGGGCTCAACCCGGCCCGCAGGGTCATCACGATGGCCCATGTCACCAGCAACAGAAGCGGCACGATCAGCAGCAGGAACGCCTGCGCGGCCTCGATGATCTCTTCCAGCCGCCAGCCAAGGCTCTGGCCGATCTCGACCACGCCCGAACCGGAACTGCGGCGCAGCACAAGCCAGCCTTCGGCCCTGTGCAGCCCGTCTTCGGCAAGCAGCGGCCAGGGGGCCGGCGGCACCGGCATATCCGCCTGATAGATCCGCAACAGCTGATCTTCATTGTCGGGCTGCGTGTCAATCCACTGGGCCACCGTGGCGCTGTCGTTATTTTCCAGAAGCCGCAGGACAAGGCCCGCATCCGTCTCCATGGTGCTGTCGAGGGTCTCGGCCATTTCATGATAGAGCGCGAAGATTCCCACGCCTACGGTCGCAACCCAGCCGCCCGCAACGGCCAGCAATACGTTACGCAACAGCCTGCGACGCAGGACCCATGTCGAAGCCTGCGTCATGGAATGAAGTACCCCAGCCCGCGCCGAGTCTCGATTACGCCCGCGCCCAACTTTGCTCGCAAACGCGAAACATAGACCTCGACCGCATTACCCTCAACCGTATCGTCGAAAGCGTAAAGAGCTTCTTCCAGCGCGGGTTTCGACAAGACGCGCCCCCGCGCGGCCAGCAGCGCATCAAGCACCGACCATTCGCGCGAGGTAAGGCGAATTTCGGTATCGTCACGCCGCACGGTCGCGCTTGCGCGGTTGATCCGAAGCGGCCCGATCTCGACCGTGGAACTGGGCAGCCCACCGGCCCGCCGCGCATGGGCCCGCAGTCGCGCGACCAGCTCTCCCAGATCGAAGGGCTTCGTGACATAGTCGTCCGCCCCCGCATCAAGCCCCGCGATCCGGTCGGTGATCTGATCGAAGGCGGTGGCGATGATCACCGGCGTCCGGTCCCCGGCACGCCTGCGCGCGCGCAGAAGCTCCAGCCCCGATCCGTCGGGCAGTCCCAGGTCCAGGATCACGCAGGCATAGTCGGCCACCGCCCAGGCATCCCGCGCCTCTTCCACCGTCGCGGCAAGATCAACCGCGTGTCCATGCCCGCGCAGATAGTCGCAGACTGTCCGCGCCAGATCGGCCGTATCCTCGACAAGAAGCACTCTCATGTCTTTCGGATAGCGCCCGAAACGCCCGCTGGCGAGAAGATTCGACCGGCCGCCCGCGCTGTAAGCCACGCGCAAGGTTGGGGTGGGAAATCCACCGGCATGGAACCATTCAGGAGTATCCCATGACGAAATTTCTTCTTGCCGCCGCGCTGAGCCTGACGGCCATCCCGGTGCTGGCCGAGGATGTAAGCTGCAACGTACCCGAGGCCGAGGCCCGCGGTATCGACGCGCTGAAAACCGAGCTGACCGCGAAAGGCTGGGACGTTCGCAACGTCAAGACCGAACACGGCTGCTACGAAGTCTATGCGATGGATGAGAACGGCAAGAAGGTCGAGGCGTTCTTCGATCCGAAAACCTTCGAGATCGTCGGCTATGACGACTGAACGAAGCATGGAGGCGGGGGGCTTGCAGTCCCCCGCACCCGTTCTGATCCGGATCTGGGATCCGCTGGTTCGGGTGTTTCACTGGTCGCTTGTCTTGCTGGTCTGCGTGGCATGGCTGACACCCGACAGCCTGAAGACGGTGCATCAGGCCGCGGGATACCTGATCGCGGCACTTCTTGGGCTGCGGCTGGTCTGGGGGTTTGTCGGCACAAGACCGGCACGATTCTCGGACTTCCTGCACGGACCGCGCAAGACCCTTGCCTACATCGCCGATATCCGCGCCGGACGCGCGGCGCGCCATCTGGGCCACAACCCGGCCGGCGGCGCAATGATCGTCCTGCTCATGCTGACGATCGCCGCAACGATCGCGCTTGGCCATATGCAGACGCTTGACCGCTTCTGGGGCGTCGGTCTGCTGGAAGACCTGCACGAGGCAGCGGCGACCGCCATCCTGGTCCTGGTCGGCCTGCACGTTTTCGGCGTGATTCACGCCAGCCTTCACCACCGCGAAAATCTGGTCATTTCGATGATCGACGGTCTCAAACCCGGGCAGGATCGCCCCGCGGATCAATAATCGGAATCTCCCATGTCATCTGCCGTCTTGCGCCGCCCGCGCCTGTCTCCTTTCGGTCTGAACATCATTGCCGCAGTCTATATGCTGGCGCTCTGCAACCAGGGTTTCTGGCGCAGCATGAACGCCGCGCTGAAAGCTGCGCCATTCGATATCGTGATCTTCGGGCTTGCGGTATTCATGCTGACGCTTTTCACGCTAAGCCTTGTCAGCCTGCCGCGTCTTCACCGGCCGGCTCTGGCCGTCCTTCTGCTGGTGGCATCGGCGGCGAGCTACTACCAGTCCCGCTTCGGGATCCTGATCGACCGGGACATGATCCAGAACATCATGCGCACCTCGGTCGCGGAATCGCGGCAACTGATCACGCTCGATTACCTGCGTCATCTTGGCCTGACCGGCATCCTGCCCGCGGCCCTCGTATTCTGGCCGAAAATCACCTATCCGCCGCTGCGCCACCTGATCTGGCGGTGGCCGGTCGGAATGGCGGTGACGCTTGGCCTGACGCTGGCGCTGACTTTCGCCGATTTCCGCACGATTTCCTCGACAGTGCGCGAGCACCGCGAGATCCTCGGCTCATACCAGCCGGGCGCCTCGATCGGCGCGGTTGCGCGCTATGTAAAGATGCTGCGCAAAAGCCGCGCGATCGCGCTGAAGCCTTTGGGGCAAGACGCACATAAGGGCTCGGACATCCTGAATGCGGGCAAGCCCGTCCTTCTGGTCGTCTTCGCAGGCGAGACCGCCCGGGCCCAGAACTTCGGCCTGAACGGTTATGGCCGGGATACGACGCCCGAGCTCGCGCAGCGCGATGTCATCGCCTTCACCGACGCGACATCGTGCGGCACGGCGACCGCGGTTTCGCTTCCCTGCATGTTCTCACCCTTTCCGCAGGCCGGGTATAGCGAGGAAAAGTTCCGCAGTTCGGAAAACCTCATGGATGTCCTGACGCATGCCGGCATCGCGGCGCAGTGGTGGGACAACAATACCGGCCCCCAGGGTATCACGGACCGCACCGGCGCGACGCGCATCGACGCCACCATCGCGCGCGAGGCCTGCGAAAGTGGCGAATGCACCGATGCCGCCCTGTTGCCGGTGCTCCGGCAAACGCTTGAGACGATGACTGGGGATACCGTTCTGGTATTGCACATGATCGGCAGCCACGGTCCGGCCTATTATCTGCGCTATCCCGAAGAAGCGCGCGCCTTTTCGCCGGCCTGCGAAAGCACGGATTTCACAAAATGCTCCAACGAAGAGATCGTGAACGCCTATGACAACACAATCCGCTACAGCGACCATATCCTGGCGCAGTCGATCGACATGATGCGCGATCAGGACCGCGTCATCCCGGCCATGATCTTCATGTCCGATCATGGCGAGTCACTGGGCGAAAACGGCCTTTACCTGCATGCGGCCCCCCGCTTCATGGCCCCCGATGTGCAGACCCGCGTGCCGTTCGTCATGTGGCTTTCAGAGGCCTATAGCAACGCCTTCAACCTTGATCGCGCATGCCTTGACGCCCAAAGCACGGCGCCGGTCAGCCAGGACAATCTGTTCCATACCGTCCTGGGCTTGATGGACGTATCCACCGCGGCGCGCGATCCGGCACTGGATCTGACCGGGCAATGTCGGGAAAGGGGCCTGGCAGCGGTCAAAGCCCCCAACTGACAGAGCATGCCCGGACTCCGTTCCGGGCACAGTTCATTCGATGGAGGGCGGGGTCTGCCTTCCCGAAACCGACTTTTCTTCATCGAGAGATCGGATGATGAACCCGGGGCCAATCACAGTCCCGGCCTGTTCATATGGTGCAGACCTGCGCATCCGAAAGGCGTATCGGCACCTTGACCGAACGGCCCCAGGCCAGAAGCTTTCCGCAATACCGGATCGCGTGAAAATCCAAAGAATGGGAAATGGCGGACCCGGAGCGATTCGAACGCCCGACCCCCAGATTCGTAGTCTGGTGCTC
>CALMEG010000152.1 GCA_937863185.1 uncultured Paracoccaceae bacterium | reverse complement strand
GGGACGATGTGGTATGGGCGATGGCCACGCGGATGGACCCGGCGCGCGATGTCACGGTGAACGACGGCACGCCGATGGATTACCTCGATTTCGCCTCGCCGCGCGAAGGGCTGGCGGGCAAGCTGGGGATCGACGCCACGAACAAGATCGGGGCCGAGACGACGCGGGAATGGGGCCGCCTCATGGCGCTGGACCCCGCGCATGAGGCGCGGGCGGCCGACATCCTTGCGCGCCATCTGCCGAAAGACGGGGGGAGGGCATGAGCGTGCGCGTGGTGCTTGGGGTGTCGGGGGCGTCGGGGGCGGTGCTGGCGCTGGAATGCGCGCGCGCGCTGCATGCGGTCGGCGCGGCGGTGGATCTGGGGCTCTCGCCCATGGCCAAGCGCACGCTGACGCTCGAGATCGGCCCGGATGCGGGGGCAGAGCTGCGCGGGCTTGCGGACCGGGTGCACGGGATCGGAGATCTGGGGGCGGCGATCGCCTCGGGCTCGTTTCCGGTGGCGGGGATGATCGTCGCGCCCTGCTCGATGCGCAGCCTGTCGGCGATTGCGCAGGGGCTGGACGACAACCTGCTGATCCGCGCCGCCGGGGTGCAGCTGAAAGAGCGCCGCCCGCTGGTCCTGCTTGCACGCGAGGCGCCGCTGACGCTTGCGCATCTGCGCAACATGACGGCGGCGACCGAGATGGGCGCCATCGTCCTGCCGCCGGTTCCGGCCTTCTACCTGCGCCCCGCGACCACCGAAGAGATCGCGCGCCAGATTGCCGCGCGCGCGGTCGACCTGCTGCGCGTCGCGCCGCCTGCGGCCAGGGCCTGGACGGGCGGCTGAATCGTCCTGCGACGGCCCCTGATTTTTCAACATGTTGAAAAGGCAGGCCGGGCCGTTTGCGGGGCACATGTGTCGCTTCCTTGCCGTCCCCGGGCCGCAGCCATGCGAAAGATGACCGTGAAATGTGCAATTGGCACGGCCAGGGCTTTATCCTCCGACGGATTTCTGCCAATGATCCGCCCCAGAAGGGAGCGCGCCATGGACACCGAAATCTTCAGGATCGCCCGCAAGTCGCTGTTGCTTGCCAGCCTGCCCGAAGCGGCGGTCAAGAGCGTCATGGCCACGGCGCGCGTGCGCGACATCGAGCGCGGCACGACCATCTTTCTGCAGGGCGAACGCGCGGCCGCGATCTATGTGGTGATCGAAGGCTGGGTCAAGCTTTACCGGATCGCGCCGAACGGGGCCGAGGCCGTGGTGGGCGTGTTCACCCGCGGCCACTCCTTCGGCGAGGCCGTGGCCTTCACGCAGGACAACTATCCCGTCTCGGCCGAATGCGCGACGGATTGCCGGCTGGTGCGGATCGAGACCGAGGCGATCCTGCGCATGGTGCGCGAGCATCCCGAGATGTCGCTGTCGCTTATCGCGGCGACCTTCGCGCATCTGCACCGCCTCGTGGCGCAGATCGAGCAGCTCAAGGCGCAGACCGGCGCGCAGCGCGTGGCCGAATTCCTGCTGGAACTGGCACCCTGCGGCGAGGGCCGGTGCGAGGTGACGCTGCCCTATGACAAGGTTCTGATCGCCGGGCGCCTGGGGATGAAGCCCGAAAGCCTGTCGCGCGCCTTTGCCAAGCTGCGCGAACAGGGCGTGCAGATCCGCCAGAACGTGGCGGTGATCGACGATGTGGCGGACCTGCGCGAATTCGCGGACGAAGACCCGGCGGGGGCCTGGTCGCGGGGCTGAGGCTCAGCCCATCAGGTAAAGCGCCAGAAGCAGCAGCGCATAAAGCCCGAGCACGATGGCAAAGCCCCGGTTCCAGAACGGCGCCTGCGCAAGCCCCAGATAGCTGCGCAGGATGACCCGCGCCTTGGCCCAGGCCAGAAACAGGATCGCGGCCCCGCCCGCGGTGATCCCCGCACCGTCGATTCCCCCGCGCGACACGGCAACGGCAAGCGCGGTGGACAGCGCGGAAAAGGCAAGCAGCCAGCCCCAGGCCCGGATCAGCGGATCTTTGGTCATGGCTTACCTCAGCAGATAAATGACCGGGAACAGCAGGACCCAGACCAGATCGACCGACTCCCAGGAGCGGCCCTGGATCGAGCCGACG
>CALMEG010000151.1 GCA_937863185.1 uncultured Paracoccaceae bacterium | reverse complement strand
CCGGCCAGGGGGCGATAACTTGGGGGCGGGGCGGCAGGCGGGGGGGCGGCGCGCGGGATCGCGCTGACCCCGCCCTGCCCGAAGATGCGCGGGAACCACGATTTTCCCTGCCGGTCGATGGTGATGCCAAAGACCGAATGCCCCGCCCGGCGCGCCTCGAGCACGGCCATGCGGCTGTCCTCGATCCCGTGGCGGCCCTCGTAATGGTCCAGGTCGTTGGGCTTGCCGTCGGTGATGATCAGCAGCAGCCGCCGCTTGCGCGCCTGTTCCGAAAGCTCGACCGAGCTGTGGCGGATCGCGGCGCCGAGGCGGGTGTAGAAGCCCGGCCTGAGGGCGGCGATGCGCGATTCGACCGTCGCGCTCATGGGTTCGCCGAAGCGCTTGCAGTTCATCACATAGACGCGGTGCCGCTTGAGCGAGGAGAACGCGTTGACCGCGAAATCGTCGCCGCAGGCATCAAGCCCCCAGGCAAGCGCGGCAAGCGCCTCGTGCTCAATCTCGATGACCGACCGGCCCGCCACCGCGCTTTCGGTCGAGCGCGAGACATCGAGCAGGATCGAGACCGCAAGGTCGCGTTTCTGCGGGCGGCTCTGGCGCCAGATGCGGTCGCGCGATGCGCCGGTGACGCTCAGCTCGACCTGCGCGCGCACGGCGGCTTCCATGTCCAGCTCTTCCCCGTCCAGATGGCCGGTGGTGAAGACGCGGCCGGGGCGCAGCGCCTCGAACTGGCGCTTGACCGCGCGGATGCGGCGCATGCTGCGCGGATCGGCGCGGAAATCGGGCAGGCCATCGCCGGGCTCGACCTGCGAGGCGAGAACGCACGCATGGGCCGGAAGATAGGCACCGCTTCGCACGTCCCATTCAGGATAGGTGAAGCGGCCGGACACGGCTTCGCGGTCGACATCCTCGGGCGCGAGGTCAAGATGCAGCTTCAGCCGCGTGGCGGGCGCCTTGGAGATCTGGCCAAGGCCGATCTCTTCCTGGTCGTCGGCGGCCTTCTTGGCGCTGTCGGGATCGTCGTCCTCGACGCGGCGGTTGAGGTTGATGAATTCGGCCCAGCTCAGGATCGCCTCGAACTTGTGCAGGATGAAGCTGTCCTTGCGCTCGGCCTGATCGGCGCGGCGGCGGCGGGCGCGGTGCATCATGTTGCCCTCGTCCTCTTCGGGGGTGCCGTCGGTGGCGCGGGTCTCGACCTCGGTGGGGGCGGACCAGCCGGCCTCGCGCAGATCGGGCCAGAGCGTGACCGGGCGGAAGGTCTGATAGCCGCGCGGGGCCTGAAGGGCCGCGATATCCCCCGCGACAAGCGCGTCGCGCAGGCGCCGTGCCTCGGGCGGCAGGGGGGCGGGATCGCCCAGCTCTGCGCGCAGGATGGCCTCGACCGCAGCCTCGGTCGTGGGCAGCTTGGCAAGGGGGCGCAGCGAAAGGGTTGCGGCGCACAGGTCGGTGTAAAGCGCGCGGAACCCCGGCGCATCTTGCAGCGTGGCGCGCACCATGCGGTTGGCGCGGGCGATACGTTCCAGGTCGGCTTGCAGCGGATCCTCGGGCAGGGGGGATTCCGCGCTGCCCTGGGCATGCGCGGCCATGCCGGCAAGCCAGACATAGGCGGCGGCATTCGCCTCGCGCGCGGGGAAAAGCGCAAGCGAGGCGGGCAGGCGCAGTGCCGCGCCGTCGAAACTGGCGCGCGGGGTGGCCTCGGCCTCGGTGCCCAGCCGGCGCAGGAAGGACAGCCGATGGCGGCTGACCTCCTCGGCGACGGGTTTCACCTCGACCGATGGCGCACCACCAAGCGCGCGGAAAAGGACAGCCAGCCGTCCGCCGACCTCGGAAAGGTCGACACGGGCTCCGTCATACGCCTCGGGGGCGTCAAGACGGCTGGCCAGGACGTGCCACAATTTCCCGACGGATTCTTCGGGTTCCCATGGCTCGAACTCGATCCTGGTCACGGCCTGCCTCACCCGAAAACGGCCGTTACAAGATCGCGGAGCCCGCGTTTGACATCCGCATCATCGCTGAGCGGTTCAATCATCGCGGCCGTGATCGCACGTTCGACCGGCATGCCACCCGCGATCAGCGTGGCTGCATAGACGACAAGGCGGGTCGAGACGCCTTCCTCCAGATCCTGCCCCTTGAGCGCGCGCAGCTTGCCCGCCAGACGCACCAGCGGCTGGACGCGGTCTTCGGGAAGGCCGCTTTCGCGCGCGACCACCGGCACTTCGTGCGCGGGGCCGGGGAAGTCGAATTCCATCGCCACGAAACGCTGCCGGGTCGAGGGTTTGAGGGTCTTGAGGATGTTCTGGTAACCGGGGTTGTAAGAGGCCACGAGCATGAAGCCGGGGGCGGCCTCCAGTTCTTCGCCGGTGCGGTCGATCGGCAGGATGCGCCGGTCGTCGGTCAGCGGGTGCAGAACCACGGTCACGTCCTTGCGGGCCTCGACCACCTCGTCGAGATAGCAGATCGCGCCCTCGCGCACCGCACGGGTCAACGGGCCGTCGACCCAGACGGTTTCGCCGCCCTTCAGAAGGTAACGCCCGATCAGGTCGGCCGCCGACAGGTCGTCATGGCAGGCCACGGTGTAAAGCGGCCGGCCAAGCCGGGCGGCCATATGCGCCACGAAGCGGGTCTTGCCGCAGCCGGTCGGGCCTTTCAGAAGCACGGGCAGATCGTTTGCCGCCGCAGCGGCAAAGATGTCGCATTCGTCGCCCTGGGGCAGGTAGAAGGGGGCATCAGCCGCCCCCTTCAGGTTGATATGCGCGTTCATCGCCATCACTCCGCCGCGACGTGCTCGGCGTCCAGCCGGGCCTGTTCGGCCGGACCGGGCTCGATCACTTCGCGCCGCGGCACGAGCAGGGCGTAGATGAACAGCAGCGCACCCAGCACCACCGCAACGCCCGAGCCGAAGCGCATCCAGTAGAAGACCCAGATCTGGTCCTGCACGTCCATGTAGAACTCGCCGTTCACGCGTTGCAGGTGGGTTTGCACCGTGCCCGCGAAGGTCAGCGTGAAGGTCATGAACAGCATGCCGCCCGACATCAGCCAGAACGAGGCCATGTTGAGCACCTGGTTGTAGGGATCGCGGTTCTTCAGTAGCGGCATGGCATAGGACATGATCGCCAGGTTCAGCGCGACATAGGCCCCGAAGAAGGCCAGGTGGCCGTGCGCGGCGGTGACCTGCGTGCCGTGGGTGTAGTAGTTGACACCGTGCAGCGTGTGCAGGAAGCCCCAGACACCCGCGCCGAAGAAGGCCAGCGTGG
>CALMEG010000150.1 GCA_937863185.1 uncultured Paracoccaceae bacterium | reverse complement strand
CACGATCATCGCGCCGGTCTGCTTGAAACAGCGGATCGAGAACAGCACCTGATGCGTGGCCCCGGCGAGTTCCGGTAGCGCGGCCGCCGTTTCAAGGATCTGCAACGCCTCGGAGCGGCTTTTTGCGTGGATCATGCAGAACAGCGGATACTCCCATATGCCCGGAATCCGGCGGCGTTCGTAGCACAGCGTCACGCCCGGATGGCCAAGCAGCGCCTTGCCGGCGGCCTCGATCCGCGCATCTGGCAGGTTCCAGGTGACCATCGCGTTCGAGCGCCAGCCAAGCGCGCGGTGGCGCACGATCACCCCGATCCGGGTGATGATCCGCGCCGCGCTCAACACGGCGATCCGGTCCAGCACCTCCTCCTCGCTGCGGCCAAGCTGTTCGGCAAGCACGGCGAAGGGGCACTCGACGATTTGCAGCCCGCGGGTCAGGCGATGCAGCAGCGCCTTGTCGCGCGGCTCGATGACCGAGATGTCGGGGGCGGCGTCCTGCTGCATCGCGTGGCGCGGGCCTTCCAGCGCGAAGCCGAGGTCGATGTTGAAGGCGCGGCGCAGCGGCAGGTTCAGGACCGGCAGTCCGCTGCGCGCCTCGATCCGCGCCAGCGTCGCGGCCAGTTCCTCCGCATCCGGGGCGGTGGCCACGAACCACAGGTTCCAGTCATGTTCGCGCAGGTAGGAATGGTTGACGCCCGGTTCCTGCCCGACAAGCGCCGCGACCTCTTCGACGCGCAGATCCGGCACCGCAAGCGCGGCAAGTGTGGACACCCCGACGGTATTGGGCCGCACCGTCGCCCCGACACGGGCAATCGTCCCGTTCGCCTGCATCCCGGCAAGTTCCGCCAGAACCTCATCCTCGCTCAGCCCCGATCGCTCGGCCATGACTGCGAAGGGACGCGATCGCAACGGCAGGTCACGCTGCCAGTCGTCAAGGATGCGGGATGCGGCCGGGGTCAGAACTGTCATCATCAAAGCCCGAGTCTGTGGGCGCGCGCGGTAAAGAAAATCCCCGAGGGGCTTTCCGCCGCAATCTCGCCGATCTGCTGAAGGGTCGTGGTGTCGTAGATCACCACCTTGTTGTCGTCGCGGACCGAAACCCACGCTTCGGTCCCGCGCGAGGTGAATTCCATGTGCAGAACTGCCGGGCCGGGTTTCAGTTCGCCCGTGATCTCGTGGCTCATCGAATCGATCACCTGGATGGTGTCGTTCTTGGGATGGGCGAAGTTCACCCAGACCTGCCGCCCGCCGGGCCGGGCCATGGCAAAGACCGGCTGGCCATGCGTGGCGGTACGGCCGGTTTCCTCGAGCGTGCGGGAATCGACCCAGAGCACCTCGGCGTGATGCACCGCTGGCAGCACGATCTGTTCGCCCGCCTTTGCCCACCCCTCAAGGTGGGGCATCTTGTAAACTGGCATTTCAACCTGCCCGCGGCCATATCCCGGCAGGATACGGCGTGCCACCGGCGGCTCTTCCCAAAGATCGATCGCGCTCAGCCCGTCTTCGCCGAACAGCCCCGCGATATAGGTGCGTCCGTCATCGGTGATCAGCGCGTCATAGGGGTTGGTCCCGATCTCGGGCAGAACGGTCACCTCCGGCTCGGGGCCGGACATGTCGACGATCCGGGTCTCGTTCGTGTCCCAGACCGAAAAGACGAAACGGCGCCCCGGCGCGTCCTCAAGACCAAGCGCCTTGCCCTCGGCCGGGATGTCGGCCACCAGTTCCAGTGTGTCGGCGTCGAAGATCTTGACCCCGCCCGGCTCGTAATTGGCAACCGCCACCAGCCTGCCGTCATCCGAGATCGCCCCGCCGATGGAATTGCCGCCCTGGATGACACGGTTCACGACCGTCTGGGCCAGGATGTCGATCTTGGTCAGCCCGCCGTCGCGGCCGAAGAGATAGGCGAAACGTTCATCTGGCGAAAAGACGAGGCTTGCATGGGACAGATCGCCCAGCCCCTCGATCCGGCCGATCGCGGCATGTTCGGACTGATCGACGATCAGCACCGATCCCGTGGCGCGTTCGACGATCACGCCCAGATCGCCCGTCGCGCGCAGATCCGAGGCCATGGCAGGAAGGCTCAGGGCGGAAGAAAGCAGCAGGGCGGCAAAACGGGTCATTGCGTGGTGTCCTTGAGAAGATAGTCCGAAATCCAGTAGGCTTCCGCCTCGGTCATTAGCGGGCGCCAGGGCGGCATCGCGGTTCCCGGCAGGCCGTCGCGGGTGATCATGGCAAGGGTTTCGCGGTCCACGCCGTCAAGCGCTTCGGTGGTCAGCGGACTGCCCAGGCCGCCCTTTCGGGTCAGCCCGTGGCACGAGCCGCAATCCTGCGTGACAAGGCGCTCCAGCCGGGCCGCGTGGTCGGGTGCGATCCCTTCGGCCGCGGCCGCAGAAATCTGCACCGCGCCAAGGCACATCAGGATGAAGAGCGCGCGCGGGTCAGGCATGGAACGTCTCCGCCTCGCGCATGGCGCGCGCCTGCGAGATCAGGCGCATGGGGATACGGGATTCCGCCAGCCCCGCGACATGACCGATGATAAAGACGATCGGGCTTTCCAGGCCGGATTCGGCGATATCGGCCTCGATCCGGTCCAGCCGGGTTGTCACGCTGCGCTCCTTGGGCGAGGTGGCAGACGCCACCGCAAGAACCGGCATGTCCGGCTGCAACCCGTGCGCCATCAGCTTCGTGGCGATCAGGTTGATCGATGCCTTACCCATATAGACCACCAGCGTGGTTTCGGGATCGGCCAGCCCGTCCCAGTCGAGGTCAAGGATCTCGTCCGCCTTGCAATGGCCGGTCACATAACGCACCGAGCGCGCAAGCCCGCGATGCGTCAGCGGGACCCCCGTCGAGGCCGAGGCACCCTGCGCGGCGGTGATCCCCGGGACGATATCGAAGGGAATCCCCGCCTCGGACAGGCGTGCGGTTTCCTCGCAGCCACGCCCGAAGATGAACGGATCGCCCCCCTTCAGGCGGATCACGTCGCGCCCGGCCTGGGCATAACGCACGAGGATCTCGTTGATCTCCTCTTGCGGGACGGGGTGGTGATGGGTGCGCTTGCCCACATTCACCATCTCTGCCCCGACGGGAGCCAGGGCAAGGATCGCAGGCGCCACCAGGCGGTCATAGACCACGACATCGGCAGTCTGGATCAGCCGGGCCGCTTTCATCGTCAGAAGTTCCGGATCCCCGGGTCCCGCACCGACGAGCGTGACCATTCCAACACTTGGCATGCGACGCTCCTTTCACGTTTCCAGCCGTTGAGGAACCATGCCAAACGGCGGCGGGCGCCCCCTTGACAGAAGTCAATACGCGCGCCCGCCGATCAGATCGATTGCAAAAAATGCACCGCGAATGCCCCTCAGGGCGTCACGAAAACCTTGCCGATCATATCGTGGCTTTCCCAATGCGGGCCACAGAGATAATCGAACTCGCCCGGAATCTCGAAGGTCTGCTCGGCCGATTCCTCGGGGAAAAGCCGGTCGCTCTCGGCCTCTCCGGTATCGCGGAACCATGTCGAATGCGAGGTGCGCTTGTCGACATTCACCCAACGCACGGTGCCGCCGACAGGCACCTCGACCCGCTCGGGGCAGAAGGTGTATTTATACATCAAGACCACGGCCACGCCCTCTTCCTCTGCGGCGGGATGACCATAGGCTTCGGCATAGCGTGCATCCGCCTCGGCGCAAATCGCGGCAATCTTGTCGGGGTCGGTTTCCGCCAGCGCCGGGAGTGCAATCCCGATGGCAAGGATCAGCGGAACAATCAGTTTCATGGCCGGTTTCATGGCGCTCACTCCCCTTCATGAATGCAGAGGGCGCGGCCGGTTTCCCGGCCGCCCCCATTCTTTAGCGGATGCGCTTAGCGTGCAACCACGTTGATCGTCGCTTCCGGATTATCCAGCGCCATGTGCCAGTCCATGGAGACGTGGTGGAACCGGCCGATGGTGTAGTCATCGTGGATCGCAAACCCGACGGTGTAGGTCTTGCCGGGCTCGATCGTGATGTCGCCGGGCGCGCCGGTATCGAGCGGGCGCTTGATCACCGCGGTCCAGGTATCCCCGTCCTGCGTGACCGAAGTCTCAATCTCACCGCCGGTCGCACTCCGGCGTGCATCGAGGATATGCCCGTTGTCACCGCCCGAAGGATTTGCGCGCAGCACGTCCATGAAGGTTCCGCCTTCAAGAAGCGCCGTGATCTCGGCCTCTTCCTTCAGCTTGTCCCAACCGCCAAGCGGCTTGTCGTTGCGCCCCTTCAGCTCGATCTCGGTGCGGCTTTCCGGGATGTATTTGGTCACATACTCGGTCGCGCCGATCCGCGCAGCCATGTCCCCGGCCGCAGACAAGGCCGCCCCGTCGGGTGCATCGGGCATGAAGCGGTTGTCGTTGTGGCAGGTAGCCCAGCAGCCGGCCTGCTCGACATATTCGATCCCCGTTCCGGCGATCATCATCGCCACCTTGACCGGATTGTCGGGGTCCATCATGCCGCCATCCACGAACGGCACCGGGGTATGCGGCGCGGCTTGGAATTGCAGGCGGATATACAGGTTCTCGTTGTCGTGGGTTGCCTGAACAGTGGCGTCGATCGAGCCACGCTTGCCCGGGATCGGGGTAGGCTCAAGCTTCTCGCCGGTGACGTTCCGCTGGCCCATGTCCTTCAGCTCCTTGCCGTGGCAGGTGGTGCAGTTGTCGCCGCCCTTCGTGAAG
>CALMEG010000149.1 GCA_937863185.1 uncultured Paracoccaceae bacterium | reverse complement strand
CGCCCATCCGACCGGGCTTTGGCTGTCGGAGCTAACCCATGCCTGGGATGTCTTCGCGGCGAAGGGATGGGAACAGCGCATCGTCAGCCCGAAGGGCGGGTATTCGCCACTGGAGCCGCGCGCGCTGAAATGGCCGTTCCTGGATGCCAGCGCGAAGCGATGGTTGAAAGACCCGGCGCGCATGGCGCTTCTGGACGATACGGCCAGCCCCGACCAGATCAAGGCCACGGAGTTCGATGCGATCTATTTCACCGGCGGCCATGCGGTGATGTGGGACTTTCCCGACGCCCCCGGCCTGCAGCAGATCACACGGCAGATGTGGGAGGCAGGCAAGATCGTTTCCTCGGTCTGTCACGGCTATTGCGGATTGCTGAACACGCGCCTGTCGGATGGCTCGCTTCTGGTCAGGGACCGCAGGCTGACCGGTTTTTCGTGGCGCGAAGAGGTGCTGGCAGGCGTTGCCAAGGAGATGCCTTTCAACGCCGAGGCGCTGATGAAACAGCGCGGGGCGCGATATGACAGGGCGTTCTTGCCATTTGTCGCGCATGTGGTCATCGACGGAAAGCTGGTGACGGGCCAAAATCCGGGCTCTGCCAAGGCGACAGCCAAAGCCATCGCGAACTTGCTGGAAACCTGAGATCGACCGTGCCCCGCCCGGCGCGGCCAAAACGCACCAGGCGGCGGCATTCCGGGGTCATCCCCGCAGTATCCTGCTCAGGTTACGGACGGCCATCTCGGGTCGCTGCTGCACGAATTCGGGGGAAGGTGCACTTGTCCGCCCGATCACCCGGCGCATCTGCAAGTCGCCGACAAGTAGGTCGAGATAAAGTTCCGCCGCCTCTTCGGGGCGGTCGAACTGCAGGTATCCGCTGCGCCGGGCGTCCTCAAGAACCTGTGCCAGGAGCGGCATGACCGTTTCCCGCCCCGCCTGAGAGATCGCCACCCCAAGCTCGCCGCTGGCATCGGCCGCCGCCGCCCGGTTCAGCGCAATTGCGCGATTTCCAAGCAGCAGCTCAAGCAGCCTGGGGCCGAACAGGCCAAGAATGGAAACGGCGTCCAGCCCCCGTGACAACTCGGCCTCCAGCAATATGCGGACCTCGGTGGCATTGCGCGCGACCAACGCCCGGAACAGGCCCTGCTTGTCACCATACCAGTTGTAAAGCGTCTCGATGGACGCGCGCGCCCTACGCGCGATGCCAAGCATCGAGGTGCCTGCATAGCCTTTCTGCTCCAGAAGCTCATACGCCGCTTTTTCGATCTGCTCCTGGCGCAGCGCCCGGTTCTCCTCTCGCATTGGTGTCTCCACTGGCTTGACATGTTTCCGTAACATGAATTACGTTTGCGCGCAATCGTAATCACAATTACGTATATGGAGATCAAGATGCTGCACCAAGATCGTTCCGTCATCGCTGCGCTGTCTGCCCTTTCGGTCCTGCAACTGGTAATGTTGTCCGCCCTTTACGCGGGCGTTCCCCCGCACCCTCCGGCATCGACGCCGCTATTTGGCATTGCGCCATTCATCGGGGCCGCGCTTTCCGTCACCATCGCGGCAATCATTATAGGACCGATGCAGGGACCCGCAGGCCGGGGGCTGAGCGTTCTGGCCGTGATCCTCGCGCTGGTTTCGTTCGGCCCGCAGAAGTATCTCGATGCCCAGATCGCCCAGATCTGGCCCGCTGTCGTCCTGGCACAACTGGCCGTTCTGTTCGTTCTGGTCCGGATTTTCCGCACCCTTTCGCGCAAGGCGGGGGTCGCATGATGCCCGCCCCCCTTGCCATCTGCGCATTGCTCTCGTTGCTGATGTCCGGCGCGATCTTCGGGTTCTTCTATGCCTGGCTCTGCTCGACGATGTGGGGGCTCGATACGGCCGAACCCACCGTTGCCATCGCGGCCATGCAGGCCATGAATGCCTCGGTCCGCAACATCGTCTTTTTCCCCGCCTTCTTCGGAACCCCGGCAATCCTCGCAGTTTCCGCGCTGGTCGCACGCGCCTATCGACACCCCCGGGCAGGATGGGCGTTCGGCGCCGCCGCATTGGTCTATTTCGCCGGGGCATTTCTGGTCACGATGACCTTCAACGTGCCGATGAACACGGATCTGGCATCGGTTGCAGTTCCACCGTCCGGCACCGAGGCCGCACGGATCTGGCAGGATTATTCGGTCCCGTGGCAGTTCTGGAATGATGTCCGAACGATTGCATGCGCCATCGCCCTGCTGCTGACGGGCTATGCGCTTCTGACTCTGGGAAGGGACGCGGCACGATAGATCATGCGCCGACCAGCCCCGCCCGCAGGATCAGGTGACACCCCACCACCGTAGCGTTTGTTCATAGTGCACCCGTATAGCGCCTGCCGCAGCCTCTGCGTCGAGGCACTCCAGCGCCCGGATGATGGCAAGGTGTTCTTCCATGGCAGAAGCGATCCTGTCCTGCAGGAAGGGTCGGGCGTTCTGGATGATGGCAATGCGCATGCGGTTGGCCGCGTAGGCCGCCGCCAGCAGCGAATTACCCAACCCTTCGGCCAGGTAGTCATGCAGCGACAGATCGACCGCGATGGCCTTCTGCGGAAGGTCACTCGTGGCAGCGGCCCGGGCGGCGCGGCCCATCTCTTCGTGCTGTGCCCGCAGTGCCGCCAACCCGGCTGTCGCGCGTGCGCCAATCCGCCGCCGCGCCCCCTCCTGATCCAGAGCCATGCGGAAATCGAGGCATTCGCGAATGGTCTGCGGACGCGCCTCCATCACCTGCACCCCGCGCTTCGGAAGCGTAGTCAACAAGCCCAGAGAACTTCCATGCTTGACCGCATCACGGATCGCGGCAATCGGGCAATCGAGCTGGTCGACAAGCTGCGACATCGACAGGAACTGCCCCTCCCGCAACTTTCCCGAACGCAGCGCGTCCCACAGCGCCGCATGCGCCTTATCCGCCAGAAGCTCGCTGTCCTGTGCCTGCCTCATCGCCCCCTCCACGGTCGCAATTCTCAGCTTTTCCCTTAAAGTGCTATATGAAATTCATTATAGTTGTTTAATTAAGATACTGTCTAAAATGTTAGTTACAACAATAAATCGACACAAGTCTCAACAGCGGATCGGCGCAGGAAACGGCGCCGCTTTGGCCCCCTTCCCAAGGGCGGCCCCAGGGAGAAACAGATGACGACAACCCAACAGCATGTCGCCCATGGCGGCACATTGGACCCAGAGGGGCACAGCACGCTGAACCCCGTTGGCGCCGACGAGAAAACCTGGGGATGGTTCGCCATCTTCAACATCTGGGCAAATGACGTGCAGTCGCTTTTTGGCTACTCCCTCGTCGCCTCGCTTTTCATTTCCTACGGCGTTGGCGGCTGGACCGCCTTCGCCGCACTGATCTTCGCAGGGCTTTTCGTCATGTGGATGGTTAACCTTTCGGGCGCCGCCGGTGAAAGATACGGAATTCCCTACCCGGTTCTGGCCCGCGCAAGCCTTGGCACCCAGGGCGCGAAACTTCCCGCCGTGCTGCGCGCGACCGTAGCGGTCTTCTGGTATGGCGTGCAGGTCTATTTCGCCTCCACTGCGCTTGCGCTTCTGATCCGCTCGGTCACGGGGATACATGGCGGCACGGAAATCCTTGGCATGACCGGAATCGACTGGATGTCCTTCGTGATCGTCTGGGCCTTCCACATCGTCATCTTCTGGCGGGGGATGAACTGGGTCGAAACCTTCCTGAACATCGCCGGGCCTTTTGTCTATGTGGTGATGATAGGCCTTGTCATCGTGCTCTGGCAGCGTTCGGATGGTCAGCTTCTGTCGGCGACGGCAACGATCTTTGCCAATCCAGAAAGCACTTTCGCAACCGAATTCAAGGGCTTCGTTGCGATCGTCGGCACCATGGTCGCCTATTTCGCGGCGGTGATGATCAACTTCTCGGACTTCTCGCGTTACGCCAAAGACCGGCGCACGATGGTGATGGGCAACCTTGCCGGTCTGCCGTTCAACATGATCCTGTTCTCGGCACTGGCCCTTCTGACAACCGGAGGCGCAGCCGTCGTTTTCGGGGAAGAGATCATCAACCCGACCGAAATCGTCGAACGCACCGACAGTGTCCTGCTTGGCGTGATCGCGGCAATCACCTTCTTCGCCGCCACGGTCGGCATCAACCTCGTGGCGAATTTCATCCCGGCAGTGAATGGCATCGCCAACCTGAACCCCGAGAAGATCAGCTTCCGGAGTGCCGGCCTTATCACCTCGTTCTTTGCGCTGGTGATCGGCGGCTTCTGGAACAGCTTCATCAGCCAGTTCGGCATCAGCGGCTTTGTGAACACGCTTGGCGCGACGTTGGCCCCGATCTTCGGGATCATGATCGTCGACTACTACTGGCACCGGAACCAGGAATTGAACGAAGACGATCTCTACAACATGGATGGCGGCGCCTATCACTACGACAACGGCTGGAACCAGACGGCAGTCAAAGCTTTCGTCATCGCGGCGATCTTCTCGGTGGCGACGGTCTGGGTGCCGTGGTTCGCCTTCCTGTCCGGCTATAACTGGGTGATCGGCGCGGTCCTTGGGGGCCTGATCTACAACGCTCTTGCCAGGAAGAACGTGAAGGCCTGATCCGTTCCAGAACGGCGGCCGGTGAAGCGGATGGCTTTACCGGCCGGTGTTTTTTGGGGGGACGAAGTCCGGGGGGGACCCGCCCCCGCGTCCGACGACGGTCGCCGGGCCATACGCCACCAGCAAGGCCCCCATGATCGCACAACCGAAGGTCGCGTAGCCGCCGTCGAGCAAGGTGAGCCTGAGCGGGCGCCCCGCCCTGAAATTGTCGAGCATCGTCCATGGGGCGATGAAAAACAGGCCGACCCCCATCCCCGCGACCAGGCCGAGGGGAACATTCTCGGTCAGGCCTGACACGAAAAACACATGCCGCATGAAGCCCGCAACAACGATCATCGTCAGCGCCGAAAGGATGACGGGCAGCAGGTCAGAGCGGTAGCCCCGCCAGGCGTTTGCTTTCCCGGAAAGGCCCGCAGCCCCGATCCAGGGGCCGGACAGCGCCCGATACCAGATCATACCGAACACCCAGCTTGCGGCGGCGGCCGCAACGACATTCCAGAGCCCCATCATCGCCTCCTTGTTTCCGACGCTTGGCTTGCGAGGCGCGGGCGGCCCGGGGGGCCGACCACGCCTTGGGATCAGAGCTT
>CALMEG010000148.1 GCA_937863185.1 uncultured Paracoccaceae bacterium | reverse complement strand
CCCCCGGCCGAGGCGAGGCCAAACCCACAGGGGCACGGCCCAGACCAGCCCCATCCCCGCCGCCATCAGCACCAGCGCGAAAGGCGCCATCCAGCCATAGACCTCGGGCTCGACGAAGAACGGCTCCACGATCCAGTAAAGCGTGACGCAGGCAAAGCCGAAGCCTGCCGCAAAGCCCTGCCACCCCGCCCGGGCCGCACCCGGCGCGCGCGCACTCGCCCAGATCACCCCGGCCAGCCCCGCAAGGGCCGCCAGCCACCAGCCCACCGGCACCTGTCCCAGCCCCGTCACCGCCCCCAGCAGCGCACAGATCGCAAGCAGCCGCCATCCGGGCCGGGCCGGTGCATGCAGGAAGGCGGGCAGGCGCGGCCTCATTCCGCCGGGGCCACACCCGGCAGGCGCACGCGCAGGCGCTTGATGCGGCGCGGGTCGGCGTCGATCACCTCGAACTCCACCCCGTTCTCCATCACGATCACCTCGCCGCGCGCAGGCACGCGCCCGATCTGCATGAAGACGAGCCCGCCAAGCGAGTCGATATCCTGATTCTCCTCGGCATCGGCCAGGCCCATGCCGATCTCGGCCTCGAACTCGGCCAGGGGCGCGCGGGCCTGCACCAGATACTGGCCCGGCTTCTCCTGCGACCAGAAGCCGCCCTCGGCCTCGTCATGTTCGTCCTCGATCTCGCCGATGACCTGCTCGATCAGGTCTTCCAGCGTGACCAGCCCGTCCACCCCGCCATATTCGTCGATCACCAGCGCCATGTGGATGCGCTGCGCCTGCATCTTTTGCAGCAGCACCCCGATCGGCATCGAGGGCGGGACATACAGCATCGGGCGCAGCATCTTGCGCACCGAGAACCGCCCCGTCCCGGCATTGCCGAAGCCGTATTCCAGCGCCAGATCCTTCAGGTGGACAAGGCCAAGCGGCGTGTCGAGCGTATCCTTGAAGACCGGCAGGCGGGAAAAGCCCTGTTCCCGAAACACCTCGACCAGCTCGTCACGGTTGATGGTGACCGGCACGGCCACGATCTCGACCTTGGGGATGGCGACATCGCCCACCCGCATGCGCCGCAGGTTGCCAAGCCCCGGAAGCGCCGGCACGGGCGGCGCGACGGCCGGCTGCATCGGGAATTCGGGATCGGATGGGGTCAGCGCCCCGATGATGCGTCCGAAAAAACCGCGCGAGGCCCCGGCCTCTTGCGGACTCTCTGCCTCTTCCCCGCCCGAAGGCGCGGCAGAAGCGGCTGCGGTGGTAGCACCGTCTGCGGCTTGTCCCATCTGTCCTTTCCAAATTCACCTGCCATCAGCAGATGGCGTCACTCATATGGGTTGGCAATACCCAACTGCGCAAGAATGCGGATTTCAGCCTGTTCCATCAAGGCGGCATCCCGATTGCGCATGTGATCGTATCCCAAAAGATGCAGCACGCCATGCACCAGAAGATGGATCACATGATCCCGCGCGGGCTTACCCTGATCAAAGGCCTCGCGCAGGCAGGTCTCGTAGGCGATGGCGATATCGCCAAGGCTCTCGGGCATCTGCGCCATGCCGGGCACGGGGCGGTCGGGCGCGCCGCCATCCTCGGCGGCGCCGCGTTCCTGCGCGGGCCATGAGAGCACGTTGGTCGGCGCGGGCTTGCCGCGGAAATCCGCGTTCAGCACCGCGATCCGGTCATCGGCACAGCCCAGCAGGCTGATCTCGAACCCCTCGGCGGCAAGGCCGAGATCGGACAGGACGGCATGCGCGGCCGTTTCGGCAAGGGCGGGCAGATCAAGCCCGTCCCACCGCGCATCCTCGATCAGCGTATCAACCAGCATCTCCATCCGCGCGGTCATAGGCCTCGATGATGCGCGCGACAAGGGGATGGCGCACCACGTCCTTCGCGGTGAAATAGTTGAAGCTGACGCCCTTCACCCCCTCAAGGATCCGCTCGGCATCCGCCAGCCCCGAGGCGGTGCCGCGCGGCAGGTCTACCTGGCTGCGATCGCCCGTCACCACCATGCGCGAGCCCTGCCCCAGCCGGGTCAGGAACATCTTCATCTGCATGGTCGTGGCGTTCTGCGCCTCGTCCAGCACCACGAAGGCGTTGGACAGCGTGCGCCCGCGCATGAAGGCCAGGGGCGCGATCTCGATGCGCTTTTCCTCCATCAGCTTGGCGAGTTGCTTGCCGGGCAGGAAGTCGTTCAGCGCGTCATAGAGCGGCTGCATGTAGGGATCGACCTTCTCCTTCATGTCGCCGGGCAGAAAACCCAGACGCTCGCCCGCCTCGACCGCCGGGCGCGACAGGATGATCTTGTCGACATGCCCGCCGATCAGCATGGTCACGCCCACGGCCACGGCCAGATAGGTCTTGCCGGTGCCCGCCGGGCCGATCCCGAAGGCCAGCTCATGCTCGAACAGGTGCTTGACGTAGTGCTTCTGCGCCTCGGTCCGCGGCTCGATCTGCTTCTTGCGGGTGCGAATTTCGTAGCGCCCCGCGGCGAACATCTCGAGCTGTTCGTCCAGCGGCACGACATCGCCGCCCAGATCGCCCATGCGGATCACCGCGTCGATCTCGGCCGCGTCGACCGGGCGGCCCTGCTCAAGGCGCGCATAAAGCTGGGTCAGGACCGCGCTTGCCTGCGCCTGCGCCTCGGGCGTGCCGACCACGGCAAGCTGGTTGCCGCGGCGCAGGATATGCACCGAAAGCTTGTGCTCGATCTGGGCCAGATTACGGTCAAACTCTCCGCACAGGTCGATCAGCAGCCGGTTGTCCGGAAATTCCAGCAGCGTTTCATGCGCATCCTGGGAACGGGGCGGGGGGGTTATCGCGCTAAAGCCCAAAAAGCATCTCCCTGGCAAAGTTCGATACAGATATGGTGCCTGCGCTTGGGTTCATACGCAAGTCTTGGTTCACACTTGCGTGCGCAGCGCCTGAAATTTCATCAAAGCATCACATTAGGGCCCGCCGCGCCGCCCGCCTGCGGGCAGCGGCCGAACAGAATCGCCGCAAAAGGCGCCGCCCCCGGACCGCCCGCCGCTCAGCCCGCGACGATTTCCCCGGCAAGCGAGTTCGGCGCGCTCGAGACGATGCGCACGCGGGCCAGATGGCCGGGCGTCAGCCCCTCGGCGTGGACATGCACGGCATGCAGGTAATCGGACTTGCCGACCCATTGCCCCGGCAGCCGTCCGGGCTTTTCGAACAGCACGCCGACCTCGCAGCCGACCATGGCGTGTTGCGCCGCGCGCTGCTGTTCGGTGATCAGCGCCTGAAGGCGTTGCAGCCGCGCATCGGCCAGTTCGGCCGCAACCGGCGCACGATCCGCCGCGGGCGTGCCGGGACGGGCCGAGTATTTGAAGCTGTAGGCCATGCCGTAATTGACCGCGCGGATCAGGCTCAGGCTGTCCTCGAAATCGGCATCTGTCTCGCCGGGGAAGCCCACGATGAAATCGCCCGACAGCATCATGTCGGGGCGCGCAGCGCGGATCCGCTCGATCAGGCGCAGGTAATCCTCGGCGGTGTGCTTGCGGTTCATCGCCTTCAGGATGCGGTCGCTGCCCGACTGCACCGGCAGGTGCAGATAGGGCATCAGCTTGGGCTCCTCGCCATGCGCGGCGATCAGGTCCTCGGTCATGTCGTTGGGATGCGAGGTGGTGTAGCGGATCCGCTCCAGCCCGTCGATGCGCGCAAGCGCGCGGACCAGGCGGCCCAGGCCCCAGTCGCCGCCCTCGCCCTGGCCGTGATAGCCGTTCACGTTCTGGCCCAGAAGGGTGATTTCCTTCACGCCCCTGTCCACAAGCTTCTGCGCCTCGGACAGGATGCGCGCCACGGGGCGGCTGACCTCGGCGCCGCGGGTATAGGGCACCACGCAGAAGGCGCAGAACTTGTCGCAGCCCTCCTGCACGGTCAGGAACGCCGTCGGGCGCGCAGTCGCGGGGCGCTCGGGCAGGTGGTCGAACTTGTCCTCGGCGGGAAACTCGGTATCCACCGGATGCGCCCCGGCCTCGACCGCGCGCACCATGGCGGGCAGCCGGTGATAGTTCTGCGAGCCGACGACCAGATCCACAAGCGGCATGCGGCGGCGGATCTCTTCGCCCTCGGCCTGCGCCACGCAACCCGCCACGCCGATCTTCAGATCCGGCCGCGCCGCCTTGAGCGGCTTGAGCCGGCCCAGATCGGAATAGACCTTCTCGGCGGCCTTCTCGCGGATATGGCAGGTGTTCAGCAGGACCATGTCGGCCTCGGCCGCGTCCTCGGTCAGCACATAGCCCTCGGCGCCCATGGCTTCGGCCATGCGCTCGCTGTCATAGACGTTCATCTGACAGCCATAGGTCTTGATGTGCAGCTTCTTCGGTTGGATCTGATCGGCCATGCTGGTGCCCCCGCGCTGAACGGCAGGGCGCGTGATACCGCGAAACCCCCTGCCCCCGCAACCCGCCCGCGCCCGCAATCGCCCGCGCTTGCAATCGCCGGGGGCTTGGCCGATCTTGGCGCAAACGAAAGGCGGGACATGCGGCACGCGTCATTGCAGGCTTTTCTTACCGACAGCGCGGCGGTGCTTGCGCGCGGGCCGGTGGCGTTGATCCTGGTCGAGGATCTGATCGAGGTCGAAAGCACGATCCGCCACCACCTGGCACTGGGATTCCGCACGGTTCTGGCGATGGCCCCCGCGGCGCTGGAGCTGCCGCCCGATCTGGAAGGGCGCATCCACCTTATAGGCTGCGACATGCATGCCCCGAACGCGCCAGGCGATACCGTCAACCGCGTCATCGCCGCCTGCCCGCCCGGCACCTGGCTTTATTACTGCTACAATGCCGAATACCTCTTCTTCCCCTTCAGCGAGACCCGCTCGGTGCGCGAGCTGCTGGCCTTTCACACCGAGGAACGGCGCGATGCGATGCTGTGCTATGTGGTCGATCTTTACGCGCCCGACCTGTCACGCCACCCCGATGCCGTCAGCCTGACCGAGGCGCAGCTGGATCGCTCGGGCTATTACGCGCTTGCCCGCCCCGATCCGGCCAATTCCGGCCACCCGAAGGAACGGCAACTGGATTTCTTCGGGGGCTTGCGGTGGCGGTTCGAGGAACATGTGCCCGCCGACCGGCGCAAGATCGACCGGATCGCGCTGTTCCGCGCGGCCAGGGGGCTGAAACTGCGCCCCGACCACACCTTCAACATCGAGGAATACAACACCTATGCCTGCCCGTGGCATCACAACCTGACGGCCAGCATCGCCTCGTTCCGGGTGGCCAAGGCGCTGAAGCTCAACCCCGGGTCGACCTATGACATCCCGACCTTCCACTGGCGCAATTCGGTGCCGTTCCGCTGGCAGTCGCAGCAGCTCATGGATCTGGGGCTGATGGAGCCCGGCCAGTGGTTCTAGGCCGGGCGATCCGATCCTACTTGCCGGGCAGCACGCGCACGCCGCCCATCGCGGCGGACGAGGCCAGAAGCGCATAGGCCCGAAGCGCGGTCGATACCGCGCGCGGACGCGGCGCGGCCGGACCCCAGGGCAGCGGCCCCTTGGCCGCGCGCCGCGCCGCCAGCGTCGCGTCATCCACGGCAAGATTGATGGTGCGCTCGGGGATGTCGATCTCGATCCGGTCGCCGGTTTCCACAAGGCCGATCAGCCCGCCCTCGGCCGCCTCGGGCGAGACATGCCCGATCGACAGCCCCGAGGTGCCGCCCGAGAACCGCCCGTCGGTCAGCAGCGCGCATTTCTTGCCCAGCCCCTTCGATTTCAGATAGCTGGTGGGGTAAAGCATTTCCTGCATGCCCGGCCCGCCCTGCGGCCCCTCGTAGCGGATCACCACGACCTCGCCCTCGGAGACCTTGCCGGTCAGGATGCCCGACACGGCATCGTCCTGGCTTTCAAAGACCTTGGCCGTGCCGGTGAATTTCAGGATCGATTCATCCACGCCCGCGGTTTTCACGATGCAGCCATGCTCGGCGATATTGCCAAACAGCACCGCAAGCCCGCCATCCCTGGTGAACGCATGTTCGACCGAGCGGATCACGCCGGCCTCGCGGTCGCGGTCCAGCTCCTTGTAGCGGTTCTGCGTCGAGAAGGCCTGCGTGGTGCGCACGCCGCCCGGCGCGGCGCGGTAGAACTGCTCCACGGCGGGATCGTTCGCCGTCATCACATCCCATTTCGCAATAGCCTCGGCGAGGGTGTCGGAATGCACGGTCCGCACGTCGCCATGCAGCAGCCCGCCGCGCATCAGCTCGCCCAGAATGGCCATGATGCCGCCCGCGCGGTGCACGTCTTCCATGTGCACGTCCTGCTTGGCGGGCGCGACCTTGGACAGGCACGGCACCTTGCGGCTGAGGCGGTCCATGTCGTCCATGGTGAACTTCACCTCGCCCTCATAGGCGATGGCCAGCAGGTGCAGAACGGTGTTGGTGGACCCGCCCATGGCGATATCGAGGCTCATGGCGTTCTCGAAGGCCTCGAAGGTGGCGATGTCGCGCGGCAGAAGGCCCGGCTCGTTGCCCTCGTAATGGCGCTTGGTGATCTCGACGATCTTGCGCCCGGCCTCAAGGAACAGCTCCTTGCGGTCGGCATGCGTCGCCAGCATGGAACCGTTGCCCGGCAGCGCAAGGCCAAGCGCCTCGGCCAGGCAGTTCATCGAGTTCGCCGTGAACATGCCCGAGCACGACCCGCAGGTCGGACAGGCGGCCTTCTCGACCGCCTCGACCTGCGCGTCGGTATAGTTGTCATCGGCCGCCACCACCATCGCATCGACCAGATCGAGCGCATGTTCCAGATCGTCGATCGTGACCTTGCCGGCCTCCATCGGGCCGCCCGAAACGAAGATGACCGGAATGTTCAGCCGCATCGCCGCCATCATCATGCCGGGCGTGATCTTGTCGCAGTTCGAGATGCAGACCATCGCGTCGGCGCAATGGGCGTTGACCATGTATTCCACCGAATCCGCGATCAGTTCACGCGAGGGCAGCGAATAGAGCATGCCGTCATGGCCCATGGCGATGCCGTCATCCACCGCGATGGTGTTGAACTCCTTGGCGACGCCCCCGGCGGCCTCGATCTCGCGCGCGACCATCTGGCCCAGATCCTTGAGGTGGACATGGCCCGGCACGAATTGCGTGAACGAGTTGACGACCGCGATGATCGGCTTGCCGAAATCCCCGTCCGTCATGCCGGTCGCGCGCCAAAGGCCGCGCGCGCCCGCCATGTTGCGGCCGTGGGTCGATTTGCGGGAACGGTAATGGGGCATGGCTGTCATCCGTCTGTGGCTGATCCTCCGGGCCGCGCCCGGCTTTGGCGTTAGTTAGCGCAGGATTGCACGGATGAACAGGGCCACCCCGCGCACCCGTCAGTAATGGCGCGCGGGGCCAAGGCCGAAGCGCTCGGGCACGGCGGGGTTGCGCGCGGCCTGCGCCGCCGTCACGGCGATGGTGGCGATCACGTCGTCGACCGAGCAGCCGCGCGACAGGTCGTTCGCGGGCAGGGCCAGGCCCTGAAGGATCGGCCCGATGGCCGTCAGCCCGCCCAGGCGTTCGGCGATCTTGTAGCCGATATTGCCCGCCGCAAGATTGGGGAAGACAAACACGTTGGGCGTGGTTTTCAGCCGGCTTGCGGGGGATTTGCGGGCCCGGATCGTCTCGTCGAGCGCGGCGTCGAACTGGATCTCGCCCTCGATCTGCAAGCCGGGATCGGCCGCGCGCACGATGGCAAGCGCCTCGCGGATTTTCGACAGGCTTTCGTGTTCGGCAGATCCGGCGGTCGAAAAGGACAGAAGCGCGACGCCTGGTTCCGCCGCCAGAAGCTGGCGGCAGGTCTCGGCCGAGGCAAGCGCAATGGCGGCCAGTTCGGCGGCGTCGGGCTCGACCACAAGGCCGCAATCGGAAAAGATCATGCCGCCCCGGATCTTCGCCTCGGGCGCGCAGGCCAGCATCAGGAAAAAGCTCGACACCGTCCTGATGCCCGGCTGGCAGCCGATCACCTGCAAGGCCACGCGCACGGTTTCCGCCGTGGTGGCGACCGCGCCGCCCACGGTGCCGTCGGCATGGCCCAGCCGCACGCGCAGCGCGGCATGCACCATCGGGTTCGCCACCGCCGCGCGGGCCGCCTCCGGCGTCACGCCCCTATGGGCGCGCAGCCGGTGATAGGCCTCGGCGAGCGCGTCGAAATCCGGCGTCGTGGCGGGGTCCTCAAGCACGATCTCGTCCGGGCGGGCACCAAGGCCCGCCAGCCCGGCCCCGACCCGCGCGCGGTCGCCCAGAACCACCACCCGCGCCAGCCCCTCGCGCGTGGCGCGCAGGGCCGCGGCCTGAATGCGGGGATCCTCGCCCTCGGGCAGGATGATGGTGCGCGGATTGGCGCGCGCGGTCTCGAAGATGCGATCAAGCGGTTTCATGGCTCATCCCAGAAAATGCAGGCCGGCAAGAACGTAGCCGCCGATGAAGACGGTCTCGGCGACGATCAGCCAGATCGCCCCGCCGCCCACATCCAGCATCTTGCCAAGCGATGTCTTGATGCCCACCGCCGCGATCGAGATCAGCAGCGCCCAACGCGAGACCGCGCCCGCCATCTCGGCCGCCCAGCCGGGGATCAGGCCGAAGGAATTGGCCGCGGCCAGCACCAGAAACCCCACCACGAAGGACGGCAGCAGCGGCGGGCGCCTGCCCTCGGCCACACCGCCCGCACCGCTGAGCCGGATGACCAGCGATGCACCCAGCACGACAGGCGCCAGCATGGCCACGCGGATCAGCTTGACCAGCGTTGCGGTTTCCCCTGTCTCGGGCCCGATCGAGAAGCCCGCGCCGACGACCTGCGCCACGTCATGGATCGTGCCGCCAAGAAAGACGCCGCCGCCCCGCGCATCGAACCCCAGCGTGCTGGACAGCATCGGATAGATCACCATCGCCAGCGTCGACAGCACCGTGACCGACAGCACGGTGAAAACCAGGTCACGCTCGGATTTGTCGTGGCGCGGCAGGATCGCGGCGATCGCCATCGCGGCCGAGGCCCCGCAGATCGCCACCGAACCGCCGGTCAAAAGCGCGAAGCGCCAGCTGCGGCCCACGAACCGCGCCGCAACAAAGCCGAAGGCGATCGTCGCCAGCACGCCGGTGATGACCAGCGCGATCAGCTCGGCCCCCAGCCCGGCCAGCATGTCGACCGAGATCCGCGCGCCCAGAAGCGCCACCCCCAGCCGCAGCACCGTGCGCGATGTCACCGCGATCCCCGGCGCGGTCGGGCTGCCCTCTTCGGCCAGAAAGTTGAGCGCGAGCCCCAGAAGCAGCGCCATCAGCATCGCGGGCGCGCCGTAATGCTCGGACAGGAACTGCGCCGTGGCCGCGACAAGCACCGAGACCATGAAGCCGGGAAACAGCGTGCGCAGATAAGACGACGGAAGGGCTGCAAACATGAGCGAAGTCCTGCAAGAAGGGCCGGGGAAGGCCGGCGGCCGGAAACCCGGCCGCCGGCAAGCTCGGGGATCAGACGGCGCCGGCCTGCGGGCGCATGTCCTTCGGGTCGATCCCGGCCACCACGACCGGTTTCTTCATCGCGTCGCGGCGGAAGGGCTCGCCCAGTTCCTGGTTGAGAAGCACCTCGATGAAGGTGGTTTCCCGGTTCTTCATCTGCCGCTCCACCGCCTTGCGCAGCTCTTCGGTCAGATCCTGGGCCGAGCGCACCTGAACCCCGTGCGCGCCGCAGGCCCGCGCGATGCCGGCATAGCTCGTGTCACGGTCCAGTTCGGTTCCCACGAAGTTGTTCGCATACCACAAGGTGGTGTTGCGCTTTTCCGCGCCCCACTGGTAGTTGCGGAAGATCACCATGGTGATCGCGGGCCAGTCGTCGCGGCCGCAGGCCGTCATCTCGTTCATCGAGATCCCGAAGGCCCCGTCGCCGGCAAATCCGATCACCGGAGTGTCAGGCTGGCCGATCTTCGCGCCAAGGATCGCGGGGAAGCCGTAGCCACAGGGCCCGAACAGGCCGGGGGCCAGGTATTTGCGGCCCTTCTCGAAGGCCGGATAGGCGTTGCCGATCGCGCAGTTGTTGCCAATATCGGACGAGATGATCGCATCGTCGGGCATCGCGGCCTGAATCGCGCGCCATGCCTGCCGGGGCGACATCAGGTCCGCGTCGCGGCTGCGCGCCTCTTCGTTCCAGACGGTGCCGGGATCGTCCTCTTCGTGATCGAGCGAGCTGAGCTCCTGCGCCCAACGCGATTTGGTCTGCGCGATCATCTCGCGGCGCGCCTTGCGGCCCTCGTCGCCCGCGGTGCCCGAAAGCTGCGCAAGGATTCCGCGCGCCACCTTGCCCGCGTCGCCCTCGATCCCGACGCTGACCTTCTTCGTCAGGCCGATGCGGTCGGCGTTGATGTCGACCTGGATGATCTTCGCCTCCTTGGGCCAGTAGTCGATGCCATAGCCCGGCAGGGTCGAGAACGGATTGAGCCGCGTGCCAAGCGCCAGCACGACATCGGCCCTGGCGATCAGTTCCATCGCCGCCTTGGAGCCATTGTAGCCAAGCGGCCCCACCGCCAGCGGATGCGAGCCGGGAAAGCTGTCATTGTGCTGGTAGTTCGAGCAGACCGGCGCATCCAGCCGTTCGGCCAGCTTCGCAAGATCCGCGATCGCCCCAGAAAGCACCACGCCCGCGCCCGACAGGCTCACCGGGAAACGCGCCCCGGACAGAAGACGCGCGGCCTCGGCCACGGCCTCTTCGCCGCCCGCGGGGCGCTCGAAGGTCACGATCTGGGGCAGGTCCACGTCGATCACCTGGGTCCACATGTCGCGCGGGATGTTGATCTGCGCGGGGGCCGAGCCGCGGCGGGCCTTCAGGATCACGCGGTTCAGCACCTCGGGGATGCGCGAGGCGTCGCGCACCTCTTCCTGATAGCAGACGCTGTCGGTGAACAGGCGCATCTGCTCCATCTCCTGAAAGCCGCCCTGCCCGATCGTCTTGTTGGCCGCCTGCGGGGTGACCAGAAGCATCGGCGTGTGGTTCCAGTAGGCGGTCTTCACCGCGGTGACGAAGCCCGTCACGCCGGGGCCGTTCTGGGCGATGGCCATGGCCATCTTGCCGGTGGCGCGGATATAGCCGTCGCACATCAGGCCGCCATTGGTTTCATGGGCGCAATCCCAGAAAGTGATGCCCGCCTTGGGAAACAGGTCCGAAACCGGCATCATCGCGGAACCGATAATGCCGAAGGCATGTTCGATCCCGTGCATCTGGAGCACCTTCACGAAGGCTTCTTCAGTCGTCATTTTCATGGTCTTCTCTCCTGTTCGCGCGGGGTCAGCCGCGTTCGTCCTGATAGTGGTAAAGCTTGTAGAGGCCCCATTGCCCAAGCCGCCGGAACGGCGTCTTCCAGCCCTCGTGGGGAAGCTCGTTGCGGAAGATCGGAAGGTTCGGCACATCGCCGTCGCGCCCGGCGACCATCTGCGCCATGCGCCGGCCGGCCTGCGCCGAATACATCACCCCGTTGCCGCCATAGCCAAGCGCGTAATAGGCGTTGGGCAGGCCCGGCATGGCGGTGATGCGGGGCATCATGTCATGGCTGACATCGACCCAGCCCCACCAGCTGTAATCCAGCGGGATGCCGCGCAGGGCGGGGAACTTGCGCGCAAGCCCCTCGCGCAGGCCGGCCAGATGGGCGGGGTTGTCCGCATCGCGCCCCGTGATCGCCGCGCGCGAGCCGATCTGAACCCGGTTGTCGGGCAGCAGGCGGTAATAGTGGCGCAGCGTGCGCGTATCGGTCAGAGGCGAGTGCACCCGGAAGCCGCAGGCCTCCAGCTCGGCCGCGCTCAGCACCCGCGTGGTGATCGAGTTCGACATGATCGGCATGATCCTGTCACGCAGGCGCGGATGCAGGCTGCGCGGTGCATAACCCGCCGTCGCCACCGCGACCGCGCGGGCGCGCACGGTCCCGCCCGGCGTGCGCAGATGATGCACGCCGTCCTTCGTTTCCCAGGCCTCGACGGGGCTGTCGACATGGATGCGTGCGCCCAGTTCGCGCGCCGCCCGCATATAGCCGAAAGCCAGCTTCGCGGCATGGATGGCGGTGCCGTCGGGTTCCCACATCGCGCCATGGGCTTCCATGTCGCGCACCGCGGTCTGGTGCAGCTCGTCCCGGCTCAGCATGCGCGCGCCATACCCGAAGGTGTCGCGCAGCAGCGCGGCCTCCTTCGCAAGCCTGGGCATCATCCAGCCCTTGTGCGCGATGTAATAATGGCCGCCATCCTGCGGCGCACAGTCGATGGCATGGTCCCGGATCAGCCCGCGGAACAGCTCGAACGCCTCGACAACCTCGGCATGCAGCCCCTTGGCGACATCCAGACCCCAACGCTCGATCCATTGCGAGCGCTTGAGCCGCCCCGACGAGATCTGCGCCTGCCCGCCATTGCGGGTCGAGCAGCCATAGGCCACGCCATTGGCCTCCAGCACATGCGCCTTGATGCCGAATTCCTTGGCAAGGTGCAGCGCGCAGGAAAGGCCGGTATAGCCCGAGCCGATGACCACGACATCCACGTCCATGTCGGCCTGGACGGGGCCGTCGTCTTCGGGCGGCGCGCCCGCCGTGCCGATCCAGTAGGTCGGCGCGTATTCGCTGCCCCGGCCGATCCTTGCATCGGTCATCGGGTCGTATTTCGGGTTGTAGGGCGCAACCGGGCGCCGTGCGGTCGAGGCTGTCATGGCCGTGACTTTCTTCGGTGGAGTGCGGGGAAAACTATTCGGCGTCGAGAACCGGGCGCTGCTTGCGGAAGGCCTGCTTCATCACCAGCTTGCCGTCGCGGATGGTGAACAGGTCGACGCCCTGCGCCTCGGTCCGGCGGCCTTCGGCATCGGTGCCGCGGAAGGTCCATTCCGAGACGCCGCGGTCGCCGTGAACGAAATGCCGGTGATCGGCCCATTGGGCATCGGGCATCGCCGCCCAGACGCCGGCAAAGGCCCGGGCGATCGCCTCGCGCCCTTCGATGCGCGTTCCGTGGACCTCGGGGCCGGCGACGGTGGTGAACACGCACTCCTCGGCGAAATGGGTCATCACGGCGTCGATGTCATGGCGGTTGAAGGCGTCGAAGGTGGCCTTCAGGTCATCGGCGGTCAGGGTCTTGGTCATCGGGTCGTCCTTTCGGTTTCAATCTTCGGCATAGGGCACGATCAGCGTGGGGATGCGCGCGCGGCGCAGCACCCGCTTGGCAACGGTGCCCAGGAAGGTGTGGGAAATTCCGTGGGCATGGCTGCCCATCAGGATCATGTCGGCAGGCAGGCTTTCGGCGCGGCGCAGGATGGCCTCGGCGGCGAAACCCTCGATTACCTCGATCTCGTCCACGCGGTCGCGCAGCACCTTTTCATCCAAGGGCATCTGTGCCCAGAACCCCTCTTGCCGCTCGTTCAGCAGATCGCGGGCATTCTCGAACCGCCGGTTCAGGGCCTCTTCGCGCAGCCTGGGATCGCTGATGAAGAATTGCAGCGTAGTCCGCGCATCCTGGCTCATCGGCTCGACCGCGTGCAGGATATGCAGCCGCGCATCAAGCGCCCGGGCCAGGCAGACGGCATAGCGAAACGCGTAAACCGAGGTGTTCGACAGGTCCGTCGCGTAGAGGATCGTCTTGATTTCCTTGATCATTCCATCCTCCTCAGTAGCCAAGAGCGCGCGGCAGCCACAGCGAGATCTGCGGGAAACAGGCGATGATGTAGATCGCGATCGCCCCGGTGATGGCGAAGGGCAGCGCCCGCATCGAAATCTCTTCCATCGAGACGTTCGAGATACCCGCCGCGATGAAGAGGTTTTCGCCCAGGGGCGGGGTCTGGAACCCGATCGAAAGCGTGCAGATCATCACGATGCCGAAATGGATCGGGTCGATCCCCATCTGGTAGGCCACCGGAAGCATGACCGGCACAAGGATCATGATCGCGGCCAGCGTCTCCATGAACATGCCCACGATCAGCAGGAAGAAGATCACGAGAACCCAGATCACATATAGGCTGTCGGTCATCGACAGCATGCCGCGCGCCAGCACGGCGGGTACGCCGTTCTCGACCAGGATGCGCCCGAAGATCGTTGCGGTGAACAGCACCAGAAGCACGCGGCCCGAAAGCCAGGTGGTGGTTTCCAGCGCAGCGATCATCTGGCGGATGTTCAGTTCCCGATAGATCACGACACCGACGAAGAGCGTGTAGAAGATGGCCACGATGGCGGCCTCGGTCGGGGTGAAGATCCCCGTATAGATCCCGCCCAGAATGACCAGCGGCGCCATGATCGCCCAGAAGCCCTTGTAGCTGGCCTGCAAGATCTTGCGCAGCGACAGCCGCTCGGACGAGCCGCGATAGCCGGCGGCACGGCACCGCACCCAGTTGTTGAGCAGAAGCACACCCGCCATCAGGCAGCCCGGAAAGAAGCCCGCAAGGAACAGCTTGGAGATCGACACGCTCTGGAACGGGCCGAATTTCTCGACCGCTTCGACGGGCGCCTGAAGCCCCATCGCCGAGATGCCGAAGATGACCATCGGGATCGACGGCGGAATGATGATGCCAAGCCCGCCCGAGGCCGCCGTGACCGAGGCCGCATAGCCCCGCGCATAGCCCGCCCGCGCCATCGCCGGGATCATCAGCATGCCGACCGCCGCCGTCGTCGCCGGGCCCGAGCCCGAGATCGCGCCGAAGAATAGGCACGCCATCACCGTCGCCGCCGAGATCCCCCCGGTGAACGGACCGGCCAGCGTTTCGGCCACCGCGATCAGCCGCCGCGACAGGCCCGCGGCCTCCATCAGCGCGCCGGCAAGGATGAACGAGGGCAGCGCCATCAGCGGGAAAGACCCCACCGAGGACCAGGCCATCTGCACCATCTTGATCGGGTTGTCGCCCAGATACCACATCGAGGCCAGCGCCGAGACGCCCAGCGCCACGGTGATCGGCGCCCCCAGGACCATCAGGAACACGAAGGTTCCGAACAGGATTTCCACCAGATAGCTGTCCATCACGCGCGCCCTCCGGGGATGTCGTCGATGCCTTCGACCTCGACCTTGTCGGGATCGCGCGGGTCACGCCCGAGCACGAGCTTCATGTAATTGACCTGGAGGATGCGGATCGTCATCAGCGTGAAGGCGACCGGCAGCACCAGATAGACCCAGCGCATCTGCCAGCCCAGCGTCTGCGCCTTCACGAAGGGCTTGAGCATCGAGATGAAGCTGATCGACTGCCAGATGAACACGAGGTTGAAGCCGATCCAGATCAGATCGCCCAGCGCCTCGATCAGCCGCGCGCGGCGGCGGTCCAGCGCATTGAGGTGGAACGAGATGCGGTTATGTGCCGCCATGCGCGCCGCGTAGCTGGCCCCGAAATAGGCAAACCAGACGAACAGGATGACCGAAAGCTCTTCGATCCAGGTGATCGAAGTGCCAAACACCTGCCGCGACACGATCTGCGCAAAGAGAAGGCAGACGAAAACGGCCAGAAGTATCTGACAGACATAGCTTTCCAGCTTGTCGAGATGACGCCGGAACGAAGACATTTTGGAACCTGTCGGGTAAGGTTTCGGGTCGGGGCCGGCCCGCGCCGGCCCCGCGCGGGTCACTCGACCGTGTCGCGGCCAAGCGCGCCCAGGACGCTGTTGAGAACCTCCTTGCCGCCGATGGAGTCATAGAATTTCGGCCAGACCGTCGCGGTCGCCAGGTCGATGAATTCCTGCTCGCCATCGGCCGGGTCCGAGATTTCCATCCCGCGCGCGGTCAGCTCTTCCCGGATCTTGGTTTCCTCGGCCCGCAGGAAAGCGCCCGAGGCCAGCGTGGCCTCTTTGCCGGCATCCAGAACCTGCTGCTGCTCGTCCGCCGAAAGCGACTGGAACAGGCTTTCCGAAACGATCAGCGGTTCGATCGAGAAGATGTAGCGGATGTTGGTGACATATTTCTGCACCTCGTCGAACTTCATCGCATAGACGGTCATGTAGGGGTTGTCCTGACCGTCCACGACCTTCTGCTGAAGCGCGGCGAAAGTTTCGCCCCAGGCCATCGGGGTCGGGTTCACGCCCCAGGACTTGTAGGTCTCGATCATGATCTCGTTCTTGGGAACGCGGATCACGAGGTCTTGCAGGTCGGCCACCGTGGTGACGGGGTGCTTCGAGTTCGTCAGGACCCGGAACCCGGAATAGGCCCAACCGATGATGCGCACGCCCGCATCCTCGATCGTCCGCTCGACCATCTGCTGGCCGATCTCGCCCTGCGTGATTGCCTCGGCATCTTCCAGCGACAGGATGACATAGGGAAGCGTCAGCGTGCCCACCGAAGGCGAGAACGGCGTGATGTTGTTGATCGCAAGGATCGAGAAATCGAGCGTGCCGGTTGCGGCGGCGGTCACGGTGTCCTGCTCGTCGCCAAGCTGGCCGTTCAGGAACAGCTGCGCGCTATGCGCGCCGCCGGTCTTCTCTGACAGCGCCTTGACGAAGGCAAGGCCAAGCGCCTCTTGCGTGCCGCCCGCACCGTCCCCGACGGCCACGCGAAAATCCTTTGCCTGAGCCGACAGCGCCGTGGTGAGCAGAAGTGCGGCAACAGCGGCGCCCCTGAGCGCCTTGAAGGTGATTGACATGTATCTCTCCCTGATTTGGCCGAATCTCCTCCCCGGCCATGCGCATCATTGTCAGCAACGGCGCGGCGTGGTTATATCCAGTTTCAAGCGCATTTAAGTCCAGATCGGGGAAGGTGTCGGCGTGGGCGTGAAAGGCCGGATGGCGCCCGAGGTGTTCTTCATCGACCGCAGCGACCGACGCTCGTTGCAGATGCAGCTTGCCACCTCGATCGTGGCCACGATCCTGAATGCCCATGCGCCCCCCGGAACGCGCATGCCCTCGACACGGGCGCTTGCCGCGCATCTGGGGATTTCACGGCTGACGGTAACGCTGGTCTATCAGGATCTGGTCGCACAGGGCTATCTGGACCCGCTGCCGCGGTCGGGCTTTGTGGTGTCGCACAAGGCGCCGCTGCGCCGGATCGCGCCGGAACGGGATGAACGGCCCGCCCATCCCGTCGACTGGTCAGGCTGGCTTCAGACCGATCTGAACACGCGCCGCCACATCACCAAGCCGCGCGACTGGCGCAGCTATCCCTATCCGTTCATCTACGGGCAGGTCGATCCGCATCTGTTCGACCATGCGGCCTGGCGCGATTGCGCGCGGCGCGCGCTTGGCACGCGCGATTTCACCGAACTGGCCGATGACCGCCTGGCGCGGGACGACCCGGTTCTGGTGGATTACATCCGCGCCAACACCCTGCCCCGGCGCGGGATCAGCGCCCGCCCCGAAGAGGTGCTGATCACCCTTGGGGCGCAGAACGCACTGTGGATCGCGGTGCAGCTTCTGGCGCGGCAGAACCGCGTGGCCGTGCTGGAAGATCCCGGCTTTCCCGATTTCGCCGAGGCGCTGCGCTTTGCCCGCATGCCCATCGAATACCTGCCCGTCGATGCGCAGGGCCTGAACCCCGAACAGATCCCCGAAAACGCCGGCCTTGTCTTCGTGACGCCCAGTCACAACATCCCCACCGGCACGACGCTGCCGCTCGCGCGGCGGCGCGCGCTGTTGCAGCTTGCCGATCAGCGCGACTTTCTCGTCATCGAGGACGATTACGAATACGAGATGAGCTTTCTCGAACCGCCCTCCCCTTCGCTGAAGTCGCTCGATGGCGCGGGGCGGGTGATCTATGTCGGCAGCTTTTCCAAATCGCTCTTTCCGGGGCTGCGGATCGGCTACCTTGTCGCCCCGGTCGAGTTCATCCGTCAGGCCCGCGCGCTGCGCGCGATGATGCTGCGCCATGCGCCGGGCCACATGCAGCGTGTCACCGGCTATTTCCTGGCGCTCGGGCATTATGACGCGCATGTGGTGCGGCTGCGCGAAACCTTCCGCAAGCGGCGCGAGGCGCTTGTCGCGGCCCTTGGCGAGACCGATTTCACCATCGCGGGCGCGGCCCGTCATGGCGGATCAAACCTTTGGGTCGAGGGGCCCGAGGGCGTGGACAGCTCGGCCCTTGCCCTGAAGCTGGCCGAACACGGCGTGCTGATCGAGCCGGGACGGCCATTCTACTCTGCCCCGCCCGAGATCTGCCGCTGTTTCCGCATGGGCTATTCCTCGATCGACGAGAAGAAGATCGCCGAAGGGGTCGCCATCATGCAGGCCTGCCTGGACGATGCCACCGGCTAGGCCGGCACGAAGACCGGCAGGGCCAGGATACGCAAGGCGCGCACAGCCGCGCGCGCCCTGCAAGGTGCCTGTCCTCAGAACCGGGCTTCAAGCTTGAGATAAGCCGTGCGGCCCGGTTCGTTGATCCGCGTCAGCGTGGTATCGAACACGTTCGCGCGGCTCAGGTGATCGGAATAGAGCTTGTCGGTGACGTTGTTGACCCCCGCCAGCAGCATCACGCGGTCGTTGAACGCATAGCTGCCGAACAGGTCGAGCGTGCCGTAGCCGGGCGTCACCCCGGCGTCGCGGGACGGGTCGATCCGGTCCTGTTCCGCCGCCCAGTTCAGCCGCGCCCCGGCCCGCCAGGCATCGCGCCCGTAAGAGGCCGTGATCCTGCCCTGAAGCGCCGGGATCTGCGCAAGCGCGCGATCGTCGGTGCGGTTCTGGCCGCGCGTATAGGTCAGATCGCCCGCAACCTCGAAGCCGTTCTTCGCCCAGCTTCCCGACAGCTCGACCCCCGAAAGCTGTGCCGAGACGTTGCGATAGGTCGTCACCCCGGCAACCGAGAAGGCATCGCGCAGGATGTAGTCATCGACACGATCGACATAGGCGGTGGCGTTGAAGCTCCAGTTGTCCTGCTGCGTTTCGATCCCGACATCGATCTGGTGGTGCTTCTCGGGCGCGATGTCGGGGTTGCCGACCCAGTTGCTGCGCCCCATCGCGCGTTCATTCGCATCCGCCGTGCGGACCGAGCGCGACAGCCCCGCGAAAACCCTGGTGCCGGGGGCAAGGTCATGCTCCAGCCGGATCAGGCCGCCAAGATTGTCTTCGCTGCGCGGCGCGTCGAAGGTCGTGCCGTATTGCGCGGTATAGAAGGTATTGGGCGCGGGCGCCGCATATCCCGCGATCCCGCCCGCAGCCCCGGCCGTGGCGCGCACATGGTCATAACGCGCGCCCAGCTTTAGCGTGGTCTTGTCCGACAGCGCGGTTTCCGCCTCGCCGTAGATGCCGGTCTGGGCGATCGTCACGTCGGGCCACGAGAGCGAGCGCGCCATGCCGGGGGCCGAGGCCTCGATCATGCCGAGCATGCCCGCCATACCGCCATACCCGATCGCACGACGCTCATTCGACTGATAGTCAAAGCCCAGTTTTGCCTTCGTCGCGCCGAACGCGAACTGTGCCTCAAGCGTGGCGCCGGTGGTGTCCGAGGTGGTCGGCGAGCGCATCAACATTCCCGCCGCAGGGCGCAACGAGTAGTTGTCCATGACGTGATCCACCTCGCTGCGGTAGATCGTGCCCTCGATCCGCCTCAGCGCCCCCAGATCAAGATCGACCCCACCGCGCAGGCGATAGACCCAGGTATCCGACAGCGGGCTGTCCATACCCGCCCCGGCGAAAAGCACGTCCTCGGCCTTGTCGTTCTCGATGTCGAAGGCAAGCTCCAGGCCGTCCTTCTTGTAGCCAAGCGTCAGGCCCGCGCTTTGCTGGTCATAGGCGCTGCGCACCTCGTTGCCGGCGCCGTCCTCATAATTATCGGCGGTTTTGTATTCGGCCGAGCCTTTCAGGTAGAAGCCATTGCCAAGGTCCGTCCGGATGCTTCCGCCCGCCTCGAACGCCCCGCTGTTGCTGGTTCCGCCGATCGAGAAATCGCCGCTGATCCGCCGGGCCGGGTCGAAGACCGGCGCCTCGCGCTCAAGCCGGACGGTGCCGCCGGTGCCGCCTGCGCCGTTGGTCACGCTGGAATAGCCACGCTCGACGATCACGCGGTCGGCGCGGGAAAAGGCTGCGCTGCTGGTGGGCGGGTCCATCCGGTTGGGACAGCCGCCATAGGTCAGCGCGCCGGCGTCGATGATGTTGAGCTGGTTGGCCTGCTGGCCGCGGATCACGATATCGAGCCCGTGGCCGCCCATGCGGCTTGCCGTGACGCCGGGGATCGTGGCTAGCACCCCGCCCCCGTCCATTGCGGGTGCATGGTTCTGGTGCCTGGGCGAAAAGCTGTAGCTTGTGCCCGTGGCGGTGCTCATGGCCCCCTGGACAAGGATCGGGTCAAGCACCGTCGCCTCGGGGGCGGCGGTATCCTGCGCGAGGGCCTGGCCGGAGATGGAGCAAAGAAGAACTGCGGTCGCGCTCAGGCGCACCGTGGAATCGCGTGTCATGGGTCTGTCCCTTGTAGACGTGTTCGGATGCGCAGCCGGATCGCGCATCAGGGCGCGCGGCTGCGGGCAAGACCCGCAAGGCGGGTCACATCGGAAAGCTCAGGCAGACAGGGGCGGCGCGCGGATCGGCCGGGACCGGTCAGGGCGGACCGGCCCGGGCGCCGGAACGGCGGCAGGGACAAAACGCAGGCCGTGGAACTCGGCCCGTGCGAAATCCATCGCGGGCTGGCCGGACAGGGCGGCGATGCCGACAATGCAGAACGGGCATTTCCCGGTGATTTCGGGGGCGGGGCTGTCGTCGATGCTGCCATCGGTCAGGTTCAGCGATACCGTGCGCAGCCCGTCGGGGCCGCAAAGCACAAGCTGGACCCGCGCGCCCGTCGGATCGAGCGTGGTGGGAAAGAACGCAAGCGAGACCTGAAGCGCAAGCAAGAGCGCCAGAACGGGTGCAAGAACACCGCGCAGACCGGTCGTGATATTGCCCTTCCTCCACATGGGTTCATTTGAGGCAATCGCACCGGCGGCGCAACGGTTTCATGGCCGTATCGGGCGGGGATCGGCCCTCTGCGACACTATGCCCGCCGCCGCCCGCGCGCCTAACCTCCGGCAACCGACCTGCGGAACATCAGCAGGCTGACGGCCAGCACCGCCGCGCCCAGAAGGAAGGTCCACAGGAACTCGATCCAGACCACCGAAAGGCCCGCGCCGCGATAGGTGATGGCCACCGCGAATTCCATGTAGTGACGCGAGGGCAGAAGCCATGTGATCGGCTGAAGCCAGAGCGGCTGGCTTTCGATCGGCGTCATGCCCCCCGACAGGATCATGATCGGCATGATCACCAGCATGATCAGCAGCGCGAACTGCGCCATCGTGCGCGCAAGGATGCCCAGCAGGATACCGATCGCGGCGGCGGCGAAGATATAGATCGCCGTGCCCGCCAGCAGCAGCGCCTCGGAGCCCGCGAAAGGCACGGCCAGCGCCCCCTCGACCACCACGAACAGCGAAAAGACGAAGGCCGCGAACACGACAAGCGCATTGGCGATCATCTTGGCCATGGCAATCTCGACCGCGTTCAGGGGCATCACCAGAAGATGCTCGATCGTGCCGTGTTCGCGTTCGCGGATCAGCGCGGCGCCGGTCAGGATGATGGTCAGCGTCGAAAGCTGGTTGAGCAGGCTGGAGATCGCCGCAAGCCAGACCGAATTGCCCGCCGGATTGAACGAACGGCGCAGCACCAGATCGACCGGAGAGGCCGCCACCACATCCTCGCGCGCGGCGAAGCGCGCCACCTCGGCGTTGATCGTGGCCAGCAGATAGCCGGTGCCGACGCTGGCCTGCATGGTCTTGGTCGCGTCGATATTCACCTGGACCGAGGGGCGCCGCCCGGCCCGGACATCGGCCTCGAACCCGGCGGGAACGATCACCACGAAAACCGTCTCGCCCCAGTCCATCAGGCGGTCGACCTCGGCCGCCTCGGCCGTGCGGGGCGTCAGGAAATAGGGCGGATAGAGCGCCGATTGCAACGCCCGGCTAAGCGCCGAGCGATCCTCGTCGACGAAGGTCACGGCGGCCTTGCTGACCATCTCGCCGCTGGCCGAGCTTTCGATATACATGCCCGGACCGAAGGAATAGATCACCAGCAGCAGAAGAAGAAGTTCGCGCCAAAGCGACAGAAGCTCTTTCCATGTCAGCCACAGGATGTTCGAAAGGTGCCGCATCCGCCTACGCCTCCTGTTTCTTCAGCAACAACGCGGCCAGCCCGACGAATACCGGCACGAAGGCAAGGATCAGCACGATATTGGGCGCCAGCATCCAGAAGTTCAGCCCCTTGCTGAAGGCGCCCACGCTCATCTGCATGAAATAGTTCGCCGGCCAGAGCTGCCCCATGATCCGCGCGGCCCCCTCCAGCGTCGAGACCGGCTGGTTGAGGCCCGAGAACTGCACCGTGGGCATCATCGCAAGGATCATCGTGGCAAACACCGCCGAGACCTGGCTGCGCACCACCGCCGCCACGACCAGCCCGAACCCGGTGGCCGCCGCCACATAGCACACCGCCCCAAGCGCAAGCGCGAACGCGCTGCCCTTCAGCGGCACGCCGAACAGGAAGACCGCCATCCCCGTCAGGATCAGCCAGTTGGCAAAGCCGATACCGATATAGGGCAGTTGCTTGCCCAGCAGGAATTGCAACCGCGAGGTCGGGGTGACGTAGAAATTGGTGATCGTGCCGATCTCGCGCTCACGCGAAAGGCTGACGGCCATCAGGATCGCGGGGAACAGCATCAGCAGGATCGCGGGCACCGCCGGGGCCATCGCCATCAGGCTTTCGTAGCTGGGGTTGTAGCGGTAGCGCGGCTCGATATTCACAAGGGGCTGCGCCTGATCGTCCATCCCGGCCGCACGGGCGCGCCCGTGCAGGAATTCGGCATGGGCGCCCTGCACATAGCCCTCGATCACCGAGGCGCTGAAGGTGTTGGCGCCGTCGATCCAGGCCGCGACGCTTGTGGCCCGGCCCGTCGTGACCGCGCGCCCGAACCCCGCCGGGATCTCGATCGCCAGCATGATCTCGCCCGCGATCATCCGCGCCTCCAGCTCTTGCAGGCTGGCGACTTCGGGCATCTCCTCGAAATAGTTCGAGCCTTCGAAATTCGCCAGATAGGCGCGGCTTTCGGGGCTGCGGTCCTGATCGAAGGCGGCAAAGCGAAGCCCCGTCGTATCGGTCGAAATGCCGTAGGCGAACAGAAGCATCAGCACCATCGAGCCAAGGAAGGCGAAGGCCAGGCGGATCGGATCGCGCGTGACCTCAAGCAATTCGCGCCGACTGACCGCCAGAAGCCGCCCAAGCGCGGCCATGCCCGGCGCCCGCGCGGGCCGGTGCTGCGCCGCGATGTCGTGAATGACCGCCGGCGTGGCGGCCGGGCGCGCATCCTGTGCGTCATGCGCCGCGCCGATATAGCGCACGAAGGTTTCCTCAAGCGATTGCGCGCCGTTTTCCCGCGCAAGGTCCTCCGGTGTGCCATAGCCCAGCACCCGCCCCGCATGCATGAGCGAGATCCGGTCGCAGCGCATCGCCTCGTTCATGAAATGGGTGGAGATGAAGATCGTCACCCCGTCGCGCCGCGACAACCGTTCCAGCAGATCCCAGAATTCGTCGCGCGCCACCGGGTCCACACCCGAGGTCGGCTCGTCCAGGATCAGCATCTCGGGGGAATGGATCACGGCGCAGGCCAGCGACAGCCGCTGGCGCAGGCCAAGCGGCAGGCTGCGGGCAAGGGCGTCGGCATGCGCCGAAAGGCCGAATTCCTCGAACAGCTCGCGCATGCGCGCCCGCGCGATGTCGGGCGGCAGGTGGTAGAGCCGGGCGTGCAGGCGAAAGTTCTCGGCCACCGTCAGCTCGCCGTAAAGCGAGAAGTTCTGCGACATGAAGCCCACATTGGCGCGCGCGGCCACGTCATTGGCCTCGACCGGCGCGCCGAAGATCAGCGCCTCGCCCTCCGAGGGGGGCAGAAGCCCGGTCAGCATCTTCATCGTCGTGGTCTTGCCGCAGCCGTTCGAGCCGAGAAAGCCGAAGATCTCGCCCCGGTCGATCTCGAAGCTGACATCGCGCACGGCGGTGAAATCGCCGAAACGCCGCGTCAGGCCGCGCGCCACGATCACCGGGCCATCGGTCTGCGGCCGTTCCGGCAAGGGGGCCTGCCGGGTTTGCGCCTGCGCGCGGCCCGCGGGCAGAAGCGCCACGAAGGCGGCCTCCAGATCGCCCATGCCGGTGCGCGTGCGCAGATCCTGCGGGGTTCCGGTGGCCAGGATGCGGCCCGCATTCATCGCGGCCAGCCAGTCGAAGCGCTCGGCCTCTTCCATATAGGCGGTCGAGACCAGCACCGACATCTCGGGACGCTCGGCGCGGATCTGCGCGATCAGGTCCCAGAACTGGCGGCGCGACAGCGGATCGACGCCGGTCGTGGGCTCGTCGAGGATCAGCAGGTCAGGATCGTGGATCAGCGCGCAGCACAGGCCAAGCTTCTGCTTCATCCCGCCCGACAGCTTCCCCGCCGGGCGGTCGGGAAAGGGATCAAGCCCCGTGGCCTTCAGCAGCCGCCCGATCCGGCGGGCCCGCTCCTCGGCGCCATGGCCGAACAGGCGGGCGAAGAAATCGAGGTTCTCCGTGACGCTCAGTTCCATATAGAGGTTCTTGCCAAGCCCCTGCGGCATGTAGGCGATGCGCTGGAAGGCCGCCTCGCGGTGGCGCCGGTCGGACATCGGGCCGTCAAGGGTGCGCACCTCTCCGCCCTGGATCCGGCGCGCGCCCGCCACCAGCCCCAGAAGCGTCGACTTGCCCACCCCGTCCGGGCCGATCAGCCCCAGCATCCGCCCTGCCGGCAGATCGAGCGTCACGTCGTCAAGCGCCAGCACCTTGCCATAGCGGTGCGTGACGGCCTTCAGGCTGGCGATGGGGGGCGGGGCGGACACGGGCGGGCGCGCCTATTCGTCCGCAAGCACGCCGGGGGGAATGGGCTGGCCCACGAACTCGGCCGGCCAGGGCGTTTCGGCCGAGGATGGCAGCCGGATATAGGCCATCCCGCGCAGCCCCGTCTTGACCTGTTCGATATTGGCCCGGACCAGCTCTTCGGGCAGGCGCACCTTGACGCGGAACATCAGCTTTTCCCGCTCCTGCTCGGTCTCGACGGTTTTCGGGGTGAACTGCGCCTCGGGCGAGACGAAGCTGACATAGGCCGGGATCGCATAGGGCACGCTGTCAAGGCGGATGCGCGCCTCGGCGCCGATCGCGGTGCGCATGCTGTCCTCGGCGGGCAGGAAGACCTCCATGTAGACCTGGCTCAGATCGAGGATCGTCATCACCTTGCCGCCCCCACCCAGAACCTCTCCGGGCTGGGCAAGACGGTAAAGCACCCGCCCCAGAACCGGCGCGACCAGCGTCGCATCGGCCAGTTGGGTCTTGTATTGCACCACCAGCGCCTGCGCGGCATCGACACCGCGTTCGGCCGAATTGAGCTGTGCGACGGCGGCGTTCAGTGCGGCCTCGGCAGTGGCAAGCTGCGATTTCTTCTGATCCGACACCGCCTGCGATCCGACACCGCGCCCGGCAAGTTCCGAGGCGCGGGTGAATTCGTCCTGCGCCAGGGCAAGCTGCGCCTGCCGCTGCGCGATCAGGGCGCGCACCTCTTCGACCTGGCTTTCGGCGCGGCGGGTATCGGCCTCGGCCCGCGCCATCTGGGCCTCAAGCTCGCGCGTGTCCATGACGGCCAGCACATCGCCCTTCTGCACCAGATCGCCCTCGCTCACGCGGATCTCGGCCACGCGGCCGGCCGAACGGGTGGCGATGTCGATCTGGTCGGCCTCGACCCGGCCGTTGCCTGCGGCAAAGCCCTCGGGGAGGCGGTTGGCATTGTGGCTCCAGACCGTCCAGGCGATGGCGGCAAGCGCCGCCAGAAGCGCGACGACGGCAACAAGGAGGCGAAGGTGTTTCATGCGGCTTGCGGGCTTTCGGCGTTGAACGTGACAGGGGCGGCATGCGGCGAAAACCGCGCGGATCTTGCACCCGCAGAATGTAGCGGATCGGGGATGATTTCCACCATGATCGGGCGCAAAGAGACATCTTGCCGCTGCGTCACCATCGGGACCAAAGAAAACCGGCCCTTTTCGCGGGAACGAAAAGGGCCGGTATGGTTTGCGTCCGGGGCAGGTCTCAGTCGGTGATCGAGCTTGCCTCTTCCTTGGCCATGTGGATGCGCTTCTTCAGCCGCTTGCCCACGATGATCGGCAGCACGAAGCCGACGAAGGCCACCGTCCACAGCCCGATCGCCAGAGGCGAGCCGAACAGCACGCCCCAGTCGCCGTCCGAGATCGTCATGGCGCGGCGCAGGTTGGCCTCCATCAGGTTGCCCAGAAGCGTGCCGAGGATCACCGGAACCAGCGGCACGTCCAGCTTGCGCAGCACCCAGCCGAGAACCCCGAAGATCACCATGACCACCAGGTCGAAGGTCGAGCCCGAGATCCCGTAGATCCCGACAAAGGAAATCATGGCGACGATCGGCATCAGGAATTTCGGCGGGATCATCAGCACCCGCGCGAACATGCCCACCATAGGGATGTTCATCGCCAGAAGCATGATGTTGCCGATGAACAGCGCCGCGATCAGGCCCCAGACCACATCGGGGTTCTGGGTGAAGAGAAGCGGCCCCGGCGTGATGTTGAGCGCAAGAAGCACCGCCAGCAGAACCGCCGTGGTGCCCGAACCGGGAACCCCAAGCGCAAGCATCGGGACCAGCGCGCCGCCGGCCGCTGCGTTGTTGCCCGCCTCGGGGGCGGCCACGCCGCGCGGATCGCCCTTGCCGAAGGTGCCGTCCTTGTCCGAGATCTGCTTTTCCGCCGTATAGGCAAGGAACGATCCCAGCGACGCCCCCGCGCCAGGCAGGACCCCCGCGATGAAGCCCAGCACGGTCGAGCGCGCCATGGCCGGCGTGGTGAAGCGCAGCATCTTCCACGAGGGCGTGATGCGCCCCATGGTGACGGTCGCATGCTTCCCCTCGCCCGAGCGGTCACCGCGATGTTCGAGGAAGATGAACCCCTCGGACAGTGCGAAGAGGCCCACGATGGCGACAAGGAAGTCGATCCCGTCGTAAAGATGCACTTCGCCGAAGCTGAAGCGCGGCACGCCGGTCTGGCCGTCGACGCCGATCATGGCGATGCCAAGGCCAAGCGCCGCGGCAAAGGCCGCCTTGGCCTGGTTGGTCGACGAGATCCCGCCAAGCGTGGCGAAGGCCAGCGCGAACAGCGCGAAATACTCGGCCGGGCCGAACAGCAGCGCGACCTTGACCAGCTGCGGGGCAAGAAACACCAGCCCCCATGTGGCGAAGAAGGCGCCCACGAACGAGGCCACCCCCGAAAGCGAAAGCGCCTCGCCCGCGCGGCCCTGCCGGGCCATGGGATAGCCGTCAAGCGTGGTCATCAGCGCCGGCTCGTCGCCCGGAATGTTCAGCAGGATCGACGAGATCCGCCCGCCATACATCGCGCCGTAATAGACGCTGGTCAGCAGGATCAGCGCCGCCGTGGGATCCAGCCCCAGCGAGAACGCCAGCGGGATCAGGATCGCCACGCCGTTCGACGGGCCAAGGCCCGGCAGCGCACCGATGATCGTGCCAAGGAAACAGCCGACGAATGCCAGCGCGAGGTTCTGGAAGCTGAGCGCGACGGAGAAGCCGTCGACAAGCGAAGAAAGGGCGTCCATTGCGATCTCCTCAGAACCCGAGCGGACCTTCGGCAAGCGACAGGCCGAGGATCAGGTGAAAGACGACATAGATGCCAAGCGAGGTGGCGATACCCGCCAGGATCGCCTGAAGGGGATGCGTTCCCAGCCGCCAGCTGAGGAAGGCCGCGGTCAGCGCGGTGGCGATGACGAACCCCACCTGCGGCAGCGCATAGGCGTAGATCAGAAGCACCGCGACGGCCATGCCGATCTCGGCCAGCCGGCCCAGCGGCGGCCATTGCGGCTTTGCGTCGGGGCGCAGGATCATCGCAAGGCTCGACAGGCCCAGCAGAACGCCGATGATGATGGGAAAGGTCCGCGGCCCGACCGGATCAGAGATGAAACTCAGCTGGATCTGCGTGGCCTGCCAGATGAAGAAGGCGGCGAGCGCGAGCCCGAGCCCGCCGAAAATGCGGTCTCCCATGGTTTCCTCCCTGGGTTGGTGCGTGATCGGGGCAGCCCGTTCCGTGGCGGGCCGCCCCGTTTTGCGTGGGGTTACTGGATCAGGCCGATCTCGCGCGAGATTTCCTGGATGCCGGCGATGGAATCCGCGACGAAGGCCTGGAACTCGGCGCCGCTGACATCAAGCGGCGCGATGCCGTTTTGCGCCATCACGGCCTTCCATTCATCCGAATCATAGACCGTGTCGATGCTCTGGACCCAGTAGTCATAGGCCTCGTCGGACATGCCGCCGGGGCCGTAGAAGCCGCGCCAGTTGGCGCCGACGGCGTCGATGCCCTGCTCGACCGCGGTCGGGAACTGGGCGAAATCGCCCTCGAGCCGTTCGGGCGCCAGAACCGCGATGACCTTGATGTCGCCGGAATCGACAAAACCCTTGGCTTCGGACGCATCCCCGGTGAAGGCCTGGACCGAACCGGCCAGAAGCTGCGTCACCGCCTCGCCGCCGCCATCGAAGGCAACGTATTTGACGGTGCGCAGGTCATCGACGCCGGCCTTGTCGGCCGCGATCAGCACCTTGAGGTGATCCCAGCCGCCAACGGCCGAACCGCCCGCGATCGACACCTTGGTCGGGTCGGATTTGAGCATGTCCATCAGCTCGGGCAGGGTGTTGACCGGGCTGTCCTTGGCCACCGCGATGATGCCGTAATCCGCACCGACCGCACCAAGCCAGCGGACCTGATCCTGCGTGTTGCCGGGGAAGGCCCCCTGGGCCAGGCGCGTGGCCGTCGAGGTCGAGGCCGCGACGATCAGGTCGTTGTTGTCGTTGCGCTTGTTGACGACCTCGGCATAGGCCACGCCGCCGCCGCCGCCGGCAAGGTTCGTGACCTGCATGGTGCCGGGGATCAGCCCGAGATCCTGCAACGTCTTGCCGACCTGGCGGCAGGTGAAGTCCCAGCCGCCGCCGGGGTTTGCCGGGGCGATGCACTCGGTCTGGCCGGGCTCGAACGCAAGGACCGGCGTCGCCAGGACGGCGGTGGTCGCAAGCAGGGCAAAGCCCGAACGGATGGTGTTGGTGATCAGCATCGAGATGTCCTCCAATTGTCTCAGCTGCGTCCGGCGCGGGCCTTGGCCAGACCGGAATGGGCTTTTCTACCCGGCGAATCTTTCGTGAAACTGTCAGAAGGGCGGCGGCCGCCGCGGCAAGGCTTCCGCCCGGCGCCAAGCAGTCGTAAGATGTTGCGAAACAGGCGTATCGCCGCCGGCTCTGGGAGGAAGCCGATGAGGGTTCTGCTCGTCGAAGATACCGAGGATGTCGCGGGCGCGGTCTGCGAAAGCTTTGCCCGGCGCGGCGATGCGGTGGATCATGTCAGCACCCTTGCCCGCGCGGCCGATTGCATCGCGGTGCAAAGCTATGACGTGGTGATCCTTGACATCGGCCTGCCCGATGGCAACGGCAAGGATCTTCTGCACGCGATCCGGGCCGCCGCGCTGCCCACGCCGGTGCTGATGCTTTCGGCCCGCTCCAAGATCGAGGACCGGGTGTCGCTTCTGGACGAGGGCGCCGACGATTACATGGTCAAGCCCTTCGATCTGCGCGAACTGCATGCGCGGGTGCGCGCGCTTGCCCGCAGGCAGGGGCCGGACCGCGCCCCGGTGATCGAATTCGCCGGACTGCGGTTCGATCCCGCCGGGCAGGACCTTCAGATCGACGGCGTTCCCGTGCAGCTGACCCGGCGCGAGCTGAGCCTTCTCGAGGCGCTTCTGGCCAGCCGCGGGCGCGTCATCTCGAAAGAGCGGATCTACGAATACATGTTCTCGTTCAACGAGGACGAGGTGGGCATGAACGCGGTCGAGATCTACATGGCCCGCCTGCGCCGCAAGCTGGAGGGCAGCCGCGTGACGATCAAGACCCTGCGCGGGCTGGGATACCAGATGATCGCCGATGCCTGACCCCACGCGCCGGCCCTCGATCGCGCGGCGCCTTGCGCTTGTCCTCGTGCTGCTGTTCGCGGGGGGCGGCATCGCGGTGGCGGTGGCGGCACTGGCCTATGGCCGGGCGGCGGCGGACCGATCCTACGACCAGTTGCTGATCGGGGCGGCCAACCAGATCGCCGCGGCCACCACGCTGCGCGACGGGCGGGTCGGGGTCGACATTCCCCTGTCGGCCTTCGAACTGCTTGCCCTCGCCCCGGACGACCGCGTCACCTATGCCGTCCTCGGCCCCGAGGGAGAGTTGCTGACCGGATATGACAACGTGCTGCCCCCGGCGACCGAGCAGACCTTCTTTCGCGGCACCATCGACGGCGAACCCGCCCGGTTCGCCGTTGCCAAGCGGCGCTTTGCCGAACGCGCCTTCAGCGGCACGGTGCGCGCGATCGTCGGGCAGACGACGCAGGCCCGCACCGCCCTTACGCGCGAAATCACGCAAAACGCGCTGATCCTTGTGGGGGCGGTGGCGCTTTTGATGGCGGCGCTTGCGATCCTTGCGGTGCGGGCCGGGCTGAAGCCGCTGCGGCGCATCGAAGAGGGACTGATGAGCCGCACCCCGCGCGACCTGACCCCGATCGACCTTGCCGTCCCGCGCGAGGTGGGCGGCCTTGTCGATGCGATCAACCGCTTCATGGGGCGGCTGGACCGGCAGATCGACACGATGAAGGTGCTGATCGCGGATGCCTCGCACCAGTTGCGCACGCCGGTCGCGGCCATCCGCGCGCAGGCCGAACTGGCCGCCGAGGAAACCGACCCCCGGCGGCGCGCCCAGATCGTGGAGCGCATCCACCGCCGCTCGATCAACCTCAGCCGGCTGACCGACCAGCTGCTGAGCCATGCGATGATCATCCACCGCGCCGAGGCAACGGCCCCCGAAAAGCTGGATCTGCGCCGCGTGGCGATGCGCGCGGTCGACGAGATGGACCAGGACCCCGCCTTGCAGGGCAGCAGCATCCTGCTGGAACTGCCCGAAGAGCCGGTGCCCGCCACCGGGGACGCGCTGTCGCTGAGCGAGGCCTGCAAGAACCTGATCGGCAATGCCCTGCGCCATGGCCTGCCGCCCGTTTCGGTGCGCGTCGGCCCCACGCCCGGCGGGGCGGAAATCGCGGTGCGCGACGAAGGCCCGGGCCCGCCCGAGGGCGAATGGGCCGATGCCGGGCGCCGCTTTGCCAGCCGCAGCGGCGTGTCGGCCGGAAGCGCGGGGCTGGGGCTGGCCATCGTGCATTCGGTCGCGCAGGCGCATGGCGGCGCATTGTCGTTCCGCCGCCCCCCCGAGGGCGGCTTCGAGGCGGCAATCTCGATCCGCACGCCGGAGGAGGGCGCGCCATGAAACCCCCCTTCATCCCCGCAATGGCGCTTGTGCTGGCCTGCGGCACCGCCCTGGCCACGCCCGTGCCCGAAGCCGTGGCGCACTTCGGCGCGGCCGAACCCGCCCGCCGCCTGCTGATCCGCAGCACGACCGACATCGCGGCCTTCGCCCCGGTGCTCGAACTGTTCGCCCGGACCGAGCCAGGCCTCGGGATCGACTATGAACAATGGGCCTCGAACGATCTTTACGAACGCGCGGCGCAGGCCTGCGCGGAACGGAAGGACGCCGCCGACCTGCTGATCAGCTCTTCCGTGGACCAGCTTGTGAAACTGGTGAACGACGGCTGCGCGCAGGTCCACCGGTCAGAGGCCACCGCCGCCCTGCCCGCCGGTCTGAACTGGCGCGACGAGATCTTCGGCATCACCCGCGAACCCGCCGTCATCGTCTACAACCGCACCTTCGTGCCGCCAGCCGAGGCCCCGCAGACCCGGTTCGACCTGATCGACCTGCTGCGCCCGGCCGAGAGCCGCTATGTCGGCCGGGTGGCAACCTATGACATCGAGGCGTCGGGCCTGGGCTATCTGTTCGCCTTCGTGGATTCGCAGCAGGCCACCACCTTCGGCAGCCTGCTGGAGGCCTTCGGACGGTCGGGCGCGATCGCCACATGCTGCTCGGCCGAGATCATCGACGGCGTGGCCGACGGCAGCTTCGTCATGGCCTATAACGTCCTTGGCTCCTACGCGCTGTCGCGCGCCGCGCAAAACCCCGACCTGGCCGTGGTGGCGCCGCAGGATTACACGCTGGTGCTGTCGCGCGCCGCGATGATCCCGAAGGACGCGGCAAATCCGCAGGACGGCACGGCGCTTGTGGATTTCCTGCTCTCCGCGCCCGGCCGGGTTGCGCTGCAAGACAGCAACCTGATCATCGAGACCCTCGCGGACGAGGATGACCTTGTGGTGCGCCAGATCCCGCTGTCACCGGTGCTGCTGCTTGGCCTCGACCGGGAAAAGCGCGCGCGCTTCCTTGATCGCTGGCACGCGACCTTCCCGCCCGGATAGGCCGGGGCGCCCCGGCAAAGGGGCGCGCCGGGGTTCACTCGTCGATCTCGACCGCGATCACCGCCACGCAATCGCCGGGCTTCACCAGCCCCGGAAAATGCCGCGCGGTGAACAGCCCCGCGCGGCGCGCCCGCAGCGTGACCGGCGCGATCCCGGTGCGCGCGACCGAAAAGATCCGCGCGATGGGCTGATCCTTCTCGACCAGATCGCCCAGATCGGCAAGGAACTGGATCAGGCCCGCATCCTCGGCGAAGGTGAAGCAATCGCCATCGGGCATATCGAGCCATTGCGTCGGCTGCGGCGCGGGCGCGCCCGCCAGAACGCCCGCCGCGATCAGCACGTTGCGCACGCCGCGCACGGCGATCTGCGCGGTGCGCGCGCTTGCCGTGCCGCCGCCGCCCAGTTCGGTCGTGACGAAGATCTTGCCCATCTCTTCGGCGGCGGTGTCATACATGCCCACCGCGTCGATCTCGAGCATCTTGACCGAGTAGGGTGCGCCGAAGGCCCGCACCAGATCGAATGCGCGCGCCTCCTGCATCTTGTCGGTCAGCACATGCGCCGCGCAGAAAGGCAGGAAATCCAGCGTCTTGCCGCCCGAGTGGAAATCAAGCACGACATCGGCCATGGGCAGCAGGACGCGCTGGAAATAATCCGCGATCTTTTCCGTCACCGTGCCGTCGGGGCGGCCCGGAAAGCTGCGGTTCAGGTTGCCCCTGTCGATCGGAGAGGTCCGGGTCGCGGCCTGAAAGGCGGGGTAGTTCATCGCCGGAATGATGATGATGCGCCCGGTGACATCGGCAGCGCGAATGCTGGCGGCCAGATCGAAAAGCGCGATCGGGCCTTCGTATTCGTCGCCGTGATTGGCCCCGGTCACGAGGGCGGTCGGCCCCTCGCCGTTCTTGACCACGGTGATCGGGATCATGACCGACCCCCATGCCGCATCGTCGCGGCTGTAGGGCAGGCGCAGGAAACCGTGGCTGATGCCTTCGGCCGCGAAATCCACCGTCGCCGAGACGGGCGAGGGAACCAGTTGTTGCTGCAACATCGCCTAGTCCTTCACGAACAGCTTGCGCGGCACATCGGCCAGGCATTCGACGCCGGTCTCGGTGATCAGGATGGATTCGGTGATCTCGAGGCCCATCTCCTCCAGCCAGAGCCCGGTCATGAAATGGAAGGTCATGCCCGGTTGCAGCACGGTCCTGTCGCCCGGCCGCAGCGACATCGTGCGCTCGCCCCAGTCCGGCGGATAGCTGACGCCGATGCCATAGCCGGTGCGGTTGTCCTTGATGATCCCGTATTTCGCCAGAACGTCGAAGAAGCCGCGCGCGATATCCTCGCAGGTATTGCCCGGCTTCGCGGCGGCAAGGCCGGCCTCCATCCCCTCGAGCGTGGCCTTTTCGGCATCCAGGAATTCCTGCGTGGGCTTGCCCAGAAAGATCGTGCGCGACAGCGGCACATGATAGCGGTGATAGCAGCCCGCGATCTCGAAGAAGGTGCCCATGCCGTTCTGCATGGGCCTGTCGTCCCATGTCAGATGCGGGGCCGAGGCATCCCGCCCCGACGGCAGAAGCGGCACGATCGCGGGATAATCCCCGCCCATCCCGTCGGTGCCCCGGATGCCCGCATCGTAGATCTCGGCCACGAGGTCGCATTTGCGCATGCCGGGCGCGACCTTGTCGAGGATGCGCGCGTGCATCTTTTCGACGATCCGCGCGGCATTGCGCATATAGGCAATCTCTTGCGGGCTCTTGCAGGCGCGCTGCCAGTTCACCAGAGCGGTACAATCCGAAAAGCGCGCATCCGGCAGGTGCTTGACAAGGCTGGCAAAGGCGGCGGCGGTGAACCAGTAATTGTCCATCTCGACGCCGATGCGGGCGGTGCCGAAGCCCTTGTCGGCCAGGATCTGCGCGAGCAGGTCCATCGGGTGCCGCTCGGTCGATTGCACATAATGGTCGGGATAGCCGATGATGCTCTCGTGCTTCAGATAGGCGGTCAGCCTGGCGCCGTTCGCATCCTGCCCGCGGCCATACCAGATCGGCTCTCCGGTCGGGGGGACGACCACGCATTGATGCACATAGAAGGACCAGCCGTCATAGCCGGTCAGCCAGTTCATGTTGGACGGGTCGGTGACGATCAGCAGATCGACCCCCTTCGCCTCCATCGCCTTGCGCGTCTTCTCCAGCCGGGCGTCATATTCCGCCCGGCTGAATTTCAGTTCCACTTCAGACATTTCCGATGCCTCCTGGGGGCGATGCCCGTCACATGTTGAACGTTTGCCCCGCCCCTGCGGCCTGCGCGCGCGCAAGCGCCAGTGCCGCAATGGCGGTATCCTGAATGCCCGTCCCGGTCAGGTCGGCCAGCGTGATGGCGCGGGCATCCGTGTGCCCCGGCACCTGCCCGGCCACGATCTGGCCCAGTTCGGGGAAAACCGCATCCGGCGCCACAAGCCCCGCGGCGATGGCGTGGTGCAGCTCGCCCAGGCGGCGGGTCTGCGACAGGCGGTCGGCGACATAGGTGGCGCGGGCGACAAGGGCGGGGTCGATCTCGTTCTTGTGCTCGGCATCCGAGCCCATGGCGGTGACATGCTGGCCCGGCGCGACCAGATCGGCATGCAGGATCGGCTTTTCGGCGGGCGTCGTGGTCACGATCACATCGGCGCCGCGCACCGCCTCGGCGACGCTGGCCGTGGCTATGACGGGGATCCCAAGATCAAGCCGCGCCGCAAGCCGCCCCGCCCGCCCCGTATCGCGCGCCCAGATCCGCGCCGCGCGCAGCGGACGCACCAGCATCAGCGCGCGCAACTGCATCTCGGCCTGCATGCCGCCGCCCAGGATGGCGGCCACCGCCGCATCGGGGCGGGCCAGATGGCGCGCCGCGACGGCCCCCGCCGCGGCGGTGCGCAGATCGGTCAGATAGCCATTGTCCAGAAGCAGCGCCTGCACCAGTCCGGTCTGCGCCGACAGCACCACCATCATGCCATTGGTCGAGGGCAGGCCGATCGCGGGGTTGCCGAAAAAGCCGGGGCTGATCTTGATCGCAAAACTGTCGAGCCCCGGAATATAGGCCGTTTTCACATCCACCTCTCCGCGATGCTCGGGAATATCCAGCCGCAGGACCGGCGGCATCGCCACGGGCTTGGTCGCAAGGGCGCGGAAGGCATCCTCGATGCAGTCGACTGCCGCGGCGTCAAGTGGCATCAGCGCGCGCAGGTCGGTCTCGGTCAGAACGGTGATCGGCGGTCTCATGGGGCATCCTCAAGGCTGTTGGCACCGGCCATGATGCGCGCGTGCAAGGCGGGCTCGATATTGCAGCCCGACGAGATGACGAGGGTTTCGCCCACCGGCGCGACCTTGCCCGCCAGAAGCGCGCCCGCGCCCACCGCGGCGGCCCCTTCGACGGCATCGCCCGTGACGCGGTGCATGTGGCGGATCCCCTCGGCGATCTCGGCCTCGCTCAGAAGCACCACATCGTCCAGAAGCGCGCGGCACATGGCGAAGGTCAGCGCGTTCCGGGCGCCGATCCCGCCGCCAAGGCTGTCGGCCAGCGTCGGCATCTCGCGCAGGGCGACGGGATGGCCCGCGGCAAGGCTTGCGGCCATGGCCGCGCCACGCTCCATGCTGATGCCGATCACCCGGACGCCGGGGCGCAGCGCCTTGACGGCGGCCGCGACACCGGCGGCCAGACCCCCCCCCGAAAGCGGCACCAGAACGGTTTCCACCGCAGGGCACCGGCCCACGATTTCCAGCCCGAGCGTGCCCTGCCCCGCCACCACGTCCGGATGATCGAAGGGCGGGATCTCGGCCATGCCGTCATGCGCGACCGCGCGGGCGACCTCTTCCATCGCCGCGTCCTGGCTTTCGCCGACGATCCGCACCTCGGCGCCAAGGGCGCGGATCGCGGCGACCTTGTTGGCGGGCACCAGGCGCGACAGGCACACCACCGCGCGCGCGCCCCGCGCCCGCGCCGCATGGGCCATGGCCCGCCCGTGATTGCCGGTCGAGGCCGTCACCACCCCGCGCGCAAGCACCTTTTCGGGCAGGCTCAGCACCGCGTTGGTGGCGCCTCGCAGCTTGAATGCGCCGGTTTCCTGCCGGTGTTCAAGCTTGAGCGTGACAGGCTGGCCCAGCCGACCGCTCAGCACCGGGTCGGGCATGGCCGGCGTGATCCGGATATGGGGCGCGATCCGCGCCGCCGCCGCACGGATCGCGGCAAGATCGACGCCCGCGCTCATGCCGCACCTGCTGCCGGAAGGGTCATCAGATGGCCGGGCGCGCCCGGCCCCGGGTCACCCAGATGGCGCAGCACCGCCCATGCGGCCGCATAGTTCGAGCTGATCGCGGGCGCGCCGGTTGCCGCCTCGATCCGGTCGATCACGCCCGCCGCGCGCACCGCCGTGCATGAAATGAACAGCGCCTCCGATCCCGGCGCCATGGCTTCCCGCGCAAGCTCCACGATCGAGTCCGGGCCGATCCGCGCCATCTCCCGGTCGTCCTGCATGTCGAGGCAGGTGAAGCGGGCCAGGTCGAACCCCGTTTCCTCGAACAGCCGCGCCATCGGCTCGGACGTGGCCCGCGTATAGGGCGTCAGCACCGAGATCCGCCGCGCGCCCATCGCGCGCAGCCCCGCAAGCGTGGCCGAAACCGGCGTGATGACATGCACCCCCGGCTTGCCGCGCCGGATCGCATCGCGCACCGCGCCCTCACCGATCACCACCGAGGCCGAGGTGCAGCCGTAAACCACGGCGTCCAGCGCCTCATCGGGCAGGATCAGGCGCGCGCCCTCGGTCAGGGCAGGCTCCATCGCGCGCAGGGTCTCGGGCGTGACGGGGTTGGCATAGGGCACGCGGTTGACATAGACGCCGATCCCGCGCGGCGACAGGATGCGCGCGAAATCGGGCTCGGTCGTGTGATCGGTGGCAAGCGCCACAAGGCCGATGCGATGGCGGACAGGGCGCGCCTCAAGGCGCGGTGCAACCGGCGAAATCCGCAGCGGGCTCATTTTCCAAGCCTCCCGAAACGGGCCTCGAGGCCGCGCAGAAGCACCACCGAAATCAGGCTCATGATCAGGAAGAACACGCCCACCAGCGTCATCGGCTCGATATAGCGGTAAGAGGAATTGGCGACCGACTTGGCCTGGTTCATCAGCTCAAGCACGGTGATGGCCGACAGAAGCGGCGTTTCCTTGAACATGGCGATCAGGTAGTTGGCCAGGGCGGGGATCATCGGCGGCACGGCCTGCGGGATGATCACATGCACCCAGGTCTGGCGCATCGTGAGGTTGGTGGCGCGCGCGGCCTCCCACTGGCCCTTGGCGACATTCTCGATCCCGCCGCGATAGACCTCGGCGGTATAGGTGGCATAGTGCAGCCCCATGCCGATCACCCCGGCCACAAGCGCGGGCAGGCGGATACCGATATCGGGCAGGACGTAGAAGATGAAATAGAGCTGCACCAGAAGCGGGGTGCCGCGAATGAACTCGACCACCGCGCCGGTCGTGCGCGACACGGCAGGCACCGACGACCGGCGCAGGATCGCAAAGACAAGGCCCAGCACCATCGCCACGACCGAGGCGAGAAGCGTGATGATCAGCGTCAGCTTCAGCCCCTGAAGCAGGGTCGGCATGATCTGCCAGACGAAAGCCCAATCCCATTGCATGGCTTACCTCACCCCATCCAGACCACGGGTCACACGCGCCTCAAGCGCCCGGATCCCCCGCGAGATTGCCAGAGACATCAGGAAATACAGCACCAGGATCGTGACGAAGGGCACCATCGTGCTGCCGGTCTGCGCCCTTACCACCTGCGCCTGGAACGTCATGTCGCTGAGCGAGATCAGCGAAACCACCGCGGTGGCCTTCAAAAGCTCGATCGCGTTGTTGCCGAAGGTCGGCAGCATCAGGGGCAGCGCCTGCGGCAGGATCACATGGCGCATGCGCTGGAACCGGGTCAGGTTGACGGCGATGCAGGCCTCATACTGATCGCGCGGCACCGACAGGATCGCGCCGCGCACCACCTCGGCACCATAGGCGCCCACGTTCAGCCCCAGCGCCATCACCCCCGCCTGCAAGGGCGTCAGCGTGAAGCCCGCGAAGGGCAGCACGAAATAGACCCAGAACAACTGCACGAAGATCGAGGTGCCGCGGAAGAACTCGATATAGGTCGTGGCCAGGGCGCGCAGCACCGCGAACCGGGACACACGGCCCAGCCCCGCGACAAAGGCCATGACCAGCGCAAGGGCCGAGCCGAGCACGGTCAGCTTTATCGTGACCAGCGCACCTTGCAGGATAAGGGAAAGATAGCCGCCCCAGTCGCCCATGTTCTTCTGCTTTTCCGTTCGATTTGTGAAAAGGCGGCCCGGTCCGGCCGGGCCGCCCCGTCAGATCACTCGCCGCAAAGCGCCGCGCGCGAGGTGGACATGGCCGCCGCGGCCGAGAAGCCATACGGCTCGACGATGGCGGCGAACTCGCCCGATTCCTTCATCTTGGCCAGCTCCACGTCGAAGGCATCGCGCAGGGCGGTATCGTCCTTGTTGAAGGCCGCGCCATCGCAATAGACCGGCGCGCCGACCACGGGGGCGACCATCTCGAGGCTGTCATCGCCCGCCTTCGCCAGCAGGTCCGAGATCGACAGAACCGGCAGCGAATAGACATCGATCCGGCCGTCCTGCACCATCTTCAGCCCCGACTGGCCGTCCGGCACGACGATCACCCGGTCGCGCGGCACGCCGGCCTCAAGGGCCAGCTTCTCTTCGGTGCCGCCGCCGGGCGCGCCGATCGTCGCCTCGGGATCGGCCGCGATATCGGCATAGGACTGGAACCCCTTGGGGTTGCCCTTGGGCAGAAGGAAGGCCTCGGCGTCGCACAGGACCGGCTCGGAATAGGCCACGGCGGCGCAACGCTCGGGCTTCATGAACAGCCCCGCGGTGATCACGTCGTGGCGGCGGGCCTGAAGGCCGGGGATCATCGCGCCATATTCCGAGATCGAGGCCACGACTTCCGGCACGCCGAGGCGCTTGAAGATCTCGCGCGCGACATCGGGGGCCGCGCCCGACACGGTGCCATCGGCGGCAACCGCGGTAAAGGGCGGCTCGTTGGCGATGGCGATCCGGGCAAAGCCCTGCGCCTTGAGGTCTTCGAGCTTGTCGGCCAGGGCGGGCAGCGGCGCCGCCAGGATGGCCACGGTAAGAAGAAGTTTTTTCATGGGTTCCTCGCTGTTGTTGTGTTGGTTGTTCAGACGCGGTGACCGGCTGCGATGATCTTGCGCAGGAAGGTCTGGGTGCGTTCATGCGTGGGGTTGGTGAAGATCTGCCCCGGCGGGCCCTGTTCGACGATATGGCCCTTGTCGAAGAACAGCACCCGGTCGGCGAATTCATGGGCAAAGCCCATCTCATGCGTCACCAGAAGCATCGTCATGTCGGTTTCACTGGCAAGGCGCTTCATCACCAGAAGCACCTCTTCGACAAGCTCGGGGTCCAGCGCCGAGGTCACCTCGTCGAACAGCATGATGCGCGGCTGCAAGGCAAGCGCCCGCGCGATCGCCACGCGCTGCTTCTGCCCGCCCGAAAGCTGCGACGGCATCGCGCGGGCCTTGTCTGCCAGCCCGACCATCTCAAGCAGTTCCATGCCGCGCGCCTCGGCCTTGGCCCTCGGCTCGCCCTTGGTCAGGATCGGCGCCAGCGTGATGTTGTCGAGCACCGATTTGTGGGGAAACAGGTTGAAGTGCTGAAACACCATGCCGATATGGGCGCGCATCTTGTGCAGGTGGGCTTCGTCCGCAGGCACTTCGCGCCCGCCCTTCTGCATGTGGTAAAGCTGCTCTCCGCAAACCTCGATATGCCCGCCGCTGATGGTTTCCAGCGTCATCAGGATGCGCAGGATCGTGGTCTTACCCGAGCCCGACGGCCCGATCAGCGCCAGCTTCTCGCCCGGCATCACATCGAAGCTGAGCCCGTTCAGGACCTTCAGCGTTCCGAATGACTTGTCGAGATTATCGATGCGGATGATCGGCGCGCTCAATTTCGTTCCCCCAAGGCTGGACGGGCACAGAATTGACCGGGCGACAAATCATGTCAATTTGGTAAATAATATCATGACAATTTTTCTGAAAGCAAGTCAGATCGCGGGCAGCAGGACCTCGGGTTCCTCGTGCAGAACCCCCGCCACGATCCGCAATCCGTGGCGCAGCTCTTCCGACGACGTAGAGCCAAGCGAGATCCGCACCGCCTCGTGCCGCCCCTTTTCGGTTGCGCGGAAGGCGCTTCCGGCGGCGATGGCCACGCCGCGCCGGCGCGCCTGGGCGACGAAGGCCTCTTCGCTCCAGTTCTCGGGCAGGCGCAACCACATGTGCAGGGCCTGCGGATGAAGGCCCTGCGTGGCGCCGGGCAGGATCTCGCGGCAGATCGCATGGCGTTCGGCAAGGGCCGCGCGCTGCACGGCGATCAGCTGGTCCACCGTGCCATCCGCGATCCAGTGATCCAGCAGTTCGACCATCGGCGCGGTCGCCATCCAGTTCGCCACGAGGTGACGGTTGGCCACCGCCGTGGCATGGCGCGCGGGCGCCGAAAGATAGGCCAGCCGCAGCCCCGGCACGGTAATCTTGGTGAAACCGTTGATATGCAGCGTCCGTTCGGGCGCGAGGGCCGCGATCGGTGCGGGGCGGTCTTCGATCAGCTCGTTCAGGATATCGTTCTCGATGATCGCAAGGTCATGGCGCCGCGCCACCTCGACCAGCGCCGCGCGGCGTTCGCCCCCCATCAGGGAGGCCAGCGGATTGATCACCGAGGGTTGCAAATAAACGCATCTTATCATGCCCTTGCGCGCAACCTCATCCAACGCCTCGGGCCGCATTCCCTGGTCGTCGATGGCGATACCCTCAAGATGGATCCCCAGATAGCCGCAAAGCGGCATCAGCATGTGATGGGTCAGCGCCTCGGCCGCAAGGCCCGAACCGGGCGGCACCACGCTCATCAGGGCGGCGGTGATCGCGGGGGTGGCGCCGTTGGTGATGGCAATGGCCGACGGCTCTGCCGCGATCCCGCCACGGGCCAGCCATTCGGCCGCGACGGCGCGGTGGCGCGGCATGACCGTATTCGGCCGGAAAGACAACGCCGCGGCGGGCGACAGGTTCTCGGCCAGCCAGGCAAACCCCTCGCGCATCCGGGCGGTGTGCAGGGGCCCCACGGCGGGCTTCAGGATCGACAGGTCGATCACCTCGCCGGGGCGCTCGGGCAGGTAGGGCTGGCGCGCCTCCTGCCCCGAACCCAGCACGAAAGAGCCGCGCCCGATCTCTCCGCTGACCAGGCCGCGGCGAATCAGCTCTTCATAGGCGCGGCTGACGGTTTGCACCGACAGGCCCAGATCGTCGGCAAGCCTGCGATGCGGCGGCAGGCGCGCGCCCGCCCCAAGCGCGCCCGATTCGATTCCGCGCGCGAATTGCTCGGCCAGCGACAGATAGGCCGGACGGTTGAGAAGCGCTGGATCTGGACGCCAATTTGTCATGATTGCAAATCTGCTCAATATCAGGTCATTTTACAATTACCAATTTGCCGCAATGCCGATCGGACGGGCATCCATGAAACTCGACTCCATCGACCTGCGCATCCTCGAGGCTGTGCAGCGTGACGGCCGGATCACGAAACTCCGGCTGGCCGAACTGGCGGGGCTTTCGCCCACGCCGTGCTGGCTGCGGCTGCGCAAGCTGGAACAGGCGGGCATCATCGCGGGCTATCACGCGCGCCTTGCGCCCCGCCGCGTCGCGCCGATCGCAACCGTGATCATGGAGGTGACGCTGGCCAATCACCGCCAGACCGATTTCGAACGCTTCGAGCGCGCGGCGAACGCCCGCCCCGAGGTGCAGGCCTGCTGGTCGGTCGGCGGCGGCGTGGACTATTTCCTCAAGATCCTCGCGCGCGACATCGACAGCTATCAGCGCCTGGTCGACGAGATGCTGGCCGAGGATATCGGGATCGACCGCTACTTCACCTATATCGTCACCCGCACGGTGAAGGACGACGCCCCCGTGCCGGTGGCGCTGCTGGGCGGCTAGAGAGAGTCTCTATCCAACCCCGCCGCCATAGCCCGAACACCGCGCCCCGCAGCCCATCTTTGGCCCCCTTCTCTTCCGCCCCGGTGGCAGGCTGATCCCAACGACAAGGGAGAGCCACAAGATGAACGCCGAGATCCCCCACCCCACCTGCCACGCCGCGCTGAGCGATCTGGCCGACCGCAGCCTGCTGCGCAGCCTTGCCTATCTGGACGGTCGCTGGTGTGCGGCCGGGGATGCCGCCGATTTCGCGGTGACCGATCCGGCCAGCGGCGCGCTTGTGGCGCGGGTGGCCGGCCTTGGGCGAACCGAGACCGAGGCCGCGATCGCCGCCGCCACCGCCGCCTTCGCGCCCTGGCGGGACCGGCTGCCGCAGGACCGCGCCGCCATCCTGCGTGACTGGGGCAGGCGGCCCCCCCCCCCCCCCCCCCCCCCCCCCCCCCCCCCCCCCCCCCCCCCCCCCC
>CALMEG010000147.1 GCA_937863185.1 uncultured Paracoccaceae bacterium | reverse complement strand
TGGGCGTCTATATCGGCCAGTCCACCAAGATCGTCGACCGCGAGTCGGGCGAGGTGATGTATGGCGAGGTGCCGCCCTATTCGGTCGTCGTGTCGGGCTCGATGCCCTCGAAGAACGGCATCAACCTTTACTGCGCGGTGATCGTGAAGCGGGTGGATGCGCAGACGCGCTCGAAGACCGGGATCAACGAGCTGCTGCGCGACTGAGGCGATTTGCGGAATTGCCATGCGGCGGGCGCGCGGCCGAAATGGCGGCGCGCTGCCCGGTCTGACTGGGGGCATGGTGCCGCCCGCCGGACGCGCGAGCATGGAGAACGCAATGATTCCAAGGATTTTCGGGGCAATAGTCCTGTCGGTTGCGGTGGCCGGGCCGGTCATGGCAACGGAATATGACGGGGTTTACAAGCCCGATCTGCCCTTCGCCGCGGGCTGGGACGAGGCGATGACGCTGGCCTCCGGAAACGGGCTGAAGATCGAGGGCGACAGCCTGAAAGGCATGGGCGCAAGCTGCACGATCGCCAACCCCGTGAACGTGCGCGCGATGGATGCCACGCTTTACGACACCACCTGCGGCGATCAGGACGCCGGGCGCGTGATGCTGATGAAAACCGCCGCGGGCGTTCTGGTGATCCGCAACGGTTTGGCGGTAGAGTGGTTGCGCAGCCGGTAACGGCGTGTGACAGGGGGCCGCCCCCCCTGTCTGTCGCGCAACCCCATGAGGCCGATGTGAGCGAACCTTCCCCCCCGAAAAAAGAGAGACGCCCGCAACAGGTTTACACCCTGCTGGTCGAGGTCGGCCGCAAGGCCGGCGACGGCCTGCCCCAGGGGGCAAGCGGGGCCGGGCTTCTGTGCTATGCAAGCGGCGTGGACGAGGCCGAGGCGGTGCGCGAAATCGTGGCCATCCTGAAGCAGGCCGACATGGCGCCGCTGGACGTGACGGGCTATGGCACGCTGGCCGAACGCGAAGCGCAGGGCCATGAGATCGGCGAGGAAGAGCGCGGGCTGATGCAGCGCGCCCTGGCCGAGAATTCGGTTATCGTGGCGCAGTTCACGCCGTTTTTCGGCAAGGATCATCCCAAGCCGCAATAAGGCGCCAAAGGTGAATTGCCTTCGCCGGCATGCTTGCTACACTTGGTGAAAAGACAAGCAGGCAGGCACACCCCATGAAACACGCAGTCAGATCCACCCTTATTCCGGCGCTGGTCTTTTCGGCGCTGGCGGCCTGTGCAGGGCCGACCGATTCGCCGCGCCCGATGTCGCGCGCAGGAGGTTCCATGCCATCGGCCGATCCCATCGCCCCGGTTGCGCCCGAGGTGCAGCGCGGCTTCGAGACCTGGGTGACATCCTTCCGCCCGCGCGCGCTTTCCGCCGGGGTCTCCGAGGTCACCTGGAACCGCGCGATGCGCGATCTGCGCTACAACCCCAAGGTCATCGAGCGGGACCGGAGCCAGGCCGAATTCACCAAGACGATCTGGGAATATCTCGACAGTGCCGTGTCCGATACCCGCATCGAGAACGGCCGCGCCATGCTGGCCCAGCACGCCGCGGTGCTGCGCCAGATCGAGGCGCGCTACGGGGTCGACAAGGAAGTGGTGGTGGCCGTCTGGGGCATGGAAAGCAATTACGGCAAGAACCGCGGCACCACGCAGATCATTCCGGCGCTGGCCACGCTTGCCTATGACGGGCGGCGCGGCGCCTTTTTCGCCGAGCAGCTGATCGCCGCGCTGAAGATCATCCAGGCGGGCGATACCGACCCGGCCCATCTGACCGGAAGCTGGGCCGGCGCGATGGGGCACACGCAGTTCATCCCCACCTCGTATCTGGCCTATGCGGTGGATTTCACCGGTGACGGGCGGCGCGACATCTGGTCGGATAACCCGGCCGACGCGCTGGCCTCGACCGCGGCCTACCTTGCGCGCTCGGGCTGGCGAAGCGGCCAGCCATGGGGCGTGGAGGTGCAGTTGCCGCCGGGCTTCAACTATGGGCTGGCGGGCAAGAAGGTGAAGAAATCCCCCGCCGAATGGGCCGCACTGGGCGTGCGCGCGGCCTCGGGCGGGACGGTGCCCGATCATGGCGCGGCCTCGATCCTGCTGCCGGCCGGATCGAAGGGCGTGGCCTTCATGATCTTCGGCAATTTCACCGCCATCTCGCGCTACAACTCGGCCGATGCCTATGTGATCGGGGTCGGTCACCTGTCCGACCGGCTGAAGGGGAAGGCGCCGTTCCGCACGCCTTGGCCCCGCGACGACCGCGCCCTGTCATCCACCGAACGCAAGGAGCTGCAAGAGCGGCTGACCGCGCGCGGGTTCGACACGCAGGGGTCGGACGGCAGGATCGGGCCGAACACCATTGCTGCGATCGAGGCGTTCCAGCGCCATCAGGGGATGACGCCCGATGGCTATGCCACGCTCGATCTGTTGCGGCGCCTGCGCTGAGGGGACGATATGGACATCCGTGAAACCGCATTGCCCGGGGTTCTGGTGCTGACCCCGCGCCGCTTTGGCGACGAACGCGGCTTTTTCAGCGAAAGCTGGAACCGCCGCACGCTTTCCCAGGCGGGGTTGGATCTGCCCGAATTCGTGCAGGACAATCATTCGCTGTCGCGCAGGGCGGGCACGGTGCGCGGGCTGCATTATCAATCGCCCCCCCATGCGCAGGGCAAGCTGGTGCGCTGCGGGCGCGGGCGGCTGTTCGACGTGGCGGTGGATGCGCGGCGCTCCAGCCCCACCTATGGCCAATGGGTGGGCGAGGAGCTGTCCTTCGAGAATGGCCGCCAGCTTTGGATCCCCGCCGGTTTCCTGCACGGCTTCGTCACCCGCGACCCCGATACCGAGATCGTCTACAAATGCACCGATCACTACGACCCGGCCTGCGATGGCGCGGTGCTCTGGAGCAGCCTCGGGATCGACTGGGGCGTGGAAGACCCGCTCTTGTCCGACAAGGATGCCGGCGCGGTGCCTTTCGCGCAGTTCGAAAGCCCCTTTGCCTGAGGGCGCCGCTCAGAACAGGAAGTCATCCGCGCCAAGCCAGGCGATCTGAACGTGCTCAAGGATCAGCAGGTCCGGACCTGCGTCGATATGCACATCGTCGCCATGCTGCCGCATGACCGCCGCGACATCCTCGAAACTGTCAAACAGCGTCAGGCCCGAGAAGTCGATCCTCTCATCAGGGTCCAGCGGGTCGAAATCCACGATGCGATCCGTGCCGAACCCGTCGCGGAACACGAAACGGTCCGCGTTCGGCAGCCCGAGCGCAACCGTGACCCCGTTCGTGGTGAAGGTGAGCGCGTCCAGGATGCCGTCTTCGTTCAGGTCGGCATAGTAGCGCGGCTCAAGGTTGTGGCCCAGCCAGCCATCGTCCAGCGGCGCGGCAAAGCTGCGCGGGTTCTGGAAGCTGCCATCGCCCCGTGACAGCGCGATATGCGCCTGGCCGTCGCGGATGCCGATGATGTCGTCGAACCCGTCGCCATTGATGTCCTGAACCAGCCGCTGAATTAGCGGATCGGCCTCCCATCCGTGCGATGCGCCGAACTCATCTACGGTAAGGCGGGGATTGGAAAAACCGTATCCATCGCCAAGCGAGACATAGGCGCCACGGTACCCGAAGCCCACGATATCGGCATGGCCGTCGCCATTCACATCGCCCATGAGGCGCGGCAGGCGGGCGGCGTCAGGCCAGCCCAAAATTGCGCCAAAACTGGCAAGCGCGAACCGGATCCCGCCGAAACCGCCCGATCCATCTGCCTCTGCGACATAGACCCCCAGATTGCCGAATCCGATCAGGTCGTCCAGCCCGTCGCCATTCAGATCGGCCACTGCGCGCGTGAACTTGTTTAACGAGGACCAGCCCTGCGCCACCCCGAAATTGTCGACCTCGAGCCTTGTGTTGCCGAAACTTCCGTCCTGCCGCCCAAGGGCGACATATGCGCCTCGATGGCCGAACCCCACGATGTCATCCAGCCCGTCGCCGTTGAAATCGCCGACCAGCCGGGGGAACTTGTCATATGAGGTCCAGCCCAGATTCGTGCCGAAACTGGCCAGGACAAGGGTCGCTCGCGCCGCGCCCTCCGGGGCGTTGACAGGGGTTGCGTAAACCCCCTTGTAACCAAAGCCAAACGCGGTTCCCCCTTCGGGCCCATCGGCCAGAAGCCTGGGATAGACCTCTTGCGAGACCCAGCCTCCGGCGGCCCGGCCATAGCTGGCCACAAGCGCCGTCGGATCGGCCATGTGCAGGGTGCCGCCGACAAGAACATCCTGCCCCGCGCCCCCTTCCAGCGTGTCGTTGCCGCCATGGCCGTAAAGCAGATCGTCCCCCGTGCCACCGAACAGCATGTCATTGCCGGTCGTGCCGACCAGGATGTCGTCATAGGTCCGGCCATTGGCAAAAAGACCCGAGGCATCCTGAGGGGGCATCCCCATCTGTTCGGCCAGAACCATGCCGGGCGTATAGCGTGCCACGGCAAAGCGCAGCGCCGCGGTGATCTCGGTTTCGGTCAGCCAGGTGCCGTCGGCGGATTCCATCACGATCTCGGTGCCCATATATTCAAGGCCCGCACCTTGGGCTGTGGTCACCACCCGAAGCTGCCCGGCCCCGCGCAGCATGGGCATCAGAGTCAGGTCGATGATGTCGGTTCCGGGCTGGAAATCGAGGATCCGGTTCACCGCGCCATTGTGCTGGAACATGAAGATGTCGGCGCCCGCGCCGCTGGCCAGTTGCGCCGCCCCGCTGCCGCCCACAAGGATGTCGTCGCCGGCGCCGCCCTGAATGCGGACCGCTTCGTCACTGCCCAGAAGGATGTCGTTTCCCGCCGATCCCGTCAGCAGCTGCTGTCCATGCGCCGCCTCGCGCGTCAGGCCGACAGGCCCCACGTCGAGCGTGATCTGGGTCAGCCCGGCCTCGCTTTCGCTGCCCGCGAAGATCTGCACCGCGCCGCCGGGTTCCTGCCACAGCGCGAGTGCGGACAGGTCCGACAGGGTCATGGTCGCGTTGTCCTCCAGCGTGGCGCGAAACACCAGCTGGCCCCGTGCGGTCATGGTGAACAGGCTCAGCCCGCCATCGGAGCCGCCGACAAGGATATGCACCTGATCCCCGATCACGAAGCTGCGCAGCGCCGTCACATTGGCGAACCGCGTGAACAGGCTGTCGACGATATGGTCGACGGCATTCAGCACCCCGCCCGCGCCCACGGAAAACACCGTCAGGGACGAGCTTTCGGCCGCCCCGACCACAAGGAAGGAACGATCTGCCACCTGCACGGTGCAAAGCGCGGTGGGGGCGGAAAAGCCGATGCCCGACTGCATGGCGAATTCGGCCACCGTGGACAGCGATCCGTCCGGCGCGACGGCCTGGCTTCGGATGAGGTTGCTGGCCGTGCTGGCGCTGAACAGAAATGCGGTGCCCTCAAGCGTGAGGCCGGCCAGCAGGTTGAACACCGGCCCCGGCAGGTCCGAAGGTGCCTGCAACAGGGCAAGCTGCCCGTTGCCCAGAACCTCCCAGGTGGTGGTGTCGCCGGTTTGCGAGGCACTGGCGAAAAGGAACTTCCGCCCCCAGCTTTCGATCTGCGTGGTTGCGATGATATCCGCAAAAGGGGAGCCTGCCTGCCCGAGCGAGACCCGCGGACCGAGATTGCCGAGGGTATCCACGGCAAAGACATTGTTGGCCGCGCTGCGCAGCCCGTAAGAGATGACCGCACCGCCGCCGGCGTTCGGCACGAACTCTATCTGCGGCGCAACCAGATGCCCCAGCGGCGAGACCAGCCCCACCGCCGAGCGGAACTGCGCGCTGCCCTCCGGGCTGAGATCGAAGACCGAGATCCCGCCGCCGCTGCCCGTCGAGGCCAGCAGCACCGTGCGCGCCCCGATCCGCACGACCTCAAGATCCGTCAACGTGGTGACATAGCTTTCAAAGCCCGCGTATAGCGTGCTGCGATGCCTGAACCATGGCATGCCCCGACCCCCGATTTCACGCACCCCCGTGCAAGGATCGAGGCTAGGCCGCGGGTCTTAACCGGCGATCAACACGGGGCCACGGCCAAGGGCCTTTTATCGACAATTGGATTCAAGCGTGCGGCCATTTCATTCGAGAAAGTCACGGTAGCGCAGCCGCACCAGCAACATGCCCACAAGCGACAGAACCGCAGAGACCGTGCACACATAGAGCAGGCTGACATAGCTGTCGTCATAGGTGACGTAGAACCCGCCGCGTGTCAGCCCGACAGCATGGATCAGCGGGTTATACCAAAGGATGTCCTGGCCCAGCGGCGGCAGGTTGTCGAAGGTGAAGAAGATCCCCGATATCATGAACAGGGGGCGCGTCAGAACCCACCAAGCCCGTTCCCAGACCGGAAAATCGGTCATCACATAGCAGTTGAACACCCCCACGCCAAAGCCGATCAGCCCGGTGATGAGAAAGGCGAACAGGATCTTCAGCACATCGGGATGCGCGGTCGGTTCGAACAGAAGCCAGCCGATGCCGATGATGATCATGCCCACCACGATATGGGTGAGCAGGGTCAGAACGAAGCGCGCCAGAAGCGCATCCACATAGGTGACGGCCGGATAGGTCAGCAGGGGCCGCGAAAATTTGATCGCTGCGGATACCTTGCGCGACATGTCGTTGAAAAGCGTGAAGGGCAGGTATCCCGTCGCGTAGAACAGCGCAAAGCTCTTGCCCATCGGGGGGACCGGAAAGGCAAACGAAAACATGAGGGTAAGGATGGCGACCGCACCGGCGGGGTCCAGGAATGCCCACAGGTACCCGCCGGGAGAGCGGCCATAGGTCGTGGCCATCTCGCGCATCATCAATGCGGTGATGGTGCGGATCGTGCGGAAACGCCGGTTCGGGCGGCCCGGATCGTCGGCTTGCAAAGTGGTCATGGGGGCAGTTGTCTCTGGCATTGCGGGCGCTGGTTCTGTAATCAACCTTTGGATCGAACAAGCCATATCCGAGAAGAGGGCGTTTTGACAGAGCAGCGAAAACCGCTTTCGGCAGAATCCTTCGCGGGTGGCGGACGAACGCCGGCAATATCCGGTTTGGCGCGCCTGAGGGCGTATCTGGGGGGCTTGATGGCGGGCAACAGGCGCAAGGGCGGCCGCAATGGTCTGGTCGTCAGTTTCACATGGGCGGTGATCGCGCCGCTTGTGGTGATCGCGGCCTATCTGTGGTTCTGGGCGGCCGATCAGTATGCCTCCACGGTATCCTTCTCGGTCCAGAAAGAGGAATACAAATCCTCGCTCGATGTGCTTGGGGGTATTCCGCTGCTGTCGGGCTCGATGATTTCGGATACTGATATTCTGGACGATTTTCTGAAAAGCCAGGAACTGGTCGAGAATGTCGATGCGGCGATCGACCTGCGCAGCCTGTATTCCAAAAGATGGCCCGACGATCCGGTCTTCGCGTTCAACCCCGGCGGTTCGATCGAAGACCTGCACCACCATACCAAGCGTATGGTGCGCGTGTCCTACGACAACCACACCGGGCTGATTTCCCTGCGCTCGCTGGCATTCACGGCTGAAGATGCGCGCCTGATCGCGCAGACGGTCTTCGATCAGAGCAGCGAGATGATCAACGAACTGTCGGCCGGTGCGCGCGCGGATTCGACGCGCTTCGCCAAGGGCGAGCTGGATCGCGCCTTCGCGCGGTTGCGGCAGGCGCGCCAGGATCTGACGCGGTTCCGGATCGAGAACCAGATCGTCGACCCGACGGCGGATCTTCAGGGCCAGATGGGCATCCTGAACTCGCTTCAAGAGCAGCTCGCCTCGTCGATGATCGAGATGGACATGCTGCCCGCCGGCCTGAAGGCCGACGATGCGCGGCTGTTGCAGGCGCAGCGCAAGATCGACGTCATCCGCGCGCGGATGGAGGACGAGCGCTCGAAATTCGGGGAAACAGGCGGCGGCCCCGGCGGCGAGGTCTATGGCGCGCTGATCGCCGAATATGAAGGCCTGAGCGCCGATATGCTGTTTGCCGAGGAAACCTACCGCGCCGCGCTCGCCGCCTATGACATGGCGCAGGGCGAGGCACGCCGGCAGTCGCGCTACCTGGCGGCCCATGTGCGCCCGACGCTGGCCGAGACCTCGCAGTTCCCGCAGCGCTGGTCCCTGCTTGCGATCGCGGGGTTCTTCCTCGTGATCGTATGGGCGATGTGTGTCCTGATCTATTTCAGCATCCGCGACCGCCACTAAGACGATGATCCGCCTCCAGAACCTGAGCAAGACCTTCTATATCAAGGGGCGCCGCAAGGTCGTTGCCGACGATCTGAACGCGGTCTTTCCCACGGGTGTCTCGGTCGGTCTTCTGGGGCGCAACGGTGCGGGAAAATCCAGCCTGTTGCGCATGATCGCGGGCACAAGCAGGCCCACGCGCGGACGGATCGTGTCGGATGGCACGATCTCGTGGCCGGTGGGCTTTGCCGGAAGCTTCCATGCCGACCTGACGGGCGCACAGAACACCCGCTTCGTGGCGCGTGTCTATGGCGTCGATTCCGACTATCTGGTCGATTACGTCGAGAAATTCGCAGAGCTGGGGATGCATTTCCACCTGACTTTCCGCACCTATTCCTCGGGAATGCGGTCGCGGCTGGCCTTCGGCGTGTCGATGGGCGTGCGCTTCGACACCTACCTCGTGGATGAGGTGACAAGCGTGGGCGACGCCAATTTCAAGGCCAAGAGCGAGGCCGTCTTCATGGAACGCATGCAGGATGCGGGCGCCATCGTGGTGACCCACTCCATGGCGATGATCAAGCGCATGGCGACGATGGGCGCGGTGCTCGAGGCCGGCAAGCTGACGCTTTACGACGATATCGACGATGCCATCGCCGCGCATGAGGCCAACATGGCGCGGCCGGTCCAGGCGTGATGCGCCCGGAACTCAGCATCGCCTATTCGACCCTGGGCGAACGCTGCGCGCAGATCCGCTTTCCCGAGCCCCGTGCGGGGGTCGAGATCCTCGTTCTCGTGCAGGGCGGTGGGCAGGTCGCGCCCGAGGCCGCGGCGCGTCCCGATATCCGCGTGATCGCGCTTGAGGGCGACGGGGTGGCGCGGTCGCGCAATGCGGCCATTGCGTATGCCGAGGGGCAGTTCCTGCTTTTCGCCGATGACGACATCACCCATCTGCCCGAGGCCGTCGCGCCCTTCCTTGCGGCCTTTGCCGCGGATCCGGGCCTTGCGCTGGTGATGGGGCAGGCGCGCAACCCCGATGGCCGCCTGCACAAGCGGTATGCCGACCGGCCCACGCGGCTGACCCTGTTCAACTCGGCCCGGATCGCGACCTATGAGATGATGGTGCGGCTTGACGCGGTGCGCCGCCATGGTCTGCGCTTCGACGAGGCGTTCGGGGCGGGCAGGCCGAATTTCATCGGTGACGAATATATCTTCGTGGCCGATCTCTTGCGCGCGGGGCTGGGCGCGCGCTTCATCCCCGTGACGATCGCCGAACATCCGGCCGAAAGCTCGGGGCTGCGCTTTTCGGGGGCGGCGCCGATGCGGGCGCGCAAGGCGCTGTTTCGCCGCGTCTTCGGGCGTGCGGGGCCGGTCTTCGCGCTCTTGTTCGTGATGCGCAACTGGCGCAGGGTCGAACGGATCGCGGATCTGCGTCACCTGTTCTTTTAGGCGCCGTTCTGCCGGGTGCGGATGGCTGGCCGCTTCACCCCTTCGCACTTATCCTGTAGTCAGGCGCCCACAAGCCCGGCGAAATCGGGCGGACCCAGTCCCGATGCCCCCAAGAAGGCCCTGTCCGTGTTCAAGAGAACGAGAAAACTGCTGCATTCCGGTTTTGCCCGGCCGCGAAACTGGCTGGACTATGCACGAACGAGCATCGAAAGCCCCGCCCTGTTCCGCGAAGCCCTGGCCCGTGTCCGGCAGAACCGCGCAGCAAGGCGCGAAAGTCTGCGCCGCGCGGATGGTGTGGCTCTGCCCCAGGCGCTGCCCGCCGATGCCGAACTGTCGCCCGATCTTCTGGTCGATCGCCTTGCCGAACGGATGGGGGTGCTGGTCCTAGAGATGCGGGGCAACAGCGCGCATATCGGTGTCGGCACCGAAAACCTGCTGCTTGCGCTGAAGCTGTTGCAGGCGCTGGTGCCGCAGGGGCGGGCAAAGGTGGGCGCGCGCGCCATCGCCCTCGGCCGGCGCCGCGATGCGCGGCTTGCGCTGCGCGCCGCGCAGGTGGTGTTCCGTGCGCGCACTGCCGCGCCGCTGACCCTGCGCCTTGAGCCTTATGATCCGGGGCCGCCCGGTCAGCGCGTGTCGCGCAACCTTGCCAACCTGCGCGCGAGGGGGCTGTTCACCCCCTGCCTGGACGCGCCGGGCCGAACCTTGATCACAGAGCTTCTTGGCGCCCCGACCTTCGAGGACCGCGCGGCCGAGGCCCCTGTGGACGTGGTCTATACCTGGGTCAATCACGACGATCCGGACTGGAAGGCCGCCTATCAGGCGGCGAAATCCTTGGGCGATCTGTCCCGCGCGGATACGAAAAGCGCCGATGGCGATGCGTTGTCGCGCTTTCACAGCAATGACGAGTTGCGCTATTCGCTGCGCTCGGTTGCGCAGAACCTGCCATGGGTCAACCGGATCTTCGTTTTCTCGAACTGCGCGCCGCCCGACTGGTTCGATCCCGGTCAGGATCGCCTGGTCTGGGTGCGGCACGAAGAGGTGATCCCGGCCGAGTTCCTGCCGACCTTCAATTCGCATGTGATCGAATCCTACCTCCACCGTATCCCCGGCCTGTCCGAGGCGTTCCTGTATCAGAACGACGATGTGATCATTGCGCATCCGCTGCCCCGTCGGTTCTTCTTTGAACCCTCGGGGATCAGCCGTTCGTTTCTTGAGCCCTATGGCATGGTCAGCGGTCCGGTGACGCCAGGGGATGCCGATTACCGCAATGCCGCGCGCAATTCCGCCGCGCTCATCCGTCAGGCCTTCGGCTTTGCCCCGACCCGGCTGCATCTCCACACCACCTTCGCCCTGCGCCGCCCGGTCCTTGCCGAGATCGAGGAGCGGTTTGCCGATACCTTCCGCACCATGCGGGGCAATCATTTCCGCGATCCGGGCGATGTGAATGTGACAAGCTTTCTTTATCACCACTACGCCATCGCCACCGGTCGCGCGGTGGTGGCCGAGATCGCCTCGGTGCTGGTCAAGAACCTCGACCTGCGCTGGCGGACGATGCTGCGCAATACCGCGCGCCCCGAGGTGCAGATCTACTGCATCAACGAGGGGGGGGCCACGGCCCCGTCACGGCAATGGCACCGCGCGGTCAGCCGGCTGCTGGCAGAGCGTTTTCCCGATCCGGCTGAGTGGGAGCGTTAGGCCGCGACGGCAGTGCATCGACCGCAGGATCGTCCAGCGCAAGGATCGCCTGATGGATCCGCTCGCAGCAGCGCCCGTCGCGATGCGGGAAGGCCTGCATGCGACGTTCGGCATAGACCGGATCTTCGTCCCCCGAGATCGCATCGATGATCGCATCCACGGTCGCGTCATGCGCGGTCGTGACCGGACCGAACCCGTCGCGACGATAGTCGAATGGCCCTCGTTTGTAGGTATGACCGCCACTAAAGATTTCGCCCTCATCGAACTGGTAATAGACGACCGGCCGGTTCAGATAAGCAACCTCGGACGCGACCGAGGAGTAATCGTTGATCAGAACAGCCGTCTTTGCCAGCAAGGGCTGATAGCCGCCCTCCTTGCCGGGTTCGACCACACGCACATGGTCTGGAACTCCGAAATCGGGCACATAGATCATCATGTTCGGGTGTGGGCAGAATACGATCTGAAGGCCATGCTGCCGCGCGGCCTCGGCCAGGCGCGGGTCGTTCAGCAGGCCCGACCAGCTTCGCGCATAAAGCGAGTCCGAAAATTCATCGACCTTGTCGCGTTCATAGCTGCCGGGGGCGGCGGCACCGATCAGGTTCTGGCGCCAAGTCGGCGTGATCAGGATGATCGAGGGCTTCGCGGCCATTTCCAGCAGGCGGTCATGCCGGGCAAACCCGGTCAGCACGGTTTCCTTTTCAGAGACCAGATACTGCCCCGCGGGATCGGCGATCCCGTCATATTCCGACGGCATCGCGGTGATGAACAGGTGAATCGGCTTGTGATTGAGCCAACCCGACAGGTCATTGGTCGTGACGCCATGTTGCAGGAAGACATAGCGGTAATGCGTCAGATCGCCGATATGCTTGCGCTCTTCGGGCCAGAGAATGAAGTGGTCAGCATGCGACGAAATCACGAAGCGTGCATTGATCAGCGCGGCGATATGTTCGCGTGAGCGGAAGGGCAAAAGCCTGAATCCCTCGGCCGAAAGGCGATCCCAGTCGGGGGAACCGGCTTCCACCACGAAATAGGCTCTGTCCGCTTGCCCGATCTTCATCAGGT
>CALMEG010000146.1 GCA_937863185.1 uncultured Paracoccaceae bacterium | reverse complement strand
CCCGATGTGCAAGACCGTGGCGCGTTTTCGTGCCAAGTGCGTGCCGTTGCCTGACGCCGCTCTTGGCGGTACTGGTTTCCCGGCACGATGCGCCATGATCGCACACCGCGATTCGATGATCGTCCGGCGTCCGTGGTGGGACGGTTCAGCGGCCCCAGGTACGTTCCAGAACTGCAAGCCAGTTGCGATGCGCGATCTTGGCCACGAGGTCTTCGCCATAGCCATGCGCGCGCAATGCGTCCAGAAGCCGGGGCAATCCTGCGGCATCCTTCAGGTCCGAAGGCATGGTCGCGCCGTCGAAATCGGAACCAAGGCCCACGCGGTCCTCTCCGAGGATGCCGATCAGGTGGTCCAGGTGACGCAGGAACGGATCCCAACCCGCGAAGGGTGCGTTCAGGCCGTCTTCGCGCAGGAAGCCCGAGGCATAGTTCAGTCCGACCATGCCGTCGCGCTCGGCGATAAGGGCGAGCTGACGGTCGGTCAGGTTGCGCGAACTGGGGCAAAGCGCGTGGGCGTTGGAATGCGTGGCGACAAGCGGCGCATCCGATATGGCCGCGATATCGTCGAAGCCCTTTTCGTTGAGATGGCTGAGGTCCAGCATGATGCGCAGCGCATTGCATTCGCGCACCAGATCCTTGCCCGCGGGCGTCAGCCCCGCGCCGGTATCGGGGCCGGAGGGGAAGGCGAAGGGCACGCCATGGCCGAAGGCCGTGGGCCGCGACCAGACGGGGCCAAGGCTGCGCAGCCCGGCCGCATGCCAGAAATGAAGCGCATCCAGATCGGCGCCGATCGGCTCGGCCCCTTCGAAATGCAGGACGGCCGCGATCTGTCCCGCGGCGATGGCTGCGCGGATATCCCCGACCGACAGGCAGATCTTCAGATGGCCGGTCCGCTCCATCCAGCGCAGATGGCCGACCATCGCCATCGCCACCGGAAGCGCGTCGTTCAGCGGAATCCCGGCGGGCAGGGGCAGGCTGTAGGGCGGGTTGCGCATGATGGCGTCGAAATCGGGGTCGTCATGCGCGACGGGCGACGGGATATAGACGGCGAAGAACCCGCCCGCGAACCCGCCCGCGCGCATGCGCGGCAGGTCCAGATGACCCTCGCCCATATCGGTCAGCCAGGTGCGTTCGCGCGCGGCGGGATCGCGCAGCAGGCGCAGCAGGAAATCGTTGTGGCCGTCGAATACCGGTGTCATGCCGCATCCTCGCGTGTAAAGCCGACCGAAGCCTTCAGCAGCCGGCGGGTGTAATCGGTGCCGGCGGCGCGGGCGCGCAGCGCGTCACGGGTCAGCTCTTCCACCGCCTGCCCGTGCTGCATGACCAGAAGGCGTTCGCACATATGCGATACCACCGCCAGATCGTGACTGACCAGAACATAGGTCAGCCCGCGTTCCGCGCGCAGCCCGTCAAGCAGGTTCAGCACCTCGGCCTGGATCGAGGCATCGAGCGCCGAGGTCGGCTCGTCCAGCAGCAGGATCTGGGGTTCGAGGATCAGCGCGCGGGCGACCGCCACGCGCTGACGCTGCCCGCCCGACAGTTGATGCGGATAGCGAAAGCGGAACCCCTGCCCAAGGCCCACATCGTCAAGCGCGCGGGCGATGCGTTCGTCGCGCCGGTCGAACCCCTGGATCGCCAGCGGCTCGGACAGGACGGAATCGACCGTGTGGCGCGGATGCAGCGAGGCGTAGGGATCCTGGAACACCATCTGCACCCGGCGGTAGAAACCCGCGTCGCGCGGCCGGGGGAGGGGCTGGCCGTCAAGGGCGATGCGTCCCGCGCTGGTCGGGGCCAGCCCGCAGATCGCGCGCAGCACGGTGGATTTGCCCGAACCGCTTTCGCCCACGATTCCGTAGCTTTCGCCCCTGGCGACATCGAAGGACACGCCGCGCACGGCTTGCACGTCCTCGGCCCCGGTGCTGAAGGTGACTTCAAGGTTTTCGACAGTCAGCATTCGTCTACTCCGCCCATGAGGCTTCGCGGTTCAGCACCGGCAGGGGGCGGCGGTCGCCGTCGATCTGCGGCAGGCAATTCAGCAGGCCCTGCGTATAGGGATGGCGGGCCTGCCCGAGATCGGCGGCGCGCAGTTCCTCGACCACGCGGCCGGCATACATCACCAGAACCCTGTCGCAGAAGCTGCTGACCAGCCGCAGGTCGTGGCTGATGAAGATCAGCCCCATGCCGCGTTCCGACACCAGCTTGTCGAGGATGCGCAGCACCTCGATCTGGATCGTCACGTCCAGCGCCGAGGTCGGCTCGTCCGCGATCAGAAGGTCGGGGGCCGAGACCAGCATCATCGCAATCATCACCCGCTGCCCCATGCCGCCGGACAATTCGTGCGGATAGGCGCGGAAGACACGCTCGGGGTCGCGGATCTGGACGGCCTCCAGCATCTCGAGGGCGGCGCGCCGTGCCTCGGCGCGCCCTGCGCCGTGGATGCGCAGCACCTCCATCAGCTGCTTGCCCACCGCCATCACGGGATTGAGCGAGAATTTCGGGTCCTGCATGACCATCGACATGCGCTTGCCGCGTAGCCGCCGCCAGTCGCGCGCGGACAGGCTGCGCAGGTCGGTCCCGTCGAATTCCAGCCGGTCGGCGCTTGCCCATCCGGGGGCGGGCGTCAGGCCCAGAAGCGCGCGTCCGGTCTGCGACTTGCCCGAGCCGCTTTCGCCAACGATGCCCAGCCGCTCGCGCCCCAGCGTGAAGCAGACGCCGCGCACGACCTCGGAGGGGCCCTGGCGGGTGGGGAAGGTGACGCGCAGGTTCTCGACGGCAAGCAGGCTCATTTGCGTCCTTTCGGGTCCAGTACGTCGCGCAGGCCGTCGCCCAGCAGGTTGAAGCCAAGCGAGACGACGAAGATGGCCAGCCCCGGCATGGTGGCGACCCACCATTGATCCAGCAGAAAGCGCCGCCCGCCCGCGATCATCGCGCCCCATTCGGGCTGTGGCGGTTGCGCGCCAAGGCCCAGAAACCCCACCCCCGCCGCCGTCAGGATGATCCCCGCCATGTCCAGCGTGACCCGGATGATGACCGAGGACATGCACAGGGGCACGATATGCTTCCAGATGATGCGCAGCGAGGATGCCCCCTGAAGCCGGGTCGCGGCGATGAAATCGCTGTTGCGGATGGTCAGCGTCTCGGCGCGTGCAAGGCGGGCATAGGGCGGCCATGAGGTGATGGCGATGGCGATGATCGCGTTCTCGATCCCCGGCCCGAGCGCGGCCACGAAGGCAAGTGCAAGGATCAGCCGGGGAAAGGCCAGCACGATATCGGTCAGGCGCATCAGGACGGTATCGACCCAGCCGCCGAAATAGCCCGCGGTGGTGCCGACCAGAAGGCCGATCGGCGTGGCGATCAGCGCCACCAGCGCCACCACCATCAAGGTCAGCCGCGTGCCGTGGATCAGCCGCGACAGGATATCGCGGGCCAGATCGTCGGTGCCCAGAAGGTGGCCGGGCGACAGAGGCGGCAGAAGCCGCTGGGTGTTCAGATCGCCCCCGGTGACGGGGTTATAGGGCGCCAGCACATCGGCCAGTGCCGCGATGACGATCAGCGCCAGCACGATGCCAAGGCCCACCATCGCCAGCCAGTTGCCGCGAAACGCCAGCCAGGTGCGATAGCCCTGTCCCAGCCGGGCCTGCCGGCGCGAGGCGGGTTGTTCCGATAAAAGCCATTCGCGCGTGCTCATGATGTCCTCCGCACCCGGGCGTCCAGCATCGAGTAAAGCAGATCCGACAAGAGGTTCAGCCCCACGAAGATTGCCCCGATCACCAGCGTGCCGCCCAGCACCGCGTTCATGTCGGCGTTTTGCAGGCTGTTGGTCAGGTATTGGCCAAGGCCGGGCCATGCGAAGACCGTCTCGGTCAGCACCGACCCCTCGAGCAGCCCCGCATAGCTGAGCGCGATCACCGTCACCAGCGGCACAGCGGCATTGCGCAGCGCCTGAAGCCAGATGATGCGCCATTCCGGCACGCCCTTGACGCGTGCGGTGGTGATATATTCCTGCCCCAGCTCGGCCAGCATGAAGCTGCGCGTCATCCGGCTGATATAGGCCATCGAGAAATATCCCAGAAGCGTGGCGGGCAGGATGATATGCGACAGCGCGTTGCCGAAGGCATCCCATGCGCCCTGCGTCGCGGTATCCCAAAGGTATAGCCCGGTTTTTGGCGTGAAGGCATATTCATAGGCGATGTCGATGCGCCCCGGCCCCGCAACCCAGCCCAGCTTGGCGTAGAATACCAAAAGCCCCAGCAGGCCCAGCCAGAAGATCGGCGCCGAATAGCCCACAAGCCCCAGAACGCGCACGACCTGATCGACAAGCCGGCCCTGCCGCACCGCCGCCCAGACCCCCATCGGAATGCCCGCCAGCGTGCCGATGACGATCGCCACAGTGGCCAGTTCCAGCGTTGCGGGAAAGACCCGTGCGATATCGTCGATGATCGGTTTCTTGGTCAGGAAAGAGGTGCCGAAATCGCCCGCCAGAACCTTCTTCAGCCAGATCCAGAACTGTTCCCACAGCGGCTTGTCCAGCCCGAGCTCAAGAAACACCCGATCATAGACCGATTGGGGCGCGCGATCTCCCACCACCGCCAGCACCGGATCGACCGGCACGATGCGCCCGATCATGAAGGTCACGATCAGAAGGCCCAAAAAGGTGGCCAGAACCGTCAGGACCAGTCTGCCCGTCCGTTTCAGCCAGAGGGCGCCGCGGCGCCCCCTGTTGGTTTTGTTTGCCATGTCTTACTTGGTCACATGCGCGAAGGAGTTGTCGTTGAACGACGGGCCGACGATGAAGCCCTCGACGTTGTTGCGCATACCCAGGACCTCGATCTCCTGGAACATGATGACGAAGGGCGAGGTCTCCTGGCTTTCCTTCTGAAGCGCCAGATACATTTCGGCGCGCTTGTCCGGATCGCTTTCCAGCACGGCGGCATCGGCGGCCTTGGTCATCTCGGGGATGTCCCAGGCGTTGCGCCATGCAAGCGGCTTGGAGGCCGCGTCATCCGCGTTGTCGGGATTGCGCGCGAAGGTATCGGCATTGGTGTGCGGATCCTGATAGTCCGGCCCCCAGCGGCCGATATAGATATCGTGGTTGCGCGCGCGATACTTGGTCAGCGTCTGCTGCCCGTCGCCGGGGATCAGTTCCAGCGTGATCCCGGCCTCGGCCATGGTTTGCTGGATGGCCTGGCCCATCGCGGTGATCTCGGGGGTGTTGCGGGTGTCCATGGTCACGGTGAACCCGTCGGGCACGCCCGCCTCGGCCAGCAGCTCCTTGGCCTTCTCGACATTCAGGCTGAACGGGTTGTCGTTCAGCGCACCAAGGAAGCCCTCGGGCAGGAAGGCCTGATGGACCTTGACCTTTCCGGCCATGATCGTGTCGGCGATGGTCTGGTAATCGACCAGGTATTTCATCGCCTGCCGCACCTCGGGCTTGCCGAGGAACTCATTCTTCTGGTTCATGCCAAGATAGTAGATCGAGCCCTTGACCCCGCTGTCGATGCGGATGTCGGCATTGCCCTCAAGCGCCTTGATATCCTCGGCCGCAAGGTTGCGCGCGATGTCGATATCGCCCTTTTCCAGAAGCAGGCGCTGCGTCGCGGTTTCGGGAATGTGGCGATAGATGGCGCGGGCCATGGGGGCCGCCTCGCCCGAATAGTTCGGGTTGCGTTCCAGCACCACGACCTCGTTGGCGCGCCAGTCGCGGATCGTGAAGGGGCCAGAGCCGGCATAGTTCGTCTTCAGCCATTCATAGCCGAAATCGCCATTGGCCTCGTGCTCCATCACCAGTTTCTTGTCCACGACCATCGCCACGGTCGCGGTCAGGCAATACAGCACCAGCGTTGGCGCATAGGCCTGATCCATTTTGAAATCGAAGGTCATCGGTCCTGTCTGCACGACCATCTCATCGACATTGTCGGCGTTCAGCCCGAACTGGGTCAGGATGAAGGCGGGCGATTTATCAAGCTTTACCGCACGCACCAGCGAAAACACCGCGTCTTCGGCGGTGATGGGGTTGCCGCTGGCGAAGCTGCGCCCTTCGCGCATTGTGAAGCTGATGGTCTTGCCGTCCTCCGAGATCGTCCAGCTTTCCGCGGCCTTGCCGAAAATGTCCGACACGTTCTTCGGGTCATAGCCGATCAGCGTCTCGTAGCTGTTGCCCGCAATCTCCGAGGCGGTGAATTCGAAGATCTCGGCGGGATCGAGCGTGATGATATCGTCGATCGACCAGGCCTGGATCAAGGTGTCTGCCGGGGTCTCGGCCCGCAGGGGCATGGACCCGATGAGCAGGGCGGCAATCGCGCCCGAAGCCAGTAGTCGTTTGTGGAACATGGGGTTTCCTCACTGTTGGCGTGGGTGGCGCCCGGGGCGCCCCGGAGGCGGGTTGATCCCCGCCTCTCGATGCTGTGATTAACTACTTGGTCAAATTTGGAGTCAAGCGCCGAGCATCGGCCTTTTTCACGAATCTGCATTCCCCTTGCAGAAGTTCCGCCGCTCGGGGCCTGCCCGCCCGGAATTCGGGCAGGCCCCCATTGCGGATGCGCGGGGCTGGCCTGACGTGGAAGGGCTCAGAAATCCCAGTCCTCGTCCTCGGTGGCGACGGCCTTTCCGATCACATAGGATGACCCGCTGCCCGAGAAGAAATCGTGGTTCTCGCTGTCGGGGCTCAGCGCGGCCAGGATCGCGGGATTCACCTCCGAGGCCTCGGGTGGGAACAGGGCCTCGAAGCCAAGGTTCTGCAAGGCCTTGTTGGCGTTGTAATGCAGAAACACCTTCACATCCTCGCTCAGCCCGATGCCGTCATAAAGCTCTTCGGTATATTGCGCCTCGATCTCGTAAAGCTCGAACAGCAGGGCGAAGGCATAGTTCTTCAACGCCTGCCGCTCCGCCTCGGGGCGCGCCTCCAGGCCGCGCTGGAATTTGTAGCCGATGTAATAGCCATGCACCGCCTCGTCGCGGATGATCAGGCGGATCAGATCGGCGGTATTGGTCAGCTTGGCGCGGCTCGACCAGTACATCGGCAGATAGAAGCCCGAATAGAACAGGAAGCTTTCCAGAAACACGCTTGCGATCCTGCGCTTCAACGGATCGCCCCCCGGCGCATAGGTTTCCAGGATCGCGCGCGCCTTGGCCTGAAGATGCGGGTTCTCCTCGGACCAGCGAAATGCCTCGTCCACCTCCCTTGTCGAGCACAGCGTCGAAAAGATCGACGAATAGGACCGCGCATGCACCGCTTCCATGAAGGCGATGTTGCTCAGCACCGCCTCTTCATGCGGGCTCAGCGCATCGGGCATCAGCGAAGGCGCCCCGATCGTGTTCTGGATCGTGTCCAGAAGGGTCAGCCCGGTGAATACCCGGATCGTCAACTGCCGTTCGGCATCGGTCAGCGTGCCCCAGCTGGGAATGTCGTTCGACAGCGGCACCTTTTCAGGCAGCCAGAAATTCGCCGTCAGCCGGTTCCAGACCTCCAGATCCTTGTCGTCGGACAGCCGGTTCCAGTTCACCGCCCGCGGCACCGTCACCACCTTCGCAATATCCTTCATCGCGGCCCCTTCCTTCATCTTCGCGGAAATATCCTCCGGGGGTGCGGGGGTGGAAAACCCCCGCGTCCATCCCTCTCACAGCGCGCAGGACACGCAGCCCTGCACCTCGGTTCCGGCAAGCGCCGCCTGACGCAGCCGGACGTAATAGATCGTCTTGATCCCCTTCTTCCACGCATGGATCTGCGCGCGGTTGATATCGCGGGTCGAGGCCTCGGCCGGGAAGAACAGCGTCAGGCTTAGCCCCTGGTCGACATGCTCGGTCGCGGCCGCATAGGTGTCGATCAGCGCCTCCGGCCCGATCTCGTAGGCGTCGCGGTAATAGTCGAGATTGTCGTTCGTCATGTAGGCGGCGGGGTAATAGACGCGCCCGATCTTGCCTTCCTTGCGGATCTCGATCTTCGAGACGATCGGATGGATCGAACTGGTCGAATTGTTGATATAGCTGATCGAGCCGGTGGGCGGCACGGCCTGAAGGTTGCGATTGTAAAGCCCGTCGCGCATCACCGCCTCGCGCAGCGCCGCCCAGTCGGCGCGGGTCGGCAGCTCGATCCCCTCGAAAAGCGCCGCCACCTTCGCACTTTGCGGCAGCCAGTCGCGCGTGACGTATTTCTCGAAGAACGACCCGTCTGCATAGGTGCTGTCGGCAAAGCCGCGAAAGCGTTCCCCCTTTTCGCGCGCAAGCGCGTTCGACGCCCGAAGCGCGTGATGGCATATCATCGCAAAATAGACCGAGGTGAACTCGATTCCCTCGGGGCTGCCGTAATGGATGCGCTCGCGGGCAAGGAACCCGTGCAGGTTCATCTGGCCAAGCCCGATCGCGTGGCTTTCGTCATTGCCGCGCCGGACCGAGGGCACGCAGTCGATGGCCGACATTTCCGACACGGCGGTCAGCGCGCGCACCGCCGTTTCCACCGTCCGTCCCGGCGCCTTGCCATCCATCACCTGCGCGATGTTGAGCGATCCGAGATTGCACGAGATATCCGTGCCAAGATGGCGATAGCCCAGATCCTCGTCGAATTCCGATGCCTCGTTGACCTGAAGGATCTCGGAGCACAGGTTCGACATGTTGATCCGCCCCGCAATGGGGTTCAGCCGGTTCACCGTGTCCTCGAACATGATGTAGGGATAGCCCGATTCGAACTGGATCTCGGCCAGCGTCTGGAAGAAGGCGCGCGCGTTGATCTTCTTCTTGCGGATGCGCCTGTCGTCGACCATCTCGTCGTAGGTCTCGGTGATCGAGATTTCCGACAGCGGCCGGCCATAGACCCGCTCCACGTCGAGCGGAGAGAACAGATACATATCCGCGTTTCTCTTGGCGAGTTCGAAGGTGATGTCGGGTATGACCACGCCAAGGCTCAGGGTCTTGATGCGGATCTTCTCGTCGGCATTCTCGCGCTTGGTATCCAGAAAGCGCAGAATGTCGGGGTGATGGGCGTTCAGGTAAACCGCCCCCGCGCCCTGCCGCGCGCCCAGCTGGTTGGCATAGGAAAAGCTGTCCTCCAGAAGCTTCATCACCGGGATCACGCCCGAGGACTGGTTCTCGATGCCTTTGATCGGGGCGCCGTATTCGCGGATATTGCTGAGCAGAAGCGCCACCCCGCCGCCGCGCTTGGACAGTTGCAGCGCCGAATTGATGCCCCGCCCGATCGATTCCATGCTGTCCTCGAGGCGCAGCAGGAAGCACGAGATCAGCTCTCCGCGGTTCTTCTTGCCGGCATTGAGGAAGGTGGGCGTGGCGGGCTGGAACCGGCCCGACAGGATTTCCTCCATGAAGGACATGGCCAGCCCCTCATCCCCGCGTGCAAGCGCAAGCGACACCATCACCACGCGGTCCTCATAGCGTTCGAGGTAGCGCTGCCCGTCGCGCGTCTTCAGCGTGTAGGAGGTGTAATACTTGAACGCGCCAAGGAAGGTCGGGAAGCGGAACTTGCGGGCATAGGCCGCATCCCAGATCCTGCGCTGGAAGTTCTTCGAATACTGGTCAAGGACTTCGGCCTCGTAATAGCCCTCATCCACCAGATAGCCCAGCTTCTCGTCCAGCGAGTGGAAGAACACCGTGTTCTGGTTCACATGTTGCAGGAAATACTGCCGCGCCGCCATGCGGTCGGCATCGAAGCGGATTTTCCCCTCGGCATCGTAAAGGTTCAGCATCGCGTTCAGTGCGTGGTAATCCTGCACACCGTTCAAGGCATCGTCGAGCATGGCGCGTTCCCCAGTTTCTCCAGACCCGCGCGCAGGCGGGCGATATCCGTCTCGAACCCCGCCAGTTCGAACTTGCAAAGCAGCGGGACATTGCATTTGCGGGCGATGATGTCGCCCGAGATGGCGTAAAGCGTGCCGAAGTTGCGGTTGCCCGACCCGACCACCCCGCACAGAAGGGCGCGCCGGGCGGGATCGTTCAGGAAGCGGATCACCTGTTTGGGGACCGCCCCGTTCCCCGCGCCATCGGCATAGGTGGGGCAGATCAGGACATAGGGCCGCGCGGGTGCGGGCATCGGCTCCCCGGCCCGAATCGGGATGCGCAGGGCCGGAAGGCCAAGCCGCGCGACGAAGCGCTGCGTATTGCCCGAGCGGGAGGAGTAATAGACGATCCCCGGCCCGCCCGCCGCAGCGGGGGGCCCTGCAACCGGATCCGCACCCATCGTTCAGCCCAGGCGCGAGATCATGTCGGGACGAAAGCCCGACCAGTGATCCGTGCCCGCCACCACCACGGGGGCCTGCCGGTAGCCAAGCCCGGTGACGTGATTCATCGCGGCGTCATCCTCGGTCAGGTCGACGATGTGATAGGAAATGCCCCGCGCATCCAGCGCGCGGGTGGTGGCGGTGCATTGCACGCAGGCGGGTTTGGAATAGACGGTCACGCTCATCTCGGTCCTCTCGTTCTGTGCCTGAAGTCGAGGACGCGAAGGCGGAAAGGGGCGAGGGCCGGTCCGCTTCAACACGCCCCCGAACCCTCCGTTCGTGGTCATTGTCATGCTGCGGCAGGTCTCCTGACTTCGCGGGTCATCACTTGGCCGGCCTTCCCGGAACGGTTTGTCCCAGTGGCATGTTCAGCCTTGCTCGCCGCTTACAGTTGCGGGGGCAGCGCCGGAATTTCACCGGCTTCCCTCTTAGCCACCGACACGAGTCGATGGAACCGAAGCAACACTATATAGATAGGGATGCGCCACCGCTGTCAATATGCTGTGGTTGCGCCGGGCAACCTTATGCGGATACGGGCGCCATGTGCGCGCTTTCGGCAGGTATCCGGCCCGGGATATGGCTGACCTGCCCGGCGGGACGGCCGGTTTTGAAAAAATGCAGTCAAAGATTGTGACTCTGGAAAATATGATACAAGCTTGGCGTTCCGGTGCAGGCTTTGCGCTTGTCATCCGCATGGCCGACAGCACCTGTGCATGAGTTTCGGAGGAGGAGACGATAATGCCCAGAGAAACTATTTTCGGCGTCACGCTTGTGGCGGCGGGCGTGCTTTTGGCCGGCCCGGTCCTGGCGCAGGGCGATTGCCCCAACCGTGGCGATCTTGATGCGATCTATTGCGATGCGGATGGCGACATGGTTGCCGATGCGCCGACCGATGCGGGCCAGTTGAAAGACCCCGGCACGCTGGTCTTCGCTTATACGCCGGTGGAGGACCCGGCGATCTACGAAGATATCTGGCAGCCGTTCATCGACCATCTCGAAACGGTTACCGGCAAGGACGTGCAGTTCTTCGCGGTGCAGTCGAACTCGGCCGAGGTCGAGGCGATGCGCTCGGGCCGGTTGCATATCGCGGGTTTCTCGACCGGGCCGACGCCCTATGCGGTGAACCTTGCCGGCGCGGTGCCCTTTGCGATCATGGGCTCGGATGATGGGCGCTTCGGCTATACCTTGCAGGTCTATACGCAGGCGGACAGCGACATCAAGGAAATGCCCGACCTGGCGGGCAAGCGGGTGGCGCATACCTCGCCCACCTCGAATTCGGGCAACCTTGCGCCGCGCGCGCTGTTTCCCGCGCTCGGGGTCGAACCCGACAAGGATTACGAGGTGAGCTATTCGGGCAGCCACGACCAGTCGATGCTGGGGGTGGTCGCGGGGGATTACGATGCCGCGCCCGTGGCCTCGGAAGTGGTCGAGCGGATGGCCGAACGCGGGCTTTACGACCCGGCCGAGGTGCGCATCGTCTGGGAAAGCGATCCGTTCCCGACCACCTCTTACACCTATGCGCATGACCTGACCCCCGAACTGAAGGCGAAGATCGAAGAGGCGTTCTTCTCGTATGATTTCGCCGGAACCGCGCTGGGCGAGGAATTCCAGGGCGTCAGCAAGTTCATCCCCATCACCTATCAGGACCAGTGGGCCGTGATCCGCCAGATCCAGGCCGCCAATGGCGTGCAGTATACGCCCGAGGGCCTTGCAGCCGAGTGATCGGCCAAATCACGGACAACCCGGCCGGAAACGGCCGGGTTCAGGCATGAGGGCGCATCTGGATGTTGAAGATCACCAATCTTGTGAAACGCTACGGCGATGGCGAACCGGTGCTGAAGAATCTCGACCTGACGATCGAGGGGGAAAGCGTCGTGTCGATCATCGGCTCGTCGGGGGCGGGCAAGTCGACGCTGTTGCGCTGCATCAACCGGCTGGTCGAACCGACCTCGGGCAGCATCGTCCTGAACGGCACCGAACTGACAAGCCTGCGCGGACGCGGGCTGCGCGCGGCGCGGCGCAAGATCGGCATGGTGTTCCAGGGCTTCAACCTTGTTGATCGTCTGACGGTGATGGAGAACGTCCAATCCGGCCGCCTTGGCTATATCTCGACCTGGGCGGCGGTGATGCGGCGCTATCCCAAAGAGGATATCCGCCGCGCCTATGAACTGATGGAGCGGGTCGGCATCGCCCATTATGCCGACAAGCGCGCCGATGCCCTTTCGGGCGGCGAGCGGCAGCGCGTGGGCGTCGTCCGCGCGCTGATGCAGCAACCCGAAATCCTTCTTGCGGACGAGCCGACGGCCTCGCTCGATCCCAAGACATCCGAGCAGATCATGGGCCTTCTGCGCGACCTCTCGCGCGAGCTGCGCCTGCCGGTGGTGATCAATATCCATAACGTGCACGAGGCAAAGGCCTATACCGACCGGATCGTCGGCATGCGCTACGGGCGGATCATCTTCGATGACCTGCCCGGCGCCCTGGACGAGGACGCGATGGAGCGGATCTATTCCGGAAGCCCCGCCGCCGACCGCGCCGGCGCCATGCAGGCCGCGTCATGAGCACGGCGCGCGACACCTGGCGCCGCCCGCCCTTCATCGCCAACCCGCTGCTGCGCTGGGGGCTTTATCTTGGCGTGGCGGTCTATGTCGTCTGGGTCGTCGCCACGCTGCCGGTGGACTGGAACCGCATCAGCGAGGGGCTGACCCGCGCCGGGCGCATCTTCGGCGGCGCCTTCCCCCCCAGCTTCGAGCGCAGCGGCCTTTTGATTGACGGCTTTCTGGAAAGCCTGAAGATCGCGGTTCTGGCCACCGCGATCGGGGTTCTGGTCTCGATCCCGATCGCCTTCACGGCGGCGCGCAACGTGGCGCCGCTGCCGGTGTTCTATCTGGGCCGCGCGCTCATCATCCTTGCGCGCAGCTTCCATCCGGTGATCGTGGCGATCATCTTCGTGAAGGCCGTGGGCTTTGGCCCCTTTGCGGGCGTGCTGACGCTGATCGTCTATTCCATCGGCTTCGTCGCCAAGATGCTGGCCGAGCGCATCGAAGAGATCGACTTCGGCCAGGTGGAGGCGATGCGCGCCGCCGGTGCCCCCTATCTGTCGACGTTGGTCTACGCGATCTTTCCCCAGATCATGCCGCGCCAGATCGGGCTGACGATCTATCAGCTTGACAGCAACCTGCGTGCCTCGGCCGTGGTGGGGATCGTCGGGGCAGGGGGGATCGGCTCCACGCTGGCCAATGCCTTCGGGCGCTATGATTACGACTTTGCGCTTGCCATCACCATCGTGATCGTCGGGGCCATCCTGATCTCGGAAGGTGTCAGCGGCCAGATCAGGAAGCGGCTATGACGAAACCCGCCCCCATGCGCGACGACTGGACGCGCTTCACCCTTGCGCAGCGCATGCAGCGCTATGCGATCTTTGCCGCCTCGGCGCTGGTCATCGGCTGGTCGATCTCGTCGATCGACGTGATCTGGGCCTGGGTCTGGGACGCGCCCGAGCAGATGGGCGATCTGTTCGTGCGGATGTATCCGCCCGATCCGTCCAATCTGCGGCGCATCCTTCAGGTGTTGTGGGAAACGGTGAACATCGCCACCATCGCCACCGCCATCGCGGTGATCGTGTCCTTGCCGGTGGCCTATCTGGCGGCGCAGAACACTACGCCCAACCGGGCCACGCTGTGGCTTGGGCGGCTGATCCTTGTCACCTCGCGTTCGGTCAACACGATCATCTGGGCGCTGTTGTTCGTGGCGATCTTCGGGCCCGGCGTCGTGGCCGGGATCGTGGCGATCATGTTCCGCTCGGTCGGGTTCGTGGGCAAGCTTCTGGGCGAGGCCATCGAAGAGATCGACAAGCGCCCGGTCGAGGCGCTGGAGGCCACGGGCGCCTCGCGCTTCAAGGTTATCGCCTATGCCATCGTGCCGCAGGTCATGCCCACCTTCTGGGCCGTCAGTATTCTTCGCTGGGACATCAACCTGCGCGAATCCACCGTTCTGGGCCTGGTCGGTGCGGGCGGCATCGGGATCGTGCTGCAAGGCGCGATCGACACGTTCAACTGGCGCGAGGCGGCAACCATCCTGATCGCGATCCTCCTTCTCGTGATCGTGGGCGAGGTCATCTCGGCCTTCCTGCGCCGCCGGATCCTGTAGGCGTGGCGGGGATGGCGGACGGGCTTTTGGCCTTCGAGGCCTATCAGGCCGGGCGCGGGCGTCTGCCGCAGGGCCCCCTTGGCGGCCCGCCGGTCCGGGCCGCGACGCTGGAGGCGGTGGCCGCACCTTTCGATCTGATCCTGCTTGATGCTTACGGCGTGCTGAACGTTGGGGAAACGCCGATCGCGGGGGCGGCCGACCGCATCGCGGCGCTGCGCCGGGCGGGCAAGGCGGTGATGGTGGTGTCGAATTCGGCCGGCTATCCCAAGCGGATGATGATGCAGCGCTATGCCCGGCTGGGTTTCGATTTCACCGAGGCCGAGGTCACCACCAGCCGTGAGGCGCTTTTGCACCATCTGGCCGGGATGCCCGCGCGCCGATGGGCGATGATGCTGAACCCCGCGCAGGGGATGGAAGAGCTTGAGGCGTTTGATTGTGCGTTTCTGGCCGACGATCCGGCGGAATATGCACGCGCCGAGGGGTTTTTGCTGATCGGCTCGGACGGCTGGACCGAGGCGCGCCAGGCGATGCTTGAAAGGGCGCTGCGTGCCCGCCCGCGTCCGGTTCTGGTGGGCAATCCCGATATCGTCGCGCCGCGCGAAACCGGCCTCTCGCGTGAGCCGGGGCATTTCGCGCACCGGCTGGCGGAACTGGCCGGGGTGACCCCGGTCTTTCTGGGCAAGCCTT
>CALMEG010000145.1 GCA_937863185.1 uncultured Paracoccaceae bacterium | reverse complement strand
GATCACCCCCTCCCCCCGGGCGGGGGCCGAGGCGCTGTGGCATGCCGCGGTGCGCGACGCCAAAACCGCCGGTGCGGATGCGGTGATCCTTGCCGATCCGGGCCTGCTGGCCCATGCCGCCGAGGCGCATCCGGACCTGCGGCTGCATCTGTCGGTGCAGGCCGCCGCCGCCAATCCCGATGCGATCAACCTTTATGCAAGCGCCTTCGGCGTGCGCCGCGTGGTGCTGCCGCGCGTCCTGACCGTGGACGAGATCGCCGCCATCAACCGTGAGATCGACGTGGAAACCGAGGTCTTCGTCTTTGGTGGCCTGTGCGTGATGGCCGAGGGGCGGTGTTCGCTGTCCTCCTTCGCCACCGGCAAATCGCCCAACATGAACGGCGTCTGCTCGCCCGCCGAGGCGGTGGTCTATGCCGAAGAGGGGCCCGAACTTGCCGCCCGTCTGGGGGGCTTTACCATCCACCGCACGCCGAAATCCGCCCCCGCCCCCTACCCCACGCTGTGCAAGGGCTGCTTCACCTCGGGCGCGCAGACCGGCCATATCTTCGAAGACCCGGTCAGCCTCGATGCGACGCGGCTGATCCCCGCGCTTGCCCGCGCCGGCGTCAGCGCCCTCAAGATCGAGGGGCGGCAGCGCTCGCGCGCCTATGTGGGCCAGGTGGTCCGCGCCTTCCGCACCGCCGTCGAGGCGCAGGCCGCGGGCCTGCCGCTTCCCGAAAGCACATTGGCGCGCCTGACCGAGGGGCAGGCCGCCACCACCGGCGCCTATGCCAAGACCTGGAGGTGACCCCATGGATCTGACCGTCGGGGCCAACCCGTTCTTCTGGACCGCCGAGGCCGTGCGCGCCTTCTATGCCGATCTTGCCCAGGCCCCCGTCGCGCGCGTGGTGCTGGGCGAGCAGGTCTGCTCCAAGCGCCTGCCCTTCTGGGCCGCCGAGATCCCCACCGCGATCGAAACCCTTCAGGCCGCCGGGAAAGAGGTCGCGCTGAGCTCGCTCGGCCTCATCACCCTGCCGCGCGAACGCAAGCTGACGCGCGAGTTGCCGGACATGGGCCTGCCGATCGAGATCAACGACCTCAGCGCGCTGCACCATATCCCCGAGGGCACGCCCTTCTGGGTGGGCCCGCTGGTCAATGTCTATAACGAGGGCACGCTGCGATGGTTGGCCCGGCGCGGCGCCACGCGGATCTGCCTGCCGCCCGAACTGACGCTGGACTCGGTCGCGGTGCTGGCGCGCGCGGGGCAGGATGCGGGCGTTGCCATCGAGGTCTGGGGGCATGGCCGCCTGCCGCTTGCGATCTCGGGGCGGTGCTATCACGCAAGGCTGCACGACCGCGCCAAGGACAGCTGCCAGTTCGTCTGCGGCGACGATCCCGACGGGCGCGAGGTCGACACGCTGGACGGGCAGAAATTCCTTGTGGTGAACGGCGTGCAGCCGCTGAGCCAAAGCACCGCCAGCATGGTCCACCATGCCGCGGACCTGGCCGCGGCCGGCGTCTCGGCCCTGCGCCTGTCGCCGCAAAGCCGCGATTTCGGCGCGATCTGCCGGGGCTATGCCGATCTTCTGGCCGGGCGCACGGCCCCCGGCGACCTCGCCGAAAGCCTGCGCGGCATGGTGCCGGGCGGCACGCTGTCGGACGGCTTCCTCGATGGCTCGGCCGGGGCGAACTGGTCGGGCGCGCGGGCGCGGGCCTAGCGCATCAGCAAGACCGGCACCTTGCACGAACGGATCATCGCAGTCGTGGTCGAGCCGATAATCAGGCTGCGGATGCGACTGTGGCCATAGGCGCCCATCACCACCATGTGGAAGCCCTCGGCCTCGACCAGATCGCCCAGGGCGGTCTCGGGCTGGCCGGGCAGGATACGCGCGGTGGCTGCCCGTCCGGCATCGGCCAGAACCTTGCGGGCCGCTTCAAGCTGCGCCCGGGTTTCGGGCGTCTCGGCACCGATGGTGACAAGCTCGATGGAGAGATCTGCGAAAAGAGCGTCCTGAGCCAGATGCGCGACCGCTTTTTGCGCCGAAGCCCCGCCGTCGTGCGCAACAAGCACCTTCCCGATGGGCCGGAACGCGCGCGCAGCCACCAGCACCGGCCGGTGGCAGGCCCGCACGATCCGTTCCAGGTTCGAACCCAGGTGCCCCCGCGCGAAATCCGCGGCCTCGCCGCGCTTGCCGATCACGATCAGACCCGCGCCGGTTTCCTCGGCGGCGAGGGTCTCGACGATATCGCCCTGCAAAAGCCGCGCGCTTACCTGCGTTGCCCCGGCATGCATGACGATCGCGCGCGCATCGTCCAGAATGGTGCGGCCCTTCTGCGCCACCAGCTTCGCCCGCGCCTCATCCAGTTCGGCCAGTTCCGCCAGAAGCGCGCTGCGCGCGCCAAGCCGGATCGCACCGGACAGGTCGGTCTTTTCCGGCACCTCGCGCCGCCCCAGAACATGCAACAGCTCGACCGGCCGCGCGGTAAAGCGGGCCACCCAGGCGGCATGTTCGCACACGCTTTCGGCATAGGCCGATCCATCCACAAGGGCGATGATCTTGTCGGTCATGGCTGCCATCCTTTCAATGCGCCGTCAGCTTGTCCAGCGCGCCTGGCTTGTCGTGAATGGCAAGCCGGTCGACGATGGTTTCAGAGGCTTCGTTCAGGCCGATGATCTTGACCTCGGCCCCTTCACGGCGAAATTTCAGCACCGCCATGTCAAGCGCGGCGACGGAAGAGATATCCCAGATATGGGCGCGGCTGACGTCGATCACCACGCGCTCAGGCACTTCGCGAAAATCGAAGGCGGCCATGAAATCCTCGACCGAGCCGTAGAACAACTGCCCCTCGACCACATAGGTCCGCACCCGCCCGTCGGCGCTCAGATCTGCGCTGACGCGGAACAGCTGCGCAATCTTGGCGGCGAAGAACAGCCCCGACAAAAGCACCCCGGTCAGCACGCCGATGGCAAGGTTATGGGTCCAGACCACCGCCGCAACCGTCGCCAGCATCACGATGGAGGAGGATTTCGGATGCGTCCACAGCGCCCGGATCGAAGACCAGCTGAACGTGCCGATCGACACCATGATCATGATCGCCACCAGCGCGGGCATCGGAATGCGGCTGACCCAATCGCCAAGCCCCACGCAGAAGATCAGCAGCATCACCCCCGCGGTGAAGGTCGAGGGCCGCCCGCGCCGGCCGGATTTCACGTTGATGCCTGGTTGCCCGATAATCCCGCACCCCGCAATGCCGCCGATGAACCCGGTCAGCGAATTCGCCACCCCCTGCCCCACGCATTCCTGGTTTCGGTCGCTTGGCGTGTCGGTCAGTTCATCCACGATCTGCTGCGTCATCAGGCTTTCCAGAAGCCCCACGACAGCCACCGCCAGGGCATAGGGGAAGATGATGGTCAGTGTCTCGAGGGTCAAAGGCACCTGTGGCAAGAGGAAGACCGGCAACGTGTCGGGCAGTGCCCCCATGTCGCCCACCGTCCGCACATCCCATCCGAAGCCAAGGCAAAGCGCGGTCATCACGACGATCGTCACCAGCGGCGAGGGCACCGCTCGGGTGAGCCGCGGAAACAGGTAGATGATGGCCAGCCCGCCCGCGACCATCGCATAGGTCAGCCATGTGACCCGCGCGGGATCAAGCTCGGGCAGTTGCGCCATGAAGATCAGGATGGCAAGCGCGTTGACAAAGCCCGTCATCACCGATTTCGACACGAAACGCATGACGAAACCCAGCTTCAGCACCCCCATCCCGATCTGCAAAAGCCCTGCCAGAACCGTTGCCGCCAGCAGGTATTGCAGCCCGTGATCGCGTACCAGCGTCACCATCAGCACCGCCGTCGCCGCCGTCGCGGCCGAGATCATGCCGGGCCTTCCCCCCACGATGGCGGTGATCACCGCGATCGAGAAGGAGGCATAGAGCCCCACCTTCGGGTCGACCCCCGCGATGATCGAGAAGGCAATCGCCTCGGGGATGAGGGCAAGCGCCACGACAAGGCCCGACAAAAGGTCGCCGCGGATGTTGCCGGTCCACTGGCGCCGGTAGGAAGCAAGGGAAATCATGCAGGTGTCCACATCATGGCCCGGTGACGGATCGGCCACGCAGGTCTGTGTCAGCTCGGGTCTGATCTGTTGTCCGGCGGATCGGCGGCCGGAAGAGCCACCCGGGCGCATCCCCGGGATCCATGTTCGCGGGCGCCTGTTCGCATGCTGCTGCGCAGAAATCAACCCCGCAAGCCGGGCTCACATCGCCAAGGGACAGGCGCGGGGGGCACCCGTCCCCCCGCGCCTGTCGCATTCAGTGTGGCAGCGCCGCGCAATGCGCCCCGCTTGCGGCCTGCCCCGAGCCAAGCGCCAGCAGCGGCGGCGCCTTGTAGGGATCGAGGGGCTTGCTCCAGCCCAGATCCAGCGCGATCAGCGCCCCAAGCGACGCAAGCGCAACGATGGCCGTCAGACGGCGGGTCTTCATCAGCGTCCCTCCAGTCCGAGCATGGGGCGCAGGCGCACCCCGAGGAACGCGCCCGCGAAGGCCGCCACGAACCAGACCCAGCCGTGCAGGCTTCCGGTGGAAATGCCGCTGAAGAACGCCCCCACGTTGCAGCCGAAGGCCAGCCGCGAGGAATAGCCCAGCAAGAACCCCGCGACCACCGTCGCCCCCCAGGCCCGCAGCGGAAGCGCGGGCAGCCCTTGCGACAGGCCCTTGCGCCACGCGGCCACGACGAAGGCACCGATAATGATGCCGATATTGGTCAGCGAGGTGACATCGGTCAGAAGGCTCTGGCCAAGCTGGGCGGCATTGCCCGGCGCGCCCCAGAAGGACGAGCCCGACAGATCCACGCCAAGCGCCGTCGCCCCCTTGGCCGCCCAAAGGCCAAGCCCGTAGACCACGCCCCAGGGCTGGCCCGCCACGACAAGGTTGCCAAGCGCCAGCACCGCCAGCAGGACGGCCGCCCAAAGCATCCGGCGCGGGATCTTGCGGTTGCCCGGTGCGGCCAGCCAAAGCAGAAGTGCTGCCACCGCAACCAGCCCCGCCAGCGTGATGACAAGCCCCTCGGTGCCTCCAAGCGCGACCACCGGCGCACTGCCCAGCCCCGTCCACCACAGAAGATGCGAGGCGCCGAAGAAGCTTCCCAGAATGAAGAAAGGCAAGGCGAGCAGGCTGACGGGATTGCCGCTTCCGGCATTGACCAGCGTGCCCGAGCCGCAGCCCAGGACGATCTGCATGCAGGCCCCGAAGACGAAGGCCCCGCCGATCATGGCAAAGCCCACGGGCGCGTGGGCGCCGCTCAGTTCCGCGCCGTGACTGGCCAGCAGCGGGAAGGCCACGACCGCCACGATCCCGATGGACAGAAGCTGCGCCAGAATGCCAGCCGGCTCCCGGCGCAGGATCATCGCGCGCCACGGCCCGGCAAAGCCGAAGCGCAACCCCTCGAGCGTGACGCCGAAGCCGACCCCCAGCAGCAGAAGAAGGCCGTAGCGCGCCCCGGCTGTGGCGGCGACGAACAGGCAGGCCAGCAGCGCGGCGGCAATCAGCGCGCCCCGCGGCAGGATCGCCGCAAAGGGCCGCCGCGCGGCAAGCTCGACGGATTGGTCGGTCATCGCTCAGCCTCAGAAAACGCTGGTAACCTGGTTCCACAGGTTGCGGAACACGCCGGGCACATTGGCCATCTCATAGCCCGCATTGGACCATCCGACCATCGAGTCCGGGTAAAGCTTGACGTTCTCCACCCCGGCCAGCTCGCTCAGCGCGAACCAGTTGGTGGCGGCCCAGTGGCCGGTATTGCAGAACGAGATCAGCTGATCCGATTCCGACAGCCCGTTTTCCTGCGCAAGGCGCCTGGCGGCCTCGGCATCCACGATCGCCGGACCGTTCGAGAACCATCCGCTATGCGTGAAATACTGCGACTGCGGTAGCGTGCCCGGTTTGGCGGCGGCCGGATGGCCCTGATCGCCCTTCCAGAAGCTTTCGGGCCGCGCATCCAGCAACAGCGCGCTGTCCTTGCCCTCGACCACGGCGGCGACATCCTCGGTCGTGGCCAGCCACTGGTGCGAGAATTGCACGTCGATGGTGCTGGGCTGCGGGGCGACGGGGGCCTTTTCCAGCGCATAGCCCGCCTCGGTCCAGGCATTCACGCCGCCGTTCAGGATCGCCAGATCCTGCACACCGCTGGATTTCAGCGTCCAGTAGACCCGCGCGGCGGCCCCGAAATCGGTGGCGTCCTTGCCCTGGTTGACGATCACCACGGGCAGGTCGGCCCGCACGCCAAGGCCGCGCAGAACCTGCGTCAGATCGGCGTCCAGGGGCAGCTGGCCGGGGTTGTCCTCGGGGCCGCGGAACAGCCCGTAGGGCGCGCTGACCGCATCGGCCAGGTGGCCGCTGGCATAGCCCTCGTCATCGGCGGCACGGATATCGAGCACGAGCGGATCGCCCGCCTCAAGCACCTGGGCAAGCTCGGCCGGGCTGAGCAGCGGGCCGAAACCGTCCGTTTCGGCAAAGGCGGGCAGCGCGAAGGCAAGCGCGACGGCCGTGGACATGGTAAGCGTTTTCATCGGAAGCTCCTGATCGGTCTGTCCTGCATCTGGCGCCAATACGCGCGCGCGGCAAGCCCGGCGGGGGAGGCTCGGCCGGTTGCACCAAGGCCAAAATTCGCGCAGGCGCGGGGCGCATGAAATCGGGGTTTTGTGGCAGGGATCGTCCGGGACGTTTGTTCCACCACACCCCGAACGGAAGAACAGCGTTCTTATTTGTCACCCTCCCTCTCGAAAATGCCGGAATCGTGTTCCAAGCATGTCTCCACCCTGTCGCACAGACCTATCGGACGACACACGGAAAACTGGCCCCATCAGCTCTTTTCAACTGGCTCTATTCGCGCGCATGAAGGGGGCCGAGACTGGCACAACCCCTTCCCACAGGAGCCCGCCATGTCGCTTGATGTTTCCCCCAATGACCTGAGCAAGGTGGTCGAAGCCGACCGCGCCCATATCTGGCACCACCTCAGCCAGCACAAACCCTATGAGACGATCGACCCGCGGGTCATGGTGGAAGGGCGCGGGATGCGCATCTGGGACGCCCGAGGCAAGGAGCATCTTGATGCGGTCTCGGGCGGGGTCTGGACGGTCAACGTGGGCTACGGGCGGGAAAGCATCGCCAACGCCGTGCGCGACCAGCTGCTGAAGCTCAATTATTTCGCAGGCTCGGCCGGCAGTATTCCGGGGGCACTTTTCGCCCAGCGACTGATCGGCAAGATGCCGGGCATGAGCCGGGTCTACTACTCCAACTCCGGCTCCGAGGCGAATGAGAAGGTCTACAAGATGGTGCGCCAGATCGCACAGCGCCATCACGGCGGGCGCAAGTGGAAGATCCTCTACCGCGACCGCGACTATCACGGCACCACGATCGGCACGCTTGCCACCTCGGGGCAGGATCAGCGCGCAATGCAATACGGCCCCTTCCCCGACGGCTTCGTGCGCGTGCCCCACTGCCTGGAATACCGCAAGCAATGGGATGTCGAGAATTACGGAGAGCGCGCGGCCGACGCCATCGAAGAGGTCATCCTGCGCGAAGGCCCCGATACCGTGGGCGCGATCGTTCTGGAACCTGTCACCGCAGGCGGCGGCGTGATCGTGCCGCCCAAGGGGTATTGGGAGCGTGTTCAGCACATCTGCCGCAAATACGACATCTTGCTGCATATCGACGAGGTGGTCTGCGGCGTGGGCCGCACCGGCACTTGGTTCGGCTATCAGCATTACGGCATCGAGCCCGACTTCGTGACCATGGCCAAGGGTGTCGCCTCGGGTTATGCCGCGATCTCCTGCACCGTCACGACCGAGCGCGTCTTCGAGATGTTCAAGGACGTCCCGGAAGACCAGCTTGGCTATTTCCGCGACATCTCGACCTTCGGCGGCTGCACTGCGGGCCCCGTGGCCGCACTGGAAAACATGCGCATCATCGAGGAAGAGGGCCTTCTGGACAACACGCTTGCCATGGGCGCGCGCTGCCTTGCCAATCTCGAGGTGCTGATGGAAAAACACGCCGTTATCGGCGATGTGCGCGGAAAGGGGCTGTTTTGCGGGGCCGAGCTGGTCGCCGACCGCACCAGCAAGGAACCCGTGGACGAAAAGCGCGTGCAGGCCGTGGTGGCCGACTGCATGGCGCAAGGCGTGATCATCGGGGCCACGAACCGCTCGATCCCGGGAATGAACAATGTCCTTTGCCTCAGCCCTGCGCTGATCGCCACGCCGGACGATATCGACCAGATCACCGGCGCGATCGACGCCGCGCTGACGCGCGTCTTCGGCTGAGGGCGCGGCCTGCGGGGTTGATCGCGGCGCATGGGTCGGGCTTGATGGCCCGGCCTGCCCGAAAGGTCCAAGATGCCGATCCCCGCCGACGCCTTCTTTCTTGACCGCAACGCCGCAATCCCGCTTCAGGTGCAGTTGCGCCGCCAGATCATCAGCGGCGTCCTGGAGGGGCGCTTTCGCCCCGGCGAAAAGCTGCCCTCCAGCCGCCGCCTGGCGCGCCATCTCGGCGTGGCGCGCGTCACCGTGGCGCAGGCATTCGCCGAACTTCTGGCAACCGATTACCTGACCAGCCGGGCACGGTCAGGCCATTATATCTCTGACCGGATCGAGGCGCGGCTCGACATCGGCCCGCGCGCACCCGACACACCCCGCTTCGACTGGGCCGCCCATCTTGGCGGCCAGTTCAGCCGTGCAAGGCGCACCGACCGAAGCCCCGACTGGCGCCGCTTCGCCTATCCATTCGTTTATGGCCAGGCCGATCCCGACCTTGTCGATCACGCGGCATGGCGCCACTGCGCGATGCGGGCGCTCGGCCGGCGCGAGTTCAACAGCCTGACCGGCGACCTTTACGACGAGGACGACCCCGAACTGGTCGATTACATCGCGCGCCACATCCTTCCCCGGCGCGGCATCCACGCCCCGCCAGAAGCGATCCTGCTGACATTGGGGGCGCAGAACGGGCTATGGCTGGCCGCGCAGATCCTTCTGGGTGCGGGCGGGCGCTGTGCGATCGAGGCGCCCTGTTATCCCGGCCTGCGCCAGATCCTGTCGCAAACCCCGGCAGAACTGTGCGCCGTTGCCGTCGATGCCGCGGGCCTGCCCCCCGAGGCCATCCCTGCAGGGGTTCGCGCCGTCTTTACCACCGCCAGCCACCAATGCCCGACGAACTCGACCATGCCGCTTGCGCGCCGCCGCACGCTTCTGGATCACGCGATGGCCCGCGGTTTCGCGATCATCGAGGACGATTACGAATTTGAGATGTCCTTTGCCGGGGCACCCTCGCCCGCGCTCAAGGCGATGGATGCGGCCGGGACGGTGATCTATGTTGGCTCGTTCTCGAAATCGGTTTTTCCGGGGTTACGCCTCGGCTACATCGTGGCCGAGCCCGCCTTCATCGCCGAGGCGCGCGCGCTGCGGGGCCTTGTGCTGCGCCACCCACCCGGGCACATGCAGCGCACGCTGGCGCATTTTCTGGCACTTGGCCATTACGACGCCCAGATGAACCGGATGCGGCGCGCTTATGCTACCCGCCGCGCGGTCATGCGCGAGGCCATCTTGCAGGAAGGGCTCCGCCCCGCCCTCCAGGGTGCCGCGGGCGGATCGAGCTTCTGGATGGCGACGCCCGAGGGGCTCGATAGCGCCAAGCTGGCGCGTATCCTTGGCCGGAATGACGTGTTGATCGAACCCGGCGCGCCGTTCTTCAACGATCCCGCCCAGGGCGCGGGATTTTACCGGCTGGCCTATTCGTCGATCGCGGCCAGCCGCATTCCCGAAGGCATCCGCCGTATCGCTGCCGCCATCGCCGGGCAGAGCTAGGCAACGGACGCCTCGTTGCGCAGGATGCGTTTGACATAGGCGCCGACCCGGCATTCCTCGGTCATGCCGATCCCGCCATGCATCTGGATCGCCTCTTCGGCGATCTTCGCACCCGCGCGGCGCGCGCAGTCCCATGCCGCCGCCGCCAGCCGCGCGGCATCGGCGCGCGCTGCCGTGGCCGCCATCGCCGCGGCCATGATCAGCGCGCGAGCCTCTTCCAGCGCCACGAACATGTCCACCAGACGGTGCTGCAAGGCCTGGAACGCGCCAAGCGGGCGGCCGAACTGCTGGCGCGTGCGCACATAGTCCAGCGTCATGTCCATCAGCGCCTGCATCGCCCCCAGATGATCGGCCGCCGCGGTGATGCGGGCCGCCGTATCGAGCCGCCCCTCGAGCGCCGCGGGAAGGGCAAGGCAGCGCAGCCCGGTCGGATCGACCCGAAGATTGCCGCGTGACGGGCCGTCGCGCCGAAGCGCAGGCGCCCCGGCAAGCGCGACATGGCCCTGCCCGCCCTTGCGATAGCGCAGCAGGACCAGCCCGATTTCCGGCCCCTCGGGCACCACCTCCAGAACCAATTCCCCGGCGGCGGGCGGCGCGTCCAGATACGCGCTATGCACCGCCAGATCACCGGCCAGGAAACCTTCCAGCCAGTCCGCGCAATCAGCATCACCCTCGTCGGCCAGGGCCGCAAGCGCCAGGGCCGGCACCACCGCCGCGTCGCGCCACGACAGCACCGACAGCGCCGCCCCAAGGCTTTCGGCGATCAGCATCGCGCCGACAAGCCCCATGCCGAAGCCGCCCTGCGCCTCGGGCGTGGCCGCCGCGTGCCAGCCCATCGCAACCGCATGCCCCCAGTCCTGCGCCGCATCGCGCGGCGCCTCGGCCTGGACAAAGCGCAGCAGGCTGTCGTGCAAAAGCCGTTCGGTTTCGTTCAGTTCAAAATTCATGACCCTCAGCCCCCCAGCCCCAGCACGGCCTTGGCCATGACATTGCGCTGAATTTCGTTCGAACCGCCCCAGATCGTCAGCTTGCGCAGGTTCAGCCACATCTCTTCCGCATTGTGCAGAACATCGGGCAGCGGGCCGCGCGTGGCCCGCGCCATGTCCAGCCGCAGCCGCGAGATCGCCTGCGCGATCTCGGTTCCACGGATCTTGAGCGCCGAGGCGCGCGGCCCCGGATTCTGCCCGGCATTCATCGTCGAAAGCAGCCGCAGCTCCAGATATTCCAGCGCCAGCAGATCGGTATCGAGCCGCGCGATGCGATCCGCGAACGCGCCCCCCGCATCCAGCAACCGAAGCGCCTCGAGGTCGCGGCGCGACCGGGCGGCACCGGACATGATGAACCGCTCATGCTCCAGCAGGACCTTGGCATAGGTCCAGCCGCCGCCTTCCTCTCCGATCAGGTTTTCGGCGGGTACCCGGACGTTATCAAGGAAGACCTCGTTGACCTCGGCATCGCCGTCGATGGTGCGGATCGGCCGCACGGTGATGCCGGGCGATTTCATGTCGATCAGCAGGAAGCTGATCCCGGCCTGCGGCTTGACGCTGCGGTCGGTCTTGACCAGGCAGAACATCCAATCCGCCCATTGCGCCCATGTCGTCCAGATCTTCTGCCCGTTGACCACATAGCTGTCGCCATCGCGTTCGGCAAAGCTGCGCAGCGCGGCAAGGTCGGACCCGGCCTGCGGCTCGGAATAGCCCTGGCACCACCAGGCGCGGTTCTGCCGGATGTCGGGCAGGAAGCGCTCTTTCTGCGCGGGCGTGCCATAGGTGAAGATGATCGGCCCCACCATCGTGATGCCGAACTGCACCGGCGGCGGGGCATAGGTCGCGCCATAGGCCTGCTCATACAGGTAGCGCCGCGTGGGCGAAAAGCCCGGCCCACCATATTCGGCCGGCCAGCCCGCCGCGAACCAGCCATGACGCACAAGAACGTCCTGCCAGCGGAGATAATCGGCGCGCTCCAGCACCTCGTTGCGGCGCACCTTTGCCGCGATGTCGGGGGGCACTTCGCGGGCCAGCGTGTCGCGCACCTGCGCGAAGAAGGCCTGATCCCCGGCGGAGAATGCAAGATCCATCAGTCGGTCTCCTTCAATGTCGAGGCGAGATCCACGAAAGCGGCGATGCGGGCCTGGTCCCAGCCCGCCACGGTGGCAAGGATATCGGCGGTATCGGCGCCCAGATCGGGGGCCGGGGCCTGCGCGCCGCGCGCATAGCTTGCGAAAAGCGCGGGCTGTTCGGGCAGATCAAGCGCGCCAAGCGCGGCGGTTTCCCGGCGGCACAGCAACTGGCGCGCGGCGATCTGCGGGCTGCGGGCGGCCTGCGCCAGATCCCAGATCGGTGCGGCAGGGATGCCCTCGGCCTCCAGCCGCGCGATCGCCTCGGCGGCGCCTAGCGGCGCGGCCCAGGCCTCGATCACGGCACGCAGCGCGGGTTCGTTCGTCCTCCGCGCCTGATCCGAGGCGAAACGCGGATCATCGGGCAGCTCGGGCGCACCGATCGCGGCCGAGAGCTTGCGAAACAGCGCGCCATTGGCCACCGCCAGAACGAAATAGCCATCCCCCGCCCGATAGGCGCCGAAGGGCGCGGAAAGCGGATGGTTCGCCCCCGTGCGGGGCGGGGCCTTTCCGGTCAGCTGGTATTGCGACAGCGCCGTGGGCAGAAGCGAGAACAGGCTGTCGAACATCGAGATGTCGATCCGCTCGCCCTGCCCGGTTCTTTCGCGGCGGAACAGCGCCGCGCAGATCGCCCAGGCCGCGTAAAGCCCCGGCACGGTATCGCCGATGGAATCGCCGGCGAAGACGGGCGGGCCGTCGGGCTCTCCGGTCACGCTCATGAAACCGCTCATGGCCTGGGCCACCACGTCATAGCTGGGCCGGGCCGCCAGCGGGCCCGCCTGGCCGAAGCCCGAGATCGAGCAATGGATCAGGTCTGGGCGCAGCGCGCAAAGCGCCTCGGGGCCAAGCCCGAGGCGGGCGGCGACACCGGGGCGGAAGTTCTCCACCACCACATCGCAATGCGGCACCAGATCGGCGATGGCCGCCTGCCCCGCCGCGGATTTCAGATCGGCGCAGAGGCTTTTCTTGTTGCGGTTGATCAGCTCGAAATTGATCGAGCGGCCGTTGCGCATCGCCCCCATATGGCGCTGATCGTCGCCCGCGGGGCTTTCGATCTTGATCACCTCGGCGCCGATATCGGCCAGAAGTGCGGTGCAGAACGGCCCCGAAAGCACCCGCGTGAGGTCAAGTATCCTCACGCCGTCCAGAGGGCGGCGGGTCACAGTGTTCATGTCAGGTTCCTTCAGACGAAGACCAGCATCAGGCCGGGGAAGAGCAAAAAGATCGCGATCCGCACCACATCGACCACGATAAAGGGCACGATGCCGCGATAGATCTGCGCCAGTTTCAGGTCCGGCCGCATGCCGTGCAGCACGAAGATGTTGATGCCGACGGGGGGCGTGATCATGCCGATCTCGATGATCATCACGTTCATGATGCCCCACCAGACCGGATCGAAGCCAAGCTGCCCCACGACCAGCGGAAAGACGAAGGGCATGGTCAGGATCATCGCCGCCATGGCGTCGAAAACGCAGCCAAGCGCGATGTAGAGCACGATCACCACCGCCACGATCAGCATCGGCGGCAGATCGAGCCCGCCCACCCAGGCCACCGTGGCCGCAGGCAGCCCCGACAGCGTCAGGAAGCTCTTGTAGATCTCGGCGCCGATCAGGATGAGGTAGATCATCCCGATATTCGAGGCCGCGCGGATCAGCGTCTGCACGAAGTTCTCGCGCGTCAGGCGGCGGCGCAAAAGGCAGGCAACAATGACCAGCAGGACGCCGACCGCAGCCCCCTCGTTCACCGTGAAGACACCCGAATAGATACCCCCCAGCATCACGCCCGCCACCATCAGCGTCAGCCGCGCCTGCCCCGTGGCCGAGGCCCGCTCGCGCCAGGTGGCGCGCGGCAGGACCTGCCCGTCGCCGGGGTTCCACAGCATGAACATGCGGATCGCCACGAAATAGAGAAGCACCGCCGCGATGCCCGGCACGATGGCCGCGCGGAACAGGTCCAGCACGCTTTGCTGCGTCAGGATGGCATAGACCACCATGATCACCGAGGGCGGGATGAGCGAGCCGAGCGTGCCGCCCCCCGCGATCGACCCCGCGATCAGCGCATCGGAATAGCCGCGGCGCCGCATCTCGGGCAGCGCCACCTGCACCATGGTCGCGGTGGTGGCCACGGACGAGCCGCAGATCGCGCCGAACACCGCGCTGGTGCCGACCGTCGTCATCGCCAGCCCGCCGCGCAGATGCCCGAACCAGGCATGGGCCAGGCGGTAGATCTCGTTCGACAGGCCCGCCACGATGGCAAAGCCCCCCATCAGGATGAACAGCGGAATGACGATCAGATCCTGCGAGGACAGCGCCTGCACCGTCGCCGTCCCGAACAGCGAGAAGACCGAGGCATGCGCATCGAGAACCAGCGTTCCCACCGCCCCCACCAGCGCCATCGCCGCCGCGATCGGCACGTTGAGCAGGATCACCGCAAGAAGGACCAGAAGCCCCAGTGCACCGACAAGAATTGAAGACATGGGTTACTCCATTTCGCCGGCGCTGTGCGGCAGGGGTTCGGGCTCGGTTCCGGCAAGCATCCGCGAAATCTGTTGCACGCAAACCAGCGCCTGAATGACCACGCCGATCCAAAGGCAGGCGCAGGCGATGGCGAAGGCGGGCCAGCGGGGGATCTCCAGCAGCCAGGTGGTTTCACCCGAGCGCCACAGATCGGCGGTGTAAAGCCCCAGCCACCAGGACATGAGCGCGAACATCGCCAAAAGAAGCAGTGCCCCCGCCGCCTCGAGCGTTTCGCGCAGCCGCCAGGGCAGGGCCTGGGCGATGAAGCGCACGGTGATCGCGCTGCGCGTGGCCAGCATCGCCGGCAGGCAGGCGGCAACCGCGACGATGCCAAGGGGGGCATATAGATCGGACAGCCCGTCCATCCCCCAGCGTCGCAGCACCGTGTCCAGCCCCGGCAGCGCATCGCGCAGCGCCAGAACCGGACCCGTGCGCAACAACACTTCCAAAAGCACCAGCCCGGTTACCGCAAGCAGGGCGGTCAGGCCGATCACTGCGATCATGTTGGCCAGTTTCAGCACCGCCCCGCCCTCCGGTCACATACCAAGCGCGGCGCGCGCGGCCGCAAGGATCGCCGGGTTCGCGTCGGAGCGGGCTTCCCAGTCCTCGGCAACCTCGGCCAGAACCTCGTCGGCATGGGCAAGGTCTTCGGCGCTCAGCTCGACGAAGTGGGGATCGCCCGCCGCCTCAAGGCGCGCGGTCACATCGGCGGTCTGCTGGTCCATGTTGCGGCCAAGCTCGGTGGTATACCACTCGCCCTTGATCTGGTCGATCGCGGTTTTCGCCTGCTCGGGAAGGCTGTCATAGCGCGCCTTCGACATGCCGAACAGCACCGCGAAAGACCCCAGCGGCAGGTTGGTCACATGGTATTTCAGCAAGTCGCCCACGCCGAAGTTGTAAAGGTTGCCCGTATCGACAAGCGCCCCGTCGATCAGCCCGCGGCTGACATTCTCGGCCATCGCGTTGGCGGCGATGTTCGAAACGGGAACCGCGCCAAGGCGGCTGACGATCTGCGCCTGGGTCTTGCCCGAGACGCGCAGCTTCAGCCCGCGCAGGTCGGCCAGGTTCTCGATCGGGTCCTTGGTGTGGATGTAGTAGGGCCCCGATTGCAGCATGCCAAGCGCCACCAGATCGTCCATCCCCCCGATCAGGCCGTCCTCGATCAGCTTGATGCTGGCAAGCGCGCCGTCCGAGTTGCTTTTGGCAAGGTTGGGCAGTTCGAACACGTCCAGCCCGCTGATGCGGCCAGGCGTGTAGGGGATCGGGATCTCAGCAATGTCGGCCACGCCGTCCTGCACCAGTTTCAGCTGCACCTCACCGCCCGACACCAGCGAGCCGCCGGGATAAAGCTCGATCTTCAGCGTGCCGCCCGAAAGCTCATCGGCCTTGGCCACCAGCGCGGGCGCAGAGAGTGCATTGTTCACCGTCGCCGCGGGCAGGAAGGACGAATATTTCAGCGTCACCGTATCTTCGGCAAGGACCGGCGTGGCCATCAGCATGGCGGCCGTCACGAATTTCGCAAGTTTGGACATCTTGGTTCCCCGTTGTTGGATGTTGGCGGCAGCAGGCGGCTTATGTCGCCTGCCGCCTGTTCTGTCAGGTCGGAATGTGACCGATCTTCTTCGTCCGGGCCTCGTCGAGCGCCTCGGGATATCCCGCATCGGCATAGCGCACGACCCCCAGCGCGGTGTCGTTGCTCAGCGCACGGTCCAGCCGCAGGTCGGCGGCATCGGTTCCGTCCGCGATGACCGTCACCCCGGCCGAAGTCATGTAGCCGGCATAGCCGCCCCCGCCCGAATGCACCGCGACCAGGTCCGCCCCCGACGCGCAAAGCGTCATCGCGTCAAGCAGCGGCCAGTCTGCGACCGCGTCCGATCCGTCGCGCATGTTCTCGGTCATGATGTTCGGGTGGGCCATGCCCCCCGCATCGAGGTGATCGCGCGAGAACGCGACCGGACCGGCCAGCGTGCCATCGGCCACCAGCGCGTTCACCGCGCGCGCAAGGGCCGTGCGTTCGCCATGGCCCAGCCAGGCGATGCGCGCGGGCAGCCCCTCGAAGGGCACATGGTCGCGCGCAAGACGGATCCAGTTCGTAACGATGGCGTTCTGCGGGAACATTTCAAGCACCAGATCGTCGATCCGGGCAATGTCCGACGGCGCGCCCGACAGCGCCATCCAGCGGAACGGGCCGATGGCGCGGGCGAAAAGCGGGCGCAGATAGGCCTCGGTGAAGATCGGGATGTCGAAGGCATCGGCAACCCCGCCCTCGCGTGCCTGCGTGCGGATCAGGTTGCCGTTGTCGAAGACCTCGGCGCCGCGCTTCTGGAATTCGAGCATGGCCGTCACATGGCGCGCGATGCTTCCCCGCCCCGCCGCGATCAGCTCGTCCGGGTTCTGTTCGCGCAGCCGGCGCACCCGGTCCAGATCATAGCCCGCGGGCACATAGCCGAAGACGAGATCGTGGGCCGAGGTCTGGTCGGTGACGATGTCGGGCGTGATGCCGCGCGCGGCAATCTCGGGGTAGATCTCGGCGGCGTTGCCCACAAGGCCGACCGACAGCGCCCGCCCCTCGGCCTGCGCGGCGGCGATCCTGGCAAGTGCGGCATCGAGGTCGGGCGCGATCTCGTCGAGAAAGCCGATCTGCTGGCGCATCCGCGCGCGCTCGGCATCGACATCGACGCACAGGATGGCCGCCCCCGCCAGCCGCCCGGCCAGCGGCTGCGCGCCCCCCATCCCGCCAAGCCCGGCGGTCAGGATGAAGCGGCCCTTCAGGCTGCCCTCGAAGCGGCGCTCGGCGATGCGCATGAAGATCTCGTAGGTGCCCTGGATCACGCCCTGGCTGCCGATATACTGCCAGGCGCCGGCGGTCAGCCCGCCCCAGCAGATCAGGCCCTTGCGCTCCAGCTCGTAGAAGGTTTCGGCCTTGGCCCACTGGCCCACGATGTTGCAGTTGGCCATGATGACCTTGGGCGCGGCGGCTTCGGGCTTCATCCGCGCCACCGGCTTTCCGGACCGGGTGATCAGGGGCTTGGCTTTTTCCAAAGCGCTCAGCGTCTGCACGATGGCCGCCTGCGCGGGCCAGCTGCGCGCCGCCTTGCCAAGGGCGGCATAGACGATCAGCTTCTCGGGCGCCTCGCCCACGGCAAGGACGTTCTCCAGAAGCCGCAAAAGCCCCTCGCTGCGCCAGTCGGCCGCGCGCATCTCGGGGCCGCCGGGGATCGGAAAATCGGGGTGACGCGGGTTCGGCTCAGCCATTTCTGTCCTCCAGCGCATAGGTTGCAAGATCAATGCCCATGGCTTTTTCCACCGGCGGATAGACGGCCGGGTCCAGAACGCCCGCCCCCAGCGGGATCAGCGCCTTGGGCACATGCAGGATATGAACGCGCATGCCCACCCGAAGCTGGCCCACGGACAGCGGCTCGGCCTCGGCCGACAGGGTGGTGATGACATCGGGGAAGCTGGCGATGCGGTTGCCGCCGGCATCGTCGATCGCCATGTATTCGTTCATGACATGCAGCGTCAGCGCCTTGTCGCCATGGCCCACGACGACCTGCCCGATATCGAAGGCCTCGTTGGTATAACGCACGTCCTTGCGGGTGATCTCGGCCTCGATCAGGATCGCGCCGCGGGTCTTTTCCACGATCGCGTCGATCATCGCGCCCGGCCCCTTCGGCTCGGCCGCAAGGATCGCCTGCCCCAGATCAAGCGCCATCGAGATCCCGCCAAGGGCGGCGTTCTGCGCCACATAGGACGCGCGCAGCGGGTTGCGCGCCGAGGCGATGAACCCGCCCGACATGTCCGACGCCGTGCGCAGCACCGGCGAGACCTTCGCCGTCGCGCCCCGCACCACCAGTTCGATATAGCGGTTCTCGGCGCGGTTGCCGCCCACCGCCGTCTGGATCATCTGCGCGTCCGATCCCGCCATCCCGATCGAGCCCATGTCGCCCGTCGGATGGGCGCGGATGTCGCCCACCGCATCGACCACCTTGCAACCCAGGATCGCGGCCGGCAGCCAGCCGTTCAGCGTCGAGGATTTGCCGTTCTGGCCCACCATCAGCCCCGCGACCGGGGTTCCCAGTGCCTCGTTGAGAAGCCGCACCGCCTTGACGTAATCGACGCCCTGCATCTCCCAGGGGGTGGTCGAGGCCGGCGCGCCGATGGCCGCGGCCGTGGCGATCCAGTCCTCTTCGCGCAGCTCGTCGACCGAGACCAGCTCGGGCGTGCCCGCCCCCACCGCGGCATAGCCCAGCCTGCGGCCATGATCGGCCCATCCGCCACCACCCGCGGCATAGACCGAGCCGCCACGAACCGCGGGCTCCACATCCTTTTCGGTAAGTATCCGGCGCATCCTGTTCTCCTGCTTATGCCTGATCTAGCGCGATGACCGCCTCGGCCAGCACCTCCGCCCCAAGGGCGATATCGTTCGTTTCAGCCCATTCCTCGGGGCAATGAGAGCGCCCGCCCCGGCACGGGACAAAGACCATCGCGGCGGGGGCGATGCGGGCCATGAAGGCCGCGTCGTGCCCCGCCCCGGACACCATGCGCCGGCCGCTTGCGCCGCAGCGCCCGGCCGCCGCCCCAAGCAGATCGACCAGACCCGCATCCATCGCCACCGGGGGATTGTCGGACAACACCTTCACCTGCGCCGACACGCCTTCAGGCAGCGCACCCGCACGGGCCGAAAGCCAGCCAAGGAACCCCTGCATCTGTTCGCGTTCGGCCGCACGGGCGTCGATCAGCAGGCGCGCCCGCGAGGGGACGACATTGGCCGCGCCGGGTTCGATGGCGAACTCGCCCACCGTCGCGGTGAAATGGCTGGCCGCCCCGGCGCGGCGGCGGGCCTCGGCCTCGATCGCGCCGACCAGCGCGGCGGCCGCGACCAGCGCATCCGCCCGGCCGGTCATCGGCGTGGTGCCCGCATGATCGGGCCGCCCCTCGATGACGATCTCGATGCGCGTGATCCCGGCGATGGCCGTGACGATGCCGATATCCTCGGGGCCGTTCTCCAGCACCGGCCCCTGCTCGATATGCAGCTCCAGAAAGGCCCTCACATCGTCGCGCGGGGCGATGCGCGCGGCATCCCCGCCCACATCGCCAAGGGCGCGGGCCAGGTCGCGGCCCTCATGGCTCAGCGAAAGCCAGTCCTGCGGCAGCACGCCCGCCATCGCGCGCGAGCCGATGCAGGACACGCCAAAGACCGAGACCTCCTCGGCCAGGAAATCGGCCACCACGAGGTCATGGCGCAACCGGATGCCCCGCTCTTGCAGCACGCGCGCCACCTCGAGCGCGACGATCACCCCGGCGATCCCGTCGAACCGGCCGCCATCGGGCACCGTGTCGGAATGCGATCCCAGCATGATCGCGCCGCAGCCCGCGCTTCCGGCCAGCCGGCCCAGCAGATTGCCCCCCGCATCGACCGAAACCGCAAGACCGGCCGCGCCGAAACGGGCGCGCAGCCAGTCCCGGCCTGCGTCGAAACGCGGCGAAAAGGCGCGCCGGGTCCAGGGCCGGCCAGGATCGGTGATCGCGGCCATGGCCTGAAGATCGGCCTCGATCCGCGCAGGGCTGACACGAAGGTTGCGCATCAGTGCACCGGCTTTCTGAGCGCCAGCGGAAGGCCCGGCCGGACAAACCGCCCCGAGCCGGGCGCGGCCAGCACCTCGGCCCCGTCGAAGACCTGCGCGCCGCGCCGCCAGCTTGCCGCCACCGTCCAGGGCAGCTCGATCCCGTCATAGGGCGACCACCCGGCCACCGAATGGCGCGACGCCGCGCCCTGATAGACCCGCGACACGGGTTCAAGCACGACAAGATCGGCATCGCGGCCGACGGCGATCCCGCCCTTGCGGTCGTCGATGCGGAAATGCCGCGCGGGGTTTTCGGCCAGAAGCCGCGCCGCCCAGGTCAGCGGAATGCCGCGCGCCTCGGCGCCCTTCACGAACAGCGGCACCATCACCTCAAGGCCCGGCACGCCCGAGGCGTTGCGCAGCATATCGGGGTCGGTCTTGCGCTCTTCGGTCCAGCTGACGTGATCGGTGGACACCATGCTGACATTGCCCGCCGCGACCTGCCGCCACAGCGCCTCCACCTCGGCGCGCGGACGGATGGGCGGGTTGATCTTGGCCTTGCCGCCCAGCCGGGCGACATCGTTTTCCTCGTCCAGCACCAGATAGTGGATGCAGCATTCGACGGTGGCGTGATGCCCCTCGTCGCGGTAGCGCCGCGCGATCTCGTATCCGCGCGAAAGCGAGCAATGCACCACATGCGCGGGGCAGCCCGTCGCGGCACCGGTCTCGTAGATCTGCAACAGCGCGAGGATCTCGGTCATCGGCGGGCGCGACAGGCCATGCGCCCGCCAGTCGGTGATGCCCGAGGCCACGCGGGCGCCCACCCCCTCGCGCACGAAGGCGTCGTCCTCGTTATGCACGCCCGCCGCAAGGCCGGTGCGCGCCACGGCGGCAAAGCAATCCATCAAAAGCTGCGGCGGGATGCGCGGAAAGCGCTTCGGATCGGTCCCGAAGGTCGAGAACTTGAAGGCCGCAACCCCGGCCTCGGCCTGCTCGGCGATCCGCGCAGGGCCTTCCTCCGGCGCGATCGTGCCATAAAGGGCCACATCCACGCGGGCTTCGGCCTCGGCTTCGGCCGCCTTGCGCCTGACCGCCTCGGCCGAACAGACCAGATTGCCTTCGTCATAGGGCATGTCGACGATGGTGCTGACCCCCCCAGCCGCGGCCGCCGCGGTCGAGGCCGCGAACCCCTCGGCGCCGCGTTGCGACAGGGAATGGACCTGCGCATCGACTGCACCGGGCAGGATCAGCGCGGCACCCAGATCGTGACGTTCCCGCGCCGCCGGGGCCGCCCCCTGGCCAAGCATCGCCACACGGCCATCCCGCACGGCGACAAAGCCGCCCTCGACCTCGCGGTCGGTCAGAATCACCCGTCCTGTCAGAACCAGATCGAAGTCGGACACGTTCGCACACTTTCATTGCCAGTGGATGACAGAAGGCTAGCGAGCCGAAAGAGAAGATGGCATATCCCAAAATGTGAACACCCGATGCGATGTTACGCGCAGCGCATTCGGCGGGCCGGAATCCGGGCGGAAAAGATCGGGCGCAAGGCCCCTTTCCGTCAGAACAGTTCCAGCAATCTGTCAATGAAACGAAGGCTTTGCGCGTCGGTGCGCGAAATCAGCGAGAGCGACTGCAAATAGCCCGTGGGCAGGATCCTGCGCTGCACATCGACCCCTTTGGGAAGGATCAGCGAGGCGGGAAGGATCGAGTTCACCCCCTGATACAGCACCGCGTTCAGCGTGACGGGAACCGAGTCGATTTCCATCAGCGGGATCCGCCGGCGCCAGTCCGGGCCGCAGACATCCTCAAGGAACTGGGTCGACCTTTGCCGCAACCCGCTGCGCAGGCTTTGCATCGCCATGGGGCGGCGCGACAGCGCCTCGAGCAGGCCCGGATCGGTCGCCTCGTCGGGAAGCTCATGGCCGAACAGCGCCAGCCGCCCGGCGAGGAAAGGCGTGCAGTGATAGCGCCGCTCGACCGTTTCGCCATCCAGCAGGACCGCATCGAAACGCCCCTCGTCCAGGCCCGCCAGCAATTCCTCGGCCGTGGCCGAGGCCACCAGCAACGAGGTGCTGTAACGGTGGTGCCATTGCAGCGAGACGCGCGCCATCATGTCCGCGATCTCGCTATGCGCGCCCGACGGGATGACCGAGCCGAGCGAGCGTTCGCGCAGGCTGCGCTCGAAGCGGATGTCCGAGGCCGCGCGCAGGCGGTTCCAGCTTGCGCGGATATCCTCGATCGTATCCATGAGCGCGACCCCGGCCGGGGTCGGCCTTGTGCCCTGCGGGGTGCGCAGCAGGAACTGGCGCGCAAGGCGGGCCTCGATCTGGGTGACGGTGCGCGTCAGCTGCGGCTGGCCCATCCGGAGGATCTGCGCGGCCTTGCGGATGCTGCCGCTGCGCAGCACCTCTTGCAGGCGGAACAGCGCCTCGAAGGTGACCGGGTTTTGCAGCGCCCCCTCGGCCGGGGCTTCGGGGCCCAGGCGATAGACCTTGCGGCACAGCAGGGCGAGCTTGTGGAGCTGCGGCCGGATCTGCTCGGCCTGAACCGAAAGCGACATCCCTGCCGGGCCGCGCCGCACGAGGGCGACCGACAGTTCCTTTTCCAGCCGCGCAAGGGCCGCGGTCACCGTCGAGGGCGGCGCCACGACCAGGCGTCCGGCCGCGCGGATACCGTTCTGCTGCAAGACCATGTCGCACAGGATCACGGTGGAAAGGCGCATCGGGGGGCTCCATGGCGGCGCGGGGATCGGGGCGTGCCGCAGGGGGGAACCTTAGCCCAGACGACCGCGGCCGGAAACCTCTTCTCCGGCGCGCGCCACGCGTTCAGACGAAGCGGAAGGCCGTGCCCCAGGGGTCGGCGGCATGGCGGCCCGCGCGGCCGGGGTCAGAGACGACCACCTCGGCCAGCCCCGCCATGGCGGGATCGCGGGGGCCCGCGCCCCGGCTGTTCCAGACATTGCCCGCCAGATGGTGGTGATAGCCGTTCCAGCCATACCACGCCCCGCCCGGCCCGTCGAAGCTGCGCGTCAGCCCCAGATCGCCCCGGAAGAAGGCATCCGCCGTGTCCAGATCGCCCACCTGCATGTGGACATGGCCCACGGTGGCGCCCTCGGGCGCGCCCTGCCAGGTGCCCGGCGCGGCCGCCGCCAGCCCGTTCAGGTCCAGCCGGCGCGTGAACATCTCGACCCGGTCACCCTGCCGGTTCCAGGCGCTTTCGGGGCGGTCCCAATAGATCTCGATGCCGTTGCCCTCGGGGTCGTCAAGATAGATCGCCTCGCTCACGCCGTGATCGGACGCGCCCGTCAACTGCACGCCGGTCTCGGCGGCATGGCGCAGCCAGCGGCCCAGATCGGCGCGTGCAGGCAAGAGAAACGCGGTGTGAAACAGCCCGGCCTGACGCGGATCTCGCAACGTGGCGGCCGGATCGCCGCGCAGCTCCAGCAGCACCTTTTCCCCCGCGCCAAGCCTGCGCGTGGCCCCGTCCCCGCCCCCAAGGGGGCGCAGCCCGAGCGCCGTTTGGTAAAATGCCACCATGCCGGGAAGATCCCGCACCCTCAGCGCGACGTGGTCGATGGATTTCGTGGTCATGACCTTTTCCTTTCAGGCAGAACCCGCCCGCAGGGCAAAACGCCGCTGCATCTGCCCGGCACAGATAGGCACCGCGCCGCCCGGCGCATAGCACCCGCGCCTGTGCCGCGCCGCGCATGGGCTGTGCGAATATGTGGCCATCCGTGAAAGGGCGGTCAGAGCGCCGCGGCGAAACCCGCGACGAACTCGGCCAGGCGGGTGCGGGTAGCGTCATCGGTCAGGTTACCGTCCTGATCGAACAGCTTGCCCGCACCCGACACCATCAGCCGCCCTTCATGCCAGGACCGCGTCTTGAGCGTGCGCAGCACCGGCAACCAGTGCGATTGCGCATGCGCGGTGCCGAAATTCCCCGGCGAGGCACCGGTGACGGCGACAGGCTTGCCCACAAAACCCCGCGCACCCTCGCCCCGCGACATCCAGTCAATGACGTTCTTGAAAACGCCCGGAATGCCGTTGTTGTATTCGGGCGAAACCAGCAGCAACCCATCCGCCGCAGCCAGCTGAGAATTCAGCTTCGCAACCGCCGGCGGCGTGCCCCCGGCCGCCTCGGCATCGCCATCGTAAAGCGGCACCCCGCGGATATCGCCGATGACGATCTCGACCCCTTCGGGGGCCACCTCGCGCGCCGCGCGCAACAGGCCGGCATTGTAGGAGGCGCGGCGCAGACTACCGCTGAGGCCAAGGATGGTGGTCATGCGTTTCTCCCTTTGGGCGTGGTTGCGAACTGCCCCGAAAGCAACACCCGCAGGACAAAACACCCGCTAAGGTGGCAAGATCGTTGCCGATTTCCAACAAGACTCAGCCAATAATCCGCAGGGCAGATCTTACTTTTGTCAATATTATCAGCAATAGACTAATGTTTGAACGAAGTTGGAAATTTCTGGCAGGTCATCCGTCAAGCCTTCTCGCATTTTGCGCCACGAAGCAGAACGGATACTCCGGCAAGAACAGAAAAAACCGCGATCGGGCGCGCTACAGCGGGGGAAAAGCCCCGGGAACCGCGCGACGATTGCATCGGAGAAGCGGGCAGTATGAGTGGATCAAAACTGGGCGGCACGTCCCTTGTGGGCGGCCGGATCGTAAAATGGAAAGGGCGGGTCGTCAGCATCGCGCCGCTGGCCTTCGCCATCGCCACGGGCATCGGCAGCACCGCCCAGGCCGCTTGCATCGACCTTCCGGGTGTGGTTGCAATTGCGACGGCCGGTGACACCTGCGTTGCGGTCGGCGGGGCCTATTTCGACACGTTCCCCGCCGGCGAGGCCAGGGATCCCGGATCTGTCCTGACCTACATCTCCCCCACGGTCGAGACCTGGTCCATCGAAACCACCCTCTGGGCCGATTTCGGCGGACGTATCGTCGCAACAGGCGATATGACCGCGTGGTCGGAAGGTTTCGGGCTTGGCGGCGGCGGCACCGTCCTTGCCTCCAACGGCTCCTCCATGCTGTTCCAGGGCGATCTGACCGCAGACCTCTTCCTGTTCGGCACACCGGCGTCGGCCGTGGTTGGGACCTCGGGCGGATCAAGCATCGTGGTCGAGGGGGATGCAACCGTTACCTCGCAAAACATGGCAGGCGGGCATGGTATCTTCGCCAACTCCGGCAGCATCATCGGGATCGGCGGACATACGACGATTGTCTCAACCGGGCGCGGTGTTACTTCTGCCCCCACCAGCACGATGCCGGGCGGCGGCACGGCGGGATCGTCGCTCGTCTGGCTGAACTCACTCGACAGCACCTCGGTCGGCAACGGCTTGCATGCAGAGGGGCCGTTCAACAACTCCATCGTCGTGAACGGCGCCCTTGACGTAGAGACGACCGGCGATTCCGGGCATGCCGCCCACGCGCAGAACGGCGGCAATGTGATCGTCGACCCGACGGCCAGCAACGGCACGGGCGGCGCGGACACGCTGATCGTCGCGCGGCACGGCGACTTCACCACCGGGGGCGATGACGCGCACGGTCTTTATGCGCGGGTCACCACCGCCGCCGGCAGCGGCAGCGCCGATATCGAGATCGGCCCCGGCGCGACGATCACCACCTCGGGTGACAATGCCGAGGGCGCCTATGCCCATGTTACGGCGGGCACCGGGTCGGCCTCGATCGCCATGGATGGCGGCACGGTTTCCACCACGGGGGCGGATTCCGAAGGGCTTGTCTCCGTGGTCTCCACCTTCCTGACGGGCGACGCCAGTGTCGAGATGAATGCGGGCAGCATTTCCACCGGCGGCGACGGCTCGGCCGGGATCGTCGCGCAAAGCAATTTCGTCACCTCGACGGGCGGCAGTGCACAGGCGGTCCAGAATGGCGGTACGATCAGCACGACCGGAGGCGCACTTGGCGGTGCCTTCCAGGGCGCCTACGGGATCGTCGCGGTTTCCTCGGGCGATGCCATGGCCGAACAGAACGCCGGCAGCATCACGACGAGTGGCGCGGGCTCCAGCGGCATTCTGGCAGTGTCGAGCTTCAACAGCGCCTCTGTCACGCAGGGCGCGGGCGGCACGATCACCGCTTCGGGCGCGGATGCAGACGGGATTTCCGCTCTGGCGGTCGGCGGCATTACCGTCGATGTTGCCGGCACGGTCACGGGTGGCTCGGGCGGCGGGGCGGCAATCACCACGACGACCGGGGCCGGCGCCCTGTCGACCATCACCTTGCGCAGCGGCGCGGATGTGGGCGCGGCCTCTGGCGTGGCCGTCGTGAACGATCCGGGCGATTCCACGGTCCTGGTGGAAAGCGGCGCAAGCGTTGCGGGGCAGTTCCTGCTGGGGCTGGGCAGCGATACACTCACCTTCGACGGGGCCGACATCTCTGCGGTCACGCTTCTCGACGGGGGTGACGA
>CALMEG010000144.1 GCA_937863185.1 uncultured Paracoccaceae bacterium | reverse complement strand
ATGTCGAGCCGATCCAGGGGTCGGGCGGAGTTCTGGTGCCGCCGAAAGGCTGGATCAAGGCGATGCGCGCGGCGTGCGCCGAGCTGGGCATCCTGTTCATCGCGGATGAAGTCATCACCGGATTTGGCCGCACCGGCCCGCTTTTCGCCTGCGAGGACGAAGGCATCGTGCCGGATCTGCTGACCTGCGCCAAGGGCCTGACCTCGGGCTATGTGCCGATGGGCGCCGTGCTGATGGCCGCTCATGTCTATGAAACCATCGCCGAGGGTGCCGGCGCGAAGGCGGTGGGGCATGGCTTCACCTATTCCGCCCATCCGGTTTCGGCGGCCGTCGCGCTGGAGGTTCTGGCCCTTTACGAAGGCGGTCTTCTGGAAAACGGACGCAAGGCGGGCGCGCGGTTGCTGGCGGGGCTTGAAGGTCTGCGCGATCATCCGCTGGTGGGCGATGTGCGTGGTCGCGGCATGCTCGCGGCGGTCGAGCTGGTCACGGACAAGGCCCGCAAGACACCGATCCCGGCACGCCTTCAGCCCGCAACCCGGCTTTTCGACCGCGCGTGGGAACAGGGGCTGGTGATCCGGTCTTTCGCGCAGGGTGTCTTCGGCTATGCGCCCCCGCTTTGCTGCACGATGGACGAGATCGACGCCATCGTCGAGCGAACGCGCAAGGTGCTGGATCTGACGCTGGAAGACCCCGAAATCCGCGCGGCGCTTGGCTGATGGCGCTGCTTCTGCAAAGCTTCCCCGCGCGTGAGGCGATCTGGGCGCAGGTCTTTGCCGAAGCGGACGAGCCATTGATCCTTGGCGCCGACAAGGTGACGGACCCCGCAGAGGTCCGTCATATCGCCTGCTGGATCCCGCCTGCGGATCTGGGCATCTACCCCGCGCTGGAAACGGTGATTTCGGTCGGGGCGGGGGTCGATCACATGCCGCCGATGCCTGAAGGCGTGCGGTTGTGCCGGACCATTGCCCCTGGCATCGAGGAGATGGTGCGCGACTGGGTCGTGATGGCCACGTTGATGCTCTATCGTGACATGCCGCTTTATCTGAGCCAGTCGCGTGCGCAGCGTTGGGTGCCGCATGATGTGCGGCTGGCCCGGAACGGCCGGGTCGGCATCATGGGGATGGGCCGGATCGGGCAACTGGCGGCGCACAGCCTGACAGCCCTTGGCTTTCAGGTGGCGGGCTGGTCACGCACGGGCAGGCCGGTCGAGGGAGTCGAGATGTTCGGCGCCGCTGCGCTGGATCAGTTCCTTGGCCGTGCCGAGGTGCTGATCTGCCTTCTGCCGCTGACGGACGAGACGCGCGGCGTGCTGGGGGCCGGTCTTTTTGCCCGGCTGCCCGAGGGCGCGCGGCTTGTGCACGCGGGACGGGGGGCGCAACTGGACATGGAGGCGCTGCGCGTGGCGCTGGATCAGGGCAGGCTGTCCTCGGCCATGCTGGACGTGACCGACCCCGAGCCGCTGCCCGCGGGGCACTGGGCGTGGAGCGATCCGCGGATCGTCGTCACGCCCCATGTGGCCGCAAGCACCGATCACCGCGAAGGGGCCGAACACGCGCTTGCGGTGATCCGTGCCGCCCGTGCCGGTGCGCCCTTGCCAGGACTTGTCGATCAGGCCCGGGGATACTGAGCCGTTGCGGCGGACGGTGGGATATACCGCTCGGTGCCCGAATTCAGAAGAATCTGCTAGCTGCCCGCCAGCTTTCGGCGGTTTTCGCATCGGGAACTGGGGGACACTGGACGTAGGGGAAAGGGCCGGGCGGTGCAAGAACCGCAGGGAACAAGGCCGGACCGGGGGAAGATCTGCGGGGGCCGCGTTCGATTCACACGATTTTCCGGCCCGGAGGTCACGAAAGATTATGCCGCGCGATTGCGGCCAGATATCGAAAGGACTGCCGGAATGGCAAGTGTCACTGCCGTGAAACCGTTGACTGCGTTTTCCTATGTCACCTTCGATGTGGTCGGCACGCTGATCGATTTCGAGGGTGCGATCAAGGATGGCCTGGCCGAGATCGCCGCGCGCGAGGGCCGCAAGATCGACGGTGAGGCCGCGCTTGCGGTCTATCGCGATGCCCGCTACGAACCCGGCGCCGCCCGGTTCCCCGATGATCTGGGGCGCTGTTACGGCCGGATCGCGGCGGCGTTCGATCTGCCCGACACCGAGGAATATCGCCAGTTGATGATCGACCGGGTGGGCGATGCCGCACCATTCCCGGACTCGGCCCAGGCGATGGCGCGCCTGAAGACGCATTACAAGCTGATCGCGATGACCAATGCGCGCCGGTGGGCCTTCGAGAAGTATCAGGAAAAGCTGGGCTTTCCGTTCTGGGCGGGCTTCACCACCGACGACACCGGGACCGAGAAACCCGATCCCGCGTTCTTCCATCAGGTCTTTGCCCATGTCGGCAAGGACGGCGGAACCCTGCACGACATCCTGCACACGGCGCAAAGCCAGTATCACGACATCGGAATTTCACGGGAACTGGGCATGACCAACGCCTGGATCCAGCGCCGTCATGCCCAGCCGGGCTACGGCGGCACGATCGAACCCGTGGCTTTCACGAAGCCCGACTACCACTTCCACGCCCTGATCGACCTGGCCGAGGCCGCCGATCGCGCGTTCGAAGACTGAATTCCAACCGGCCCGCAGCGGCGTGAGAACCGCAAGGGCCAGCCAACCAACGGGGATTTGAAATGAAAGACATGAAACCCACGAACTGGACCGGCCGTGACGACGCAATGGTCGAGGCCGCGATCCGGCGCGGAGCTTCGCGCCGCGAACTGCTCAAGATGCTCATGGCCTCGGGGGTCGCGCTTTCCGCCGGCGGTTCGGTGCTGTTGCGCGCCGGGCAGGCGGTGGCGGCGACGCCGGTCTCGGGGGGCAGCCTGAAGGCTGCGGGCTGGTCCTCGTCCACGGCCGACACGCTTGACCCCGCGAAAGCCTCGCTTTCGACCGATTATGTGCGCTGCTGCGCCTTCTACAACCGCCTCACCTTCCTTGACGAAGGCGGGCAGGTGCAGATGGAACTTGCCGAGAGCATTTCGACCGATGACGCGATGACCTGGGAAGTGAAACTGCGCAAGGGCGTGCTGTTCCATGACGGCCATACGCTAAGCGCCGACGACGTGGTCTTCTCGCTCAAGCGGCATCTGGACGAGGCGGTCGGCTCGAAGGTGAACTCGATCGCCAAGCAGATGGCGGAAATCACGAAGGTCGACGATACGACGGTCAAGATCGTCCTGACGGCGGCCAATGCCGACCTGCCCACGATCCTGTCGCTGCACCATTTCATGATCGTGGCCGACGGCACCACCGATTTCTCGAAGGGCAACGGCACCGGCCCCTTCATCTGCGAAAGCTTTGAGCCGGGTGTGAAATCGGTCGCGGTGAAAAACCCGGATTATTTCAAATCCGAAGGGCCCTATCTCGACAGCTTCGAGTTCTTCGCCATCACCGACAACAACGCCCGCGTCAATGCGCTGCTGTCGAACGACATCCAGCTTGCGGCATCGGTCAACCCGCGCTCGCTGCGGATGCTTGAAGGCCAGCCGACGGTCCAGACCTCGGTCACCACGGCGGGCAACTATACCGACCTCAACATCCGGCTTGACCTGGAGCCCGGCGACAAGGCGGGCTTCATCGAGGGTATGAAGCACCTCATCAACCGCGAGGCGATCCAGAAGTCGGTGCTGCGCGGCCTGGCCGAGATCGGGAACGATCAGCCGGTCTCTGCCGCCAACCGTTATCACAACCCCAACCTCAAACCGCGCGAGTTCGATCCCGAAAAGGCCAAGGCGCTGTTCGAGAAAGCCGGCGTGATGGGGCAGTCCATCCCGATCGTGGCTTCGGAGGCGGCGACCTCGTCGATCGACATGGCGGTGGTCGTGCAGCAGGCGGGGGCCGAGATCGGCATGAACTTTTATGTGGAGGGCGTGGCCCCTGACGGGTATTGGTCGAACTACTGGCTGAAATCGCCGATCCATTTCGGCAATATCAACCCGCGTCCGACGCCCGACATCCTGTTCTCGCTGCTTTATGCTTCGGATGCGCCCTGGAACGAAAGCCAGTTCAAGTCCGACAAGTTCGACTCGATGATGGTCGAGGCGCGCGGCACCCTGGATGAGGAACGGCGCAAGGCGATCTACTGGGAAATGCAGGAAATGGTGGCAAATGATGCCGGCACCATCATTCCCGCCTACATTTCGAACGTGGACGCCATTTCCTCGAAGCTCAAGGGTCTGAAGGCGAACCCGCTTGGCGGCATGATGGGATATGCCTTTGCCGAGTATGTGTGGCTTGAAGCCTGAGCTATCATGACCTTGCCCGCGCGTGGCGTTTGCCGCGCGCGGGCAGTGTCCGCAATCAATGAGGTGACGTTTGCCCGCATCGTTCACGCCCTATGTCCTTGTTCTGCAACGCCTCGGGATCGCATTGATCACGCTGGTGATCGTGTCCTTCGCGGTGTTCTTTGCGACTGCGCTGTTGCCCGGCGATGTGGCGCAGATCCTGCTGGGGCAAGCCGCGACGCCCGAGGCCGTGGCCGGTCTGCGCGAAGCCATGGGCCTGAACGAGCCTGCATTCCTGCGGTTTCTTCATTGGCTGGGCGGCCTTGTCTCGGGCGATCTGGGAACCTCATATGTCAACAACATGCCGGTGACGGAATTGATCGGGGACCGGCTGTCCAACTCGCTGAAGCTTGCCGGGGTGACGACCGTGATCTCGGTGCCCATCGCGCTGTCGCTTGGGATCGGGGCGGCGATGTGGCGTGGCTCGGTCTTTGACAGGCTTGTGTCGATCCTGACGATTTCGGTGATCTCGGTGCCCGAGTTCATGGTTGCGACGCTGGCGGTGCTGATCTTCGCCGTCTGGCTGGGCTGGCTGCCTGCGCTGAGCTATGGCGCGGATGTCAGTTCCTGGGGCACCATGCTGCGCGCCTATGCGATGCCGGTCATCACGCTGGGGTTCGTGGTGTCGGCGCAGATGATCCGCATGACACGCGCCGCGGTGATCGAGACGATCAACACGCCCTATGTCGAGATGGCGCTGCTCAAGGGGGCCTCGCGCCGCCGGATGGTGCTTGTGCATGCGCTGCCCAACGCGCTCGGCCCGATCGCCAATGCCGTCGCACTGTCACTGAGCTATCTTGTGGGCGGCGTGATCATCGTCGAGACGATTTTCAATTATCCGGGCGTGGCCAAGCTGATGGTCGATGCCGTTGCAACCCGCGATCTGCCGCTGATCCAGTCCTGCGCGATGATCTTCTGCGTCAGCTATCTGTCGCTGATCACCCTCGCCGACCTGATCGCGATCCTCGCCAATCCGAGGCTGCGTCACAGATGACCAGGAAACCGCCCCCATCGCGCCTGCCGGGGTTTCGTGCCGCGGGTTATTCCTTCAACTGGGTGGGCCGCGTCGGCCTGGCCGTGATCGTGTTCTGGGCGCTGATCGCGATATTCGCGCCTTGGCTGACGCCCTATCCGGTGGGCGAGATCGTTGACTGGGATTATTTCGGACCGGTCAGCCAGAAGTTCTGGATGGGCACCGACTATCTGGGGCGCGATATCTTCTCGCGGATTCTGATGGGCGCCCGCTATACCGTGGGCATCGCGCTTGCCGCGGTGACGCTGGCCTGCACCGCAGGGGTGATCCTTGGCATGATCGCCGCCGTGCTGGAGGGGTGGTTCGATACGCTTCTGTCGCGCCTGCTGGATGCGTTCAACGGAATTCCGTCGCTGTTGTTCGGCCTTGTGGTTGTGGCGGCGGTTGGCTCGTCGATCCCGATCCTCGTGCTGACGCTGGCGGCGATCTACATGCCCGGTGCCTATCGCTTTGCCCGCGCACTTGCGGTCAACGTGAACACGATGGATTTCGTCACCGTTGCGCGGGCCCGGGGCGAGGGCACGCCCTATCTGATCCTGCGCGAGATCTTCCCCAATATCCTCGGGCCGGTCCTGGCCGATCTTGGCCTGCGCTTCGTCTTCATCGTGCTTGTCCTGTCGGGCCTGTCCTTCCTTGGCCTTGGGGTGCAGCCACCCAATGCCGACTGGGGGGCATTGGTGCGCGAGAATATCGAGGGGCTCAGCCTCGGGGCGCCTGCCGTGGTGTTTCCCTCGATAGCGATCGCCACGCTGACGATCTCGGTGAACATGTTCATCGACAACCTGCCCACCAAGATCCGCGACAGGAGCGAATGATGGCCGAGCCCCCCCTTGTATCCGTTCGTGACCTGACCATCGGTGCGACCACCGATGCGGGGCGCAAGGTGCAGATCATCAAGGGCGTCAGCTTCGATGTCATGCCGGGCGAGATCGTGGCGCTGATCGGCGAATCCGGCTCGGGCAAGACCACCATCGCGCTGTCTTTGATGGGACATACGCGGCCGGGCTGCGCGATCACCGGGGGCACGATCCGCGTGGGCCGGCACGATGTGACTGCAATGTCCGAGCGCGCCCGTTCCGCGCTACGCGGAACCGAGGTTTCCTATGTGCCGCAATCGGCCGCCGCGGCCTTCAACCCCAGTCAGCGCATCATCGACCAGGTGATCGAGATTTCCACGATTCACCGGCTCATGCCGCGCGCGCAGGCCGAAAAGAAGGCGGTGGAGCTGTTTCGCGCCCTTGCCCTGCCCAATCCAGATACCATCGGGCAGCGCTATCCGCATCAGGTCTCGGGCGGGCAGTTGCAGCGTCTGTCGGCGGCCATGGCGCTGATCGGGGATCCGCATCTTGTGATCTTCGACGAACCGACAACCGCGCTTGACGTGACCACCCAGATCGAGGTGTTGCGCGCGTTCAAGTCCGTTATGGAAAAAGGCGGTATGGGCGGAGTCTATGTCAGCCACGACCTGGCCGTCGTCGCGCAGATCGCGGACCGGATCATCGTGTTGCGCGGGGGCGAGATTCAGGAAGAGGGGACGGCGCAGCAGATCCTCGATGCGCCCGCCCATCCATACACCAAAGAGCTTCTGGCCGCGTTCGAACCCGTGGCGCATGTGCCCGTTGGTCCAGGCGCAGGAGGGCGTTCCGGGCCGATCCTGCATGTCGAGGGGCTTTTTGCGGGCTATGGCCCGATGCGCGACGGCGTGCCCGCCACAAAGATTCTCAAGAATGTCAGCTT
>CALMEG010000143.1 GCA_937863185.1 uncultured Paracoccaceae bacterium | reverse complement strand
AAGGCCCGCGTCACGCTGATCGAAGGGCACCGGATGGGGGGCGATTGCCTCAATTACGGCTGCGTCCCCTCGAAGGCGCTGCTGAAATCGGCGCGCGTGGCCCATCAGATGCGCCATGCCGACCGCTACGGGCTGACCCCGGCCGAGCCTGCCTTTTCCTTCCGCGCGGTCATGGCGCGGGTGCAGCGCGTCATCGCCGACATCGCCCCGCATGACAGCGCAGAGCGGTATCGGGCGATGGGCGTCGAGGTGCTGCACGGCACGGCCCGCCTTGTCGATCCCTGGACGGTCGAGATCACGGGCGAGAACGGCGTGCAGCGGCTGACCGCGCGCGCCATCGTGCTGGCGACTGGCGCCGCGCCGGTGATGCCGCCCCTGCCGGGGATCGGGGAGGTGGGCGCGCTCAGCTCGGACACGCTGTGGGAGCGGCTGGCAGACCGGGACCACGCGCCCGCGCGGCTCGTGGTGCTGGGCGGCGGGCCGATCGGCTGCGAACTGGCGCAGGCGTTCCAGCGGCTGGGATCGCGCGTGACGCAGGTCGAGATGGCCCCCCGCCTTCTGATCCGCGAAGACCCAGAGGTCTCGGACGCCTTGCGCGCCGCGCTGGAGGCCGAGGGCGTGCGCGTCCTGACCGGCCACCGCGCGCTTGGCTTCGGGACCGATGGCGGCAAATGGATCGAGGTGCAGCCCGAGGGCGGCGCCCCCTTCCGCATCCCCTTCGACGAGGTGATCGTGGCTGTCGGCCGCGCCGCCCGCCTGAACGGCTATGGGCTGGAAGAGCTGGGCATCCCGGCCGCGCGGGTGGTGGAAACCAACGACTACCTTGAGACGCTTTACCCCAACATCCTGGCCGCCGGGGATGTGGCCGGCCCCTATCAGTTCACCCATGCCGCCGCACATCAGGCATGGTTTGCCACGGTGAACGGGCTTTTCGCGCCGTTCTGGCGAGTCCGGGCCGATAACCGCGTGATCCCCGCCGCAACCTTCACCGAGCCCGAGATCGCCCGCGTCGGCCTGAACGAGACAGAGGCCCGTGCGCAGGGCATCGCCCATGAGGTCACGCGCTACGGCATCGACGATCTGGACCGCGCGATCGCCGACGGCACCGCCCGGGGCTTCGTCAAGGTGTTGACGGCCCCCGGCAAGGATCGGATCCTTGGCGTCACGATCATGGGCGAACAGGCGGGCGATCTGCTGGCCGAATTCGTCCTGGCAATGAAACAGGGGCTGGGGCTGAACAAGATCCTCTCGACGATCCATATCTATCCGACACTGGCCGAGGCGAACAAATACGCCGCGGGGGAATGGCGCCGTGCCCATGTCAGCGCCCGCGCGCTTGCGCTGCTGGAACGGTTTCACGGCTGGAGGCGCGGATGATCGACGCGATGATCCTGCCGCTGCAACGCAGCCTGCTGCACCCGCCCGCACAGCGGCTGGCCGCCCTTGGCCTGCGCGCCGACCAGATCACGATCGCGGGCTTCGTGCTGGGGCTTTGCGCCCTGCCCGCGCTTGCCTTCGGGGCGCATGGCGCGGCGCTTGTGTTCATCCTGCTCAACCGGCTGGCCGACGGGCTGGATGGCGCGGTGGCGCGGATCGTGGGTGCAACGGATCGCGGCGCCTTTCTGGATACGGCGCTGGACTTCCTGTTCTACGCGCTGGTGCCGCTTGGCTTCGCGCTGTCCGATCCGGCCGCGAATGCGCTGCCCGCGGCGGTCCTGATCGCCTCTTTCGTGGGAACGGGGTCTTCCTTCCTGGCCTTCGCCGTGATCGCGGCGCGGCGCGGGATCGTGTCGCACGGCTATCCCGCCAAGGGCATCTACTATCTCGGCGGGCTGACCGAAGGGGCAGAGACGATCGCCTTCTTCGTGGCGATCTGCCTTGTGCCCTCGGCCTTTCCGATACTGGCCCTTGTTTTCGCCGCCGCCTGCGCGGTGACCACCCTGACCCGCTGGCACATGGGCTGGCGGGCATTTTCGGATGAAGGATGACCCATGCGCCTGATGCTTGCCGCCCTTGCCTGCGCCGCCTCTGCCGCCAGCACCCCCGCCCTTGCCGACTGGTCCGGGGTGCTGGCGGCCGCGCGCGGGCAGACCGTCTACTGGAATGCCTGGGGCGGGGATCCGCGCACGAACGATTTCATCGCCTGGGGCGGCCAGCAGGTGCAGGAGCGCTACGGCGTGACGGTCGAGCAGGTGAAGCTGACCGACACCGCCGAGGCACTCAGCCGCGTCATCGCCGAAAAGGCCGCCGGCCGGGACGAGGGCGGCGCGGTCGACCTGATCTGGATCAACGGCCCGAACTTTCTTGCGATGAAAGAGGCGGGGCTGCTTCCCGGGCCCCCCCTGGCCCGCCCCCCCCCAACCCCCCTTTGCGCGCG
>CALMEG010000142.1 GCA_937863185.1 uncultured Paracoccaceae bacterium | reverse complement strand
GCTGCGCGAGACCCGCAGCCGCAGTTTCCCGCGCGAAATGGACCGCCAGGACATCGACCGCGTAATCCGCGACTATGCGGCGGCCGCGCTGCGCGCGCGCGAGGGCGGTCTTGACGGGATCGAAACGCTGACCGGGGGGCATCTGATCGGGCAATTTATGTCACCACTCAGCAATATCCGTGGCGACGGGTTCGGCGGAAGCCTGCAAAATCGCGCGCGTTTCGGCCTCATGGTGCATGAGGCGCTGCGCGAGGCCGCAGGCGACAAGATGGTGATCGGCATACGGCTCGTGATCGACGAGGGGGTCGCGGGCGGCCTGAGGCTGGCCGACGGAATCGCACTTGCCGAGATGTTCGAACGCGCGGGAACGGTTGATTTCTTCAACTGCATCTACGGCCGGATGGACAGCGACCTTAGCTTGTCCGAAGACAACATGCCCGGCCTGTTCCAGCCCGACGCCCCCTATCTTGAGGCCGTTCGCCTATTTCGCGCCCAGACCCGGCTACCGCTGATGCACGCCGGCGGCATCCGCGACACGGCCACCGCACGCCATGCGGTCCGCGAAGGAATTGTGGATCTGGTCGGCATGACGCGCGCCCATCTGGCCGATCCACAGCTTGTGCGCAAGCTGCGCAACGGCACCGAAGACCGTATCCGTCCCTGTGTCGGCGCATCCTACTGCCTCTACAAGAAGGCAACCTGCATCCACAATCCGGCAAGCGGAAACGAGCGTGATCTGGCCCATGTTCCGCCCAAATCCCCGCATGCGCGCAAGGTCGTGGTCGTGGGGGGCGGCGTTGCCGGGCTGGAAGCCGCCCGCGTCGCCGCCGAGCGTGGCCATGAGGTGGTGCTGTTCGAGGCCGCCGCAGAGCTGGGCGGTCAGCTCCGGCTGGCCGCGCGCGCGCCCGAACGCGCCAGCCTGATCGGAATCGTCGACTGGCGGGTGGCCGAGTTGCGCCATCTCGGCGTCAGACAAAACCTTAACTTCTATGCAGAACCATCTGATATAATTTCTGAAAATCCGGATTTTGTATTGATCGCAACCGGCGGCGTTCCCGATACCGGCTGGCTGGAGGGAGACGCACTGTGCACGACGGTCTGGGACATACTTGCCGGAACCGTTCCCGCGAAAGCCGAGATCTTGGTCTATGATGGCCCCGGCAGGCAGGCCGCGCCTTCGGCGGCACTCCATCTTGCCCGCGCGGGTCACACGGTATGCCTTGCAACGCCCGACAGCGTCCTCGGGCAAGAGATGAGCTATCAGGACAGCACGGGGTTTCGCAAACGCTTTGCGGAACGGGGCATTCCCCGGCTGACCGATGTCTCGCTATGCGAGGTGCGGCGGCAGGGCACGCGGCTTGAAGCCATCCTTTCCGATTGCTTCACAGGCGCGCGAACGAGCGTTCTGGCCGATCAGATCGTGATCGAAAACGGCACCGCCCCGCTGGATGATCTGTTTCACGCATTGCGCGCGCAGTCGAACAACGACGGCATGAGCGACTACGGCGGGCTTCTGACCGGTTCGGGGATGCCGCCCGGCAAAGCGGGATTCGCGCTGCATCGGATCGGGGATGCCGTCGCCTCACGCGATATCCATGCCGCAATCCGTGATGACTGGCGGCTGGCCATGACGCTTTGATCCGGTTAGTCAGGGTGGATGTCCCCACTTGGCAGAAGCCCGCGATGACCCAATCCGAAATCCCCTCGATCCATGCCCACGGGGCCAGCATCCCGCAGATCGGCCTTGGCACATGGCAGTTGCACGGCGCGGTGTTGCAGCGCGCCGTCGCGGCCGCCGCCGACGCGGGCTATCGTCACTTCGACACCGCACCGCGCTATGAAAACGAAGCCGAGCTGGGCGCCGCCCTGCGCCGGACCGGGCTGCCACGCGACAGCTATTTCCTGACCACCAAGGTCTGGTTCACCGAAGCGTCCGCCCCCGCCTTCCTCGCCTCGGCCGAGGCCAGCCTCAGGCGGCTTGGCAACGATCAGGTCGACCTTCTGCTGATCCACTGGCCCAGCCCCGATGTGCCGCTTGCCGAAACCGTCGGCGCGCTGTGCGAGGCGGCGGCCCGCGGCTACCCCCGGCATATCGGCGTCGCGAATTTCCCCGCCAGACTGCTTGCGCGCGCCGTCGAACTGGCCGATCGGCCGCTGGTTGCCAATCAGTGCGAATATCACCCCCGGCTGGACCAATCCGCAGTGATCGAGACCTGCCGGCGCCATGGCGTGGCGTTCGTGTCCTATTCCCCGATCGGCAGCGGGCACCTGCTGAACGAGCCGGTGATCGGCGCCATCGCCCGCGATCACGGCAAAAGCCCCGCGCAGATCATGCTGCGATGGCACCTGCAACAGGGCATGGTGGCGATCCCGCGCTCGTCCAGCCCGGAGCGCGTGCGCGAGAACATCGCCCTCACCGATTTCACCCTTTCCGAGGCCGAGATGGCGCGACTGCATGCCCTTGCCGCCCCAGACGGCCGGATCTTCAATCCCGAATGGGTCCAAAGCTGGGAGTGATCCGCCCGCTAAAGCCCGCCGAAGTGGAAGGCCTTGGTTTCCAGATACTCCTCGATACCTTCCTGCGCGCCTTCGCGTCCGAGGCCGGACGATTTGACCCCGCCGAACGGGGCTTCGGCATGGCTGACAAGCCCGGTATTCAGGCCCACAAGCCCGAATTCCAGCGCCTCACCGAAGCGGAAGGCGCGGGCCATGTCGGTCGTGTAGAAATAGGCTGCCAGTCCAAAGGGCGTGCCGTTGGCGATGGCAAGCGCCTCGGCCTCGGTCTCGAAGCGGAAGATCGGCGCAACGGGGCCGAAGGTCTCTTCGGCGGCCAACCGCATTTGCGTGCTTGCTCCCTTCAACACGACCGGGTCGGCATACTGGCCCGTCAGGTTGCGCGCCACGGTCACCCGTTCGGCCCCCTTTGACAGCGCATCCGCGACATGGGCAGAGATCTTGTCGATCGCGGCGGCATTGATCATCGGGCCGATGGTCGTGCCGGGCTCGGTCCCCGGCCCCACGCGCAGCGCGTCCACCCTTTCGGCCAGCCCCCGGACAAAAGCATCGTGGATGCCCGACTGCACCAGAATCCGGTTGGCGCATACACAGGTCTGTCCGCCATTGCGGAATTTCGACACCATAGCGCCTTCGATGGCCGCACCCAGATCGGCATCGTCAAAGACGATGAACGGCGCGTTGCCCCCCAACTCCAGCGACATCTTCTTGAGCGTCGGCGCGCATTGCCCGGCCAGAAGCGCCCCGATCCGGGTCGAGCCGGTAAAGGACAGCTTGCGCACCGTGGCCGAGGCAGTCAGCGCAGCGCCGATCGCTTCGGGGCGCCCCGTCAGGATGTTCAGGACGCCCGCAGGGATGCCCGCCCTTTCGGCCAGCACGCCAAGCGCCAGGGCCGAATAGGGCGTGAAATCCGACGGCTTCACCACCATGGTGCATCCCGCCGCAAGGCCCGGCGCGACCTTTCGGGTAATCATCGCATTGGGGAAGTTCCACGGCGTGATGATGGCGCAAACACCCACGGGTTCCTTCAGTGCAAGGATTTTTTTGCCCTTCACCGGCGAGGGGATGATCGTGCCGTTGATCCGCCGCGCCTCTTCGGCGAACCAGCGCACGAACGACGCGCCGTAAAGGATTTCCCCCTTCGCTTCGGCCAGCGGCTTGCCCTGTTCGGCCGTCAGGATCAGCGCAAGGTCGTCGGCATGTTCCAGCATCAGGTCATGCCATGCCATCAAAAGGTCGGCGCGTTCCAGATGCGTGCGCGCCTTCCAGTCAACCATTGCATCGGCCGCCGCGGAAATCGCCCGCTCCGTCTCGGCGGCAGAGCAGTCGGGCATATGGCCCAGCACCGATTGCGTGGCGGGGTTCATGACCTCCATATCCGCGCGGGCAATCCAGGTGCCGCCGATCAGTGCGGCCTCGCGGAACAGGTCGGGATCGTGCAAAGCTGCACGAATGTCGGGGATCGTGTCCTGAACGGTCATCTCATACCTCCAGTGCGGACGTGATCGCCGCGGTGATATCGTCGGTTGTGTGGCTGCCGGGACGGATGCCAACCCCCTGCTCCGTGGCGGTCTCGATCGCGGCAAGGATCGCGGCGGCCGCCACCCCCTCGCCCAGATGTTCCAGCATCATCGCACCCGACCAGATCGCAGCGATCGGGTTGGCGATATTGCGGCCCGCGATATCGGGGGCGGAACCGTGCACCGGCTCGAACATGGATGGCGCGGAACGGTCGGGGCAGATATTGGCCGAGGCGGCGAAACCCAGCCCGCCCTGTATCGCCGCGCCCAGATCGGTCAGGATGTCGCCGAACAGGTTGGATGCCACGATCACGTCAAGGCTTTCGGGTGCCATCACCATCTTTGCCGCCATCGCGTCGATATGCATATGGCTGACCGTAACGTCCGGATAGTCCGCGGCCACTTCGCGCGTCACCTCGTCCCAGAAGACCATTGAGTATTTCTGGGCGTTGGATTTCGTGACCGAGGTCAGGTGCCCGCGGCGCGCCCGTGCCTGCTCAAAACCGAAACGGATGATCCGCTCAACCCCCTTGCGGGTAAAGACCGCGACTTCGGTGGCCACCTAATTGTCCTTGCCCTGATGCACGCGCCCCCCGGCGCCGGAATACTCGCCCTCGGTATTCTCACGGATGCACAGGATGTCGAACCCCTGCGCGCGCAACGGCCCCTCGACGCCGGGAAGAAGGCGGTGCGGACGGATGTTGGCGTATTGGTTGAAGGCCTTGCGGATCGGCAGAAGCAGGCCGTGCAGGGAAACCGCATCTGGTACGGTCTCGGGCCAGCCCACGGCCCCCAGATAGATCGCATCGAAGCCCCGCAACGTCTCGATCCCGTCCTCGGGCATCATGGCCCCGGTCTTCAGGTAGAAATCGCACGACCAGGGAAAGGTCTCGGTCTGCAATGCAAAGCCGAATTTCGCGCCGGCCGACGACAGGACCTGCATGGTCGCCGCCGTGACATCGACACCGATACCGTCACCGGGGATCAGGGCAAGTTTATGGGTTTTCATCCGTCTTCTCCTTTGGCCGATCACAGGTCGATCAGCACCGATTTCGTGCGCCGGTTGGCCTGATAGGCCTCGCGGCCAAGATCCTTGCCCAGACCGCTGGCCTTCCATCCGCCTGTCGGCAGGATATGGTCGATCGAGCGGCCATAGCGGTTCACCCAGACGGTTCCGGCCTCAAGCTTGCCGATCATGCGCATGGCACGCGACAGATCGCGCGGATTCAGCCCCGCGCAAAGGCCATAGGTCGGATGATTGGCAAGCGCGATGGCCTCTTCCTCGG
>CALMEG010000141.1 GCA_937863185.1 uncultured Paracoccaceae bacterium | reverse complement strand
TCCGGCGCTGGCAAACCCCGCCGTGCTGATCCCCGCGCGGCTCGGCCGGATCGAGGGCGCAAGCGCGGAAAGCGTGCTGTCGGGCCATGACCCGCGCGCCCTGCGATGGGCGCCGGTGGTGCGCGCGATGGTGCGGGCGGCGGCCGGGCGGCGCTTCGTGATCTGGTGCCACGAGGATACGCCGCTGATCTGGCCCGAGGTGCTGCGCAACCTTGCCGGATTGCCCGCCGATCAGCTTTTGGCCGGCGATTTCACGATTCTTGCCATGATCATGTCGCCCGAGGGGCTGGAACGGCTGAAGACCTACCTTGCCAGCCACCCGCCGCAATCGGTGGCGCGGCGGCGGCGCATCGTCACGGCCTTTCTGGACAAGTTCGCCCTGCCCGAGCGGCTTGAGACCGAAATCGCCCTGCCCGGCTGGACCGAAGCCCTGGTGGACGACATCACCGCCGCCTATGACGCCGACGTGGCCGAGATCGCGGCCATGCCGGGGGTGGCGTTCATCACCCCCTGAGCCCGGCCGCAGCCCACGTTCAGACCATGCCGAGCGCGGCCTTGTAGATATCCATGATGGCTTCTTCCTCGGCCAGGTCGTTCTTGTCGCGCTTGCGCAGGCCGATGATCTTCTTCATCACCTTGGTGTCATAGCCGCGGGCCTTGGCCTCGCTCATGATGTCCTTCTGCTGCTCGGTGATGTCCTTCTTCTCGGCTTCGAGGTGCTCGAACTGCTCGATGAACTGGCGCAGTTCGTCGGCGGCAACGTTGTAGGTGGCATCACTGGGCATGGCGTCCTCGTCCTGACGGGATGTTCTGCCGCCTGACTAGACGCTCGGGCGGCGGGCTTCAAGGGCGGGCTGCGGCGGTCTTGTCTTGCGGGCGGGTTCGCGCTACCCCCGGCGCGGGCAACGCGGGAGGGCAGGCCATGGACATTCTGATCTGGACGGGCGCGGTGGTGTCGCTGGCCGGGCTTGCGGGCATCGTCTGGTGCATCCTTGCCATCGCAAAGGCACGCCGCGCGGGGCTGGATGACACAACCCTGCGCGCGCGCCTGCAACGCGTGGTCACCATCAACCTTGCCGCGCTTTTCGTGTCGGTCATTGGGCTGATGATAGTGGTGGTCGGCGTGATGCTGGGCTAGTCGTCCAGATCGCCGAAATGCCGCCCGTTGCGCACCAGCACATCCCATAGCGCGGCGGGGGCCGGGGCGCCCCCGGCCTGAAACGTGCGCAATAGCGTGGGCGTGGCCAGAAGTCCCATCTGGTCGGCCTGGAACATCCGCCCGCCCAGGG
>CALMEG010000140.1 GCA_937863185.1 uncultured Paracoccaceae bacterium | reverse complement strand
GGTGGCGGCGGATCTGTGCCTTGGGGCGACGGGCACCGATACCGGCGGCTCGATCCGGCAGCCGGCGGCCTTTACCGGCATCGTCGGGATCAAGCCGACCTATGGGCGGGTGTCGCGCTGGGGTGTGGTGGCCTTTGCCTCCAGCCTCGACCAGGCGGGTCCGATGACCAAGACGGTGCGCGATGCGGCGATCATGCTGGGGGCGATGTGCAGCCACGATCCGAAGGATTCCACCAGCGCCGACATCCCCGTGCCGGATTTCGAGGCCGCGCTGAGCGGCGACATCCGCGGCAGGAAGATCGGCATCCCGCGCGAATACCGCATGGACGGCATGCCCGCCGAGATCGAGAAGCTGTGGTCCGACGGGGCGGCGATGCTGAAGGATGCAGGCGCCGAGATCGTCGACATCTCGCTTCCGCATACCAAATACGCGCTGCCGGCCTATTACGTCGTGGCCCCGGCCGAGGCGTCCTCGAACCTCGCGCGGTATGACGGGGTGCGCTATGGCCACCGCGCCCGGCTGGGCAAGGGCGACGGCATCACCGAGATGTATGAAAAGACCCGCGCCGAGGGGTTCGGCAAAGAGGTCCAGCGCCGGGTGATGATCGGCACCTATGTGCTGTCGGCGGGCTTCTACGACGCCTATTACAACCGCGCGCGCAAGGTCCGGGCGCTGATCAAGCGCGATTTCGATCAGGCCTTCGCGGCCGGCATCGACGCGATCCTGACGCCCGCCACGCCGTCCTCGGCCTTCGGTCTGGGCGAGATGGCGGATGCCGATCCGGTGGCGATGTATCTCAATGACGTGTTCACGGTGACGGTGAACCTTGCCGGTCTGCCCGGGATCTCGGTCCCGGCCGGTCTGGATGGCAAGGGGCTGCCGCTGGGGCTGCAATTGATCGGCCGCCCGTGGGAAGAGGGCGATCTGCTCAACCATGCCTATGTGCTGGAAAAAGCGACGGGTTTCTCGGCCAAGCCGCAGCGCTGGTGGTAAGCGGGACAAGAGGAACGGAAGGGACAGGCGATATGCGGGCTTTCTGGGCGGTTCTGCCGATGGTCGTTCTGGGCGCGTGCAGCCCGGTGCCAGGCAATCCCGATGCCGGGGTGGGGTTCTCGGATTACGAGACCTACCTGCAACAGCGCGAGGCTGCGCTGCGCGGGAACCGCCCGGCGCCGGCCCCGATCCTGTCGCCCGCCGTCGCGGCAACGCCCGCACCGCAGAGAGCGCCGGTCGCGGCTGTGCCGACACGTATGACGCCCGGCCAGCCGATGTCGGCGCTTGCGCCGGGAGTGCTGCCGGGGGCGACGACGCAGATATCCGACGAGAACAGCTTCGAGGCGGTTTCCGGGCGCCGCTCGATCGCCGCGGATGCCGAACGCATCGCGGCCAACCGCGAGATGTATCAGCCAGTGACGGTGACCGCGCTGCCCGCGCGGCCGGGCGACAACGCGCCCAACCTGGTGGCCTATGCGCTTTCCGCGCAGAACCGGCTGGGTCAACCGGTCTGGAAGCGCGGCGGGTTGAGCCTTGCGCGTCATGACAAGGCCTGTGCGAAATATACCTCGGCTGATCTGGCGCAGATGGCGTTCCTCAAGCGCGGCGGCCCGGAGCGCGATCCGGGCAATCTCGACCCCGATGGCGACGGCTTTGCCTGCGCATGGGATCCGACGCCGTTCCAGGCCGTGCGCAACTGATCCGATGGCGGGGGGCGGCTCTCCGAATTTCGGCGAAAGGCGCGGCGGCGCGACCCCCGAACTGATCGTGATCCATTACACCGCGATGGAAAGCTGCGCGGCCGCGCGTGCCCGCCTGTGTGACCCGCAGGCCGAGGTGTCGGCGCATTGGCTGATCTCGGAAACTGGCGAGGCGATCGCCCTCGTGGCCGAGGAGATGCGCGCATGGCATGCCGGGGCAGGGGCCTGGGGCGGGCTTGAGGATGTCAATTCGCGCTCGATCGGGATCGAGCTGGCCAATCGCGGCGATGCCCCTTTCCCCGAGCCGCAGATGGCCGCGCTGGAGCGGCTGTTGCGCGCGATCATGGCGCGCTGGAGTATCCCGCCCGAAGGCGTGATCGCGCATTCCGACCTTGCGCCGGGGCGCAAGTCCGATCCGGGCCCGCGCTTCGACTGGCGCAGGCTGGCGCTTCAGGGGCTTGCGGTCTGGTCCGATGCGCAGAGCGGGCCTTTGCCCGCACTGCCGGTCTTTGCCGCGCTTGCCCAGACCCTTGGCTATCCGCCCGTGGCCGATGACACGTTGCTGGCCGCCTTCCGGCTGCGCTTCAACCCGCGCGCCGAAGGGCCGCTTTCGGATCTCGACATGGCGCGCATGGCCGATCTGGCCGCCCGTTTCGGCGCCGATGGCGATCAGTGGCGCGGCGCCTGACAGGGGGCGCGGGCTGCGGGGGGCCATTGACGCCGTGCACGCGCCCGCCTATCTGGGCGCTGCGCGGATCGCTGGATGACCGCGCGCATGCATAGGTCCGGGTTCGCCCCGGATACCTGCCTGCGCGAGGAAAGTCCGGACTCCATGAAGTGACGGTGCCGGGTAACGCCCGGCGGGGGCAACCCCAGGGAAAGCGCCACAGAAAACAGACCGCCCTGCGTGCAGGGTAAGGGTGAAACGGTGGGGTAAGAGCCCACCGCGGGACTGGCAACAGGACCGGCACGGCAAGCCCCACCGGGAGCAACGCCGAATAGGGACCGCAGGCGGGCCGCAAGGCACCGCAGGGGAGCTTCGCCCCGGGCGGTTCGGGTTGGCGGCTTGATCCCGCAGGCAACTGCGGGGCCAGAGGAATGGTCATCCAGAGGGGGCAACCCCTTGGACAGAATCCGGCTTACAGGCGATCCGCGCATTTCCGCCTGCGACAGGGTGGCGCCTTGATCGGGCGGCGCGCAGCCCCCAAGTTTTCTTTCATGAACCGACGGAAGGACGGCGCAGCCATGAGCTATACGATTGATCGCATCATCGCGGGGCAGGATTTTGAGGCCGTGGAGGCCCGCCTGCGCAAGGCGCTGTCCGAAAAGGGGTTCGGCGTGCTGACCGAAATCGACGTGGCCGCGACGATGCACAAGAAGCTGGGCCGCGACATGGCCCCTTACCGCATTCTGGGCGCATGCAATCCCGCGCTTGCCTGGGACGCGATCGGGCATGAGCCGAAGGTCGGCGCGATGCTGCCCTGCAATGTCATCCTGCGCGCGGTCGAAGGCGGGGTCGAGGTTTCGGCCATCGACCCGGTCGCCTCGATGCAGGCGATCGACAACCCCGCGCTGACCGAGGTTGCCGGGCGCGTGCGCGGCCTTCTGGGCGAGGTGGTCGGCGCGCTCTGAGCCTTTCGCGTCACGGGAATTTTTGTCTTGGCGCTTTCGGCGCCGCACGGCAATATCGCCACATCACTGCAATCCGGGGGATTTCATCATGAGTTTCGTCAAGACGCTTGCCACGCTGGCCGTTGGCTTTGCCGCTGCGCGCGGCGTGGACAAGTTCCGCAAGGGCGGCGGCATGGAGGGCATGAAGGACGCCCTGCGCAATGCCGGCAAGGCCGGGGGCGTGGCCGACCAGATGGGCGATTTCGCCGAGAAGATGGGCGTGCCGGGCGGCAAGGATGCGGTGCGCGACATGTTCACCCGTTTCGGCACCCAGGCCGCAAGCGCCACCGAGGCGACCGAGGCGGGCCTTGGCAGCCTGATGGATGCGATGACCGGGGCCGCCACGGCGGGCGCCAAGGGGCTTGGCGACATGATGAGCGCCGTCACCGGCGCGATGCCCGGCAATGCGATGCTTGAGGAAAACGCGAAGCTGATGATCCGTGCGATGATCCAGGCCGCCAAGGCCGATGGCGAGATCGACGCGACCGAACGGGCCAAGATCATGGATCACCTCTCGGATGCCTCGGACGAGGAGATCGCCTTCGTCGCGGCCGAGCTGGATGCCCCGATCGACATCGACGGGCTGGCGCGCGCGGCCGGCGACAGCGCCAAGGCGCAGGTCTATTCCGCCGCGCTGATGGCGATCAGCGTCGATACCGACATGGAGCGGCAATACCTTGCCAATCTTGCCGCCGCCCTCGGGCTGGAGGCCGGGAAGGTGCTCGAGATCCACCGCGCGATGGGCAAGCCCGAGGTTTGAGCCGGGGCCCATTTTTCTGCGCGCGGCACGGGTTTCCCGGTTGACTCTGGGCGGGGCCTCGCTAAAAGGCGGGCTTCAAGGATTTCGCGGGCGGCTTTCCGCCCGACTCTAGGAGACGTAAGATGGCGAAGCCGACGACGATCAAGATCCGTCTGAACTCGACGGCGGGCACCGGGCACTTCTATGTGACCAAGAAGAACGCCCGCACCATGACGGAAAAGATGACCGTGAACAAATACGATCCGGTCGTGCGCAAGCATGTCGAATACAAGGAAGGCAAGATCAAGTAAGATCTGCCGACCGATCCGGTTGAACAAGGCCGCGCCCCCGGGTGCGGCCTTTGTCGTTTTCACGGGCGGCAAAAGAATCTGACTGAAAAAATCGGGTTTACATTTCCGACTTTTTGACTAGGTTTTGGCGAAATGCCGCTGGTCAAAGGAATCCCCCTCGTATGAAACCCGTCCTGTTCGCCTTGTCCGCCACGACCGCACTTGCGGCTTTCCCCGTTTACGCGCTGGAGAAGGCCGATGTTCTTGCGCACTACGCGGATATCGCGGCCGCCGGATATGCCGACAGCCTGGCGACCGCGCAGGCGTTGCAGGCTGCGGTCAGTGCTTTCATCACCGCCCCGTCCGAGGAAAGCCAGGCGGTGGCCAAGGCGGCCTGGGTGGCAGCGCGCGTGCCCTATCAGCAGACCGAGGCGTTCCGCTTCGGCAATGCCATCGTGGACGACTGGGAAGGCCGCGTGAACGCCTGGCCGCTTGACGAGGGGCTGATCGACTATGTCGACATGGACTCGGCCGCGGTGAACGAAGAGAACGAGCTTGCGCTGCTCAACATCGTTGCCAACAGCACCGTGACGATCGGCGGCGAGGCGATCGACGCGACCGAGATCACCCCCGGACTTCTGGGCGAGGTGCTGCATGAGGCCGAGGGGATCGAGGCGAATGTCGCCACCGGCTATCACGCGATCGAATTCCTGCTCTGGGGGCAGGATCTGAACGGCACCGAGGCCGGGGCAGGCGCGCGCCCCTTCACCGATTTCGTTGTGGGCGAGGGCTGCACCGGCGGCAACTGCGACCGCCGCGCCGCCTATCTGAAGGCCGCGACCGACCTTCTGGTGGCGGATCTTGAAGAGATGGCCGCGAACTGGGCCGCCGACGGCGCCGCGCGCACGGGCCTTCTGGACGATCCCGATGCGGGCATTTCGGCCATCCTGACCGGGCTCGGCTCGTTGTCCTATGGCGAGCTGGCGGGCGAGCGGATGAAGCTGGGCCTGATGCTGCACGACCCCGAGGAAGAGCATGACTGCTTCTCGGACATGACGCATCTGAGCCATTATTACGACGGTCTGGGCATCCGCAACGTCTATACCGGCAGCTATACCCGCGTGGACGGAAGCGTGGTTTCGGGGGCGTCGATCTCGGATCTGGTAAAGGCGGCCGATCCGGCGGTGGACACGCAGCTGCGTGCCGAGCTGGACGCCTCGGTCGCGGCCCTGGGCCGGCTGAAAGAGACCGCCGAGGCGGGCATGGCCTATGACCAGATGCTGGGCATGGGCAACCAAGAGGGCGCCGCGCTGATCAACGCCTCTGTCGAGGCGCTGGTGACGCAGACCCGCTCGATCCAGCGCGCGGTTGCCGCCCTTGGCGCCCAGATCGAGGTCGAGGGCTCGGACAGCCTCGATAACCCCATGGCGGTTTTCCAGTAGGAGCGTGCGATGATCGTCTGCCAGTGTATGCATATTTCCGACCGCGATATCAATGCCGCGATCGAATGGATGCGCGCCGCCGACCCGGCGACGGTCATCACCCCCGGCAAGATCTATCACGCCCTTGGAAAGCGGGCGGATTGCGGCGGATGCATGCCGCTGTTCCTTGACACAATGCGCCGAAACGGCAGTCTTGAAGTGCCACTGGAGCTTCGCGGCATGCGCCGCAAGCGGGTAGCGAACAGAAAGGAAAGATCATGAAGGGCGACAAGAAGGTCATTGATTACCTCAATGCGGCGCTGCGCTCGGAACTGACGGCGGTCAGCCAGTATTGGCTGCATTATCGCCTTCAGGAAGATTGGGGCTATGGGCGCATCGCCGCCAAGTCCCGCGCCGAAAGCATCGAAGAGATGAACCATGCCGACCGGCTGATCGAGCGTATCCTGTTCCTGGAAGGGCATCCGAACCTGCAAAAGCTTGATCCGTTGCGCATCGGGCAGGATCTGCGCGAAACGCTTGAATGCGACCTAGCGGGCGAGCATGACGCGCGCACGCTTTACATCGAGGCGCGCCAGCATTGCGACAAGGTGGGCGATTACGTCAGCCGTGCCCTGTTCGACGATCTGATCCAGGACGAAGAGGGGCATATCGACTTCCTCGAAACGCAGATCGACCTGCACGACAAGATCGGTGCGGAACGCTATGGCCTGTTGAACGCCAAGCCCGCGGACGAGGCCGAATAGCGCCGCAACCTTCTCGCCCGCGCTGTCCGGGCAAAGATCAAGGACCCGGCGGCCCGCACAGGGCCGGATAGTTCATGGCACCCTTCGACAACATGATCTCGGCCGCGCGGGCGATGCTTCTGATCGCCGGCGCCGGATTGATTGCGGGGGCGGGTGCGGGGCCGCTGGCCGAGCCGCATCTGCGCCCCGTGCCCCGCACCGGGGCCGAGGCCGCGCGGATCGCCGCCGCGATCGGCGCGCCTGCGGGGTTCGATGCGGCAGAAGCCTACGAGGCCCTGCCCGCGGGCGCGGCCACGCTGCGCGGCGGGGCGGATTTCGCCTCTCCCGCGCCGGGGATCGCGGATGCGCGGCGGATGGAGTTCGAGCTGGGCAAGGCGCTGTTCGAAAAGCTCTGGGTCGCCGCGCCCTCGGCTACGCGGGCCTCGGACGGGCTGGGCCCGCTTTTCAATGCGCGCTCTTGTGCGGGGTGCCATCCGGGCAATGCGCGCATGCCGATCCCCGAGGCGGGGGCGGAGAATACCGGCCTCGTGCTCAAGCTGTCGCGCAGCGCGCCCGCGGTTGACGCGCCTGCGATTGCCGGCTGGCACCCCACGATGCCCGATCCCGCACTTGGCCGGCAGGTGCAGGACCGCAGCCTGCCCGGCCTGCCCATCGAGGGGCGTCTGCGCGTGGCCCATGACGAAATCGCGGTGCCGCTTTCGGGGGGCGAGACGGCCATGCTGCGCGCGCCCCGCTACGGGCTGGAACGTGCGGGGGACGGGGCCGGGCAGGGCGACGATCCGGGGTTGATGAAATCGGTGCGCCAGGCGCCGCAGCTGATCGGGCTGGGGCTGCTGGAGGCGATCCCCGCGGCGGATCTGCGGGCTGCCGCCGATCCCGAAGATGCCGATGGCGACGGCATCTCGGGCCGCGCTGCGGTGGTCTGGTCGGCCGCACACGGGCAGGCGATGCTTGGCCGGTTCGGCTACAAGGCGGGGGCGGCCACACTGCGGGACATGGGCGCGATGGCCTTTGCGGACGATCTGGG
>CALMEG010000139.1 GCA_937863185.1 uncultured Paracoccaceae bacterium | reverse complement strand
GTCATGGATCAGCACTTGCGTGATGCCCGCGCCCTGCAGCGCCTCGAGCGCGTTGCGCACGCTGGCCGAGCGCGTCGCGCCCCCCGCGATCAGTGTCACGCTGCCGCCAAACAGCTCCAGCCCGCGCACCATCTCCTCGGGGTGCAGCACCAGAAGGATGCGCCCGATTCCCGCAAAGGCCGCGACGCTGCGCGCAAGGACGCTCTGGCCGGCAAGGGCCTGCCATTGCTTGGGCTCCGCCCCCCCGGCGCGGCTGCCGCGCCCGGCGGCAACGATGATGACGGCCGTTGTCATGTAACCCTCCGGCAAACCGGGCTATGGAGTAGGCCAAGCGCGCGCGCGGCGCAATCGTTGCTGCGAAACGTCGGTCTGCATGCGGTATTATGCCTAAAATTTGTGCGTGTGCCGATTTTTGCCGCCATTCATCCGCGCCAAAGATTGCGATTTCCCCGGAAGGCGGCTACCTCGGGGCGGAAAGGGGCGCTTCGTGACGCAGATTGCCGAAAAAATAGTCTTGGGTGCGCGTGTGCTGGATCCGCCGGTCTTTCTGGCGCCGATGGCCGGAATCACCGATCTTCCGTTCCGGCGCATGGTGGCGCGGTTCGGCGCCGGGCTGGTCGTGTCCGAGATGGTCGCCTCGGGCGAGATGCTGACCGCGAAGCCATCGGTCCGGGCCAAGGCGCGCGCGGATCTGGGGCTTGATCTGCCCGGATCGGTGCAGCTTGCCGGGCGCGAGGCCGCGCCGATGGCCGAGGCCGCGCGAATCGTTGCCGGTATGGGGGCCCAGATCATCGACATCAACATGGGCTGCCCGGCCAAGAAGGTGACGGGCGGTTATTCCGGCTCGGCCCTGATGCGCGATCCGGACCATGCCCTGCGCCTGATCGAGGCGGTGGGAGGCGCGGTCGACCTTCCGGTGACGCTGAAGATGCGGCTCGGCTGGGATGGGGATTGCCGCAACGCGCCCCACAACTCGCGCCCGGCCCAGGCGGGGGGCACTCCCATTGGGGTGATCCACGGGCGCACGCGGATGCAGTTCTACAAGGGACAGGCCGATTGGGCGGCGATCCGGGCGGTGAAACAGGCGGTCTCGATCCCGGTGATCGCCAATGGCGACATCGTCGACGGGGTCACCGCGCGGCAGGCGCGGGCGGCGTCAGGCGCGGATGGCGTGATGGTGGGGCGCGGTGCGCAGGGGGCGCCCTGGCAACTGGCCCGCATCGCGCATGAACTGCATGGTTCCGCGGCCCCGGACGTGCCTGTCGGTGGCGCCCTTTCAGACATGATTTCAGAGCATTACGAGGATATTCTAAGGTTTTACGGCAAGGATGTCGGCCTGCGCCTCGCGCGCAAGCATCTGGGCTGGTATGCCGATGCGGCCCGTGCGCCGCTGCGTGCGCAGATGATGGTCTCGTCCACCCCCGCCGCGACGCTGGAGCTGATCCGCGCGGCCTTTTCCGAGGGGATCGCGGCATGACGCTTCCGGCCCCTGGTATCATCTGGAACTCGCTTCCCACGCCCGCGCTGCTGATCGACGGAAATGACCTCGTGACCGAGATCAATCCCGCGGCCGAACTGTTTCTGAACCTTTCCGCGCGCGCCCTGCGCGGCCAGCCGCTGCTGGAGCGTCTGGCGATCTCGGCCCCGCTGGAAGAGGTCTTCGCGCGGGTGCGGGCCAATCGCTCGGCGCTCTTCGTCAACGACGTGGATCTGACCACGGGCGAGCGCGCGCCGGTGCAGTGCAACCTTCAGGCCGCCCCCTTGGGCGAGGATCCGCAGATGATCCTGTTCCTGATCACGCCGCGCGAAATCTCGGACCGGCTTGGCCGGGCGAGCCTGGTGAAATCGGCCGCGCGCTCGGCCATCGGGATGGCCGAGATGCTGGCGCATGAGATCAAGAACCCGCTGGCGGGGATCGCGGGGGCGGCACAGCTTTTGTCGATGAACCTGTCGGGCGAGGATCTGGAACTGACCGACCTGATCGTGGACGAGACCCGCCGTATCGTGAAGCTTCTCGAACAGGTCGAACGCTTCGGCGATGTGCGGCCGCCCGAAAAGCGGCCGGTGAACATTCACGACGTTCTGGACCGCGCGCATAAATCGGCGGCATTGGGCTTTGGCGCGCAGATGATGATCGTCGAGGATTACGACCCCTCGCTGCCGCCCACGCTTGGCGATGCCGATCAGCTGACGCAGGTCTTCCTGAACCTTCTCAAGAACGCGAGTGAGGCGTCTGGCGGGCGCGGCACGATCCGCATCCGCACCTTCTACGACCTGTCGCTGCGGTTGCGCCGGGCGGACGGGCACGGACAGGCGCTGCCCCTTCAGGTCGAGATCATCGACGACGGCCCCGGCATTCCGCCCGATATCGCCGCCTCGGTTTTCGAACCCTTCGTTTCGGGGCGCGAGAACGGCACCGGGCTTGGCCTGGCGCTTGTTTCGAAGATCATCTCGGACCATGACGGCTGGATCACCCTCGACAGCGTGCCCGGCCGCACGGTGTTCCGCATCTCGCTTCCCGTCGCGCCCAAACAGCAGGAGACCTGACAGATGGACGGCACCGTTCTTGTCGCCGACGACGATCGCACGATCCGCACGGTTCTGACCCAGGCGCTGACGCGGGCGGGGTGCAAGGTGCACGCCACCGCCTCGCTGACCACGCTGATGCGCTGGATCGAAGAGGGCAAGGGCGATCTGGTGATTTCCGATGTGATGATGCCCGACGGAAACGGGCTTGAGGCGCTGCCCCGGATCGGCGAGGAGCGTCCGGGCCTGCCGGTCATCGTGATCTCGGCGCAGAACACCATCATGACCGCGATTCAGGCCGCCGAGGCCGAGGCCTTCGACTACCTGCCCAAGCCGTTCGACCTGCCCGACCTGATGAAGCGCGCCGCGCGCGCGCTGGAGCAGAAGCGCCGCGTCAGCCCGCAACGCCCCGCAGAGCCGCGCGAAGAGGGGGGCGATCTGCCGCTGGTGGGCCGCACCGCCGCGATGCAGGCGCTTTACCGGCTGGTCGCGCGGGTCATGAATGCGGACCTGTCGGTGATGATCCAGGGCGAAAGCGGCACGGGAAAATCGCTGATCGCGCGCGCGATCCATGATTTCTCGGACCGGCGCACCTTGCCCTTCGTGGTGGCGCAGGCCGGCGATCTGGCGGGGGCCGAGGGGCCTTCGGCGCTGATGGCGCGGGCGCGCGGCGGCAGCCTCGTGTTCGACGAGGTCAGCGACTATGACGAGGAAACGCAGGTTCGGATCGTGCGCATGCTCGACGCGATGCCGGACCCCGCGCCGCGTATCATGGCCACCACGCAGCGCGATCTGACCCCGATGATCGAGGCCGGGGCGTTCCGGCAGGATCTTTACTACCGTCTGGGCGGCGTGACGCTTGCGGTTCCGGCGCTGCGCGACCGGGTCGAGGATATTCCGCTGCTGGCCGATCATTTCCTGGTCCGGGCCGAGCGCGAGGGGCTGGGCACGCGCCGGTTCTCGGCCGAGGCGCTGTCGCTCGTGCAGACCTATTCCTGGCCGGGCAATGTGCGCCAGCTTGAAAATACCGTGCGCCGCCTTGTCGTGACCGCCTCCGAGGAAGAGATCGCGCGCCCAGAGGTCGAGGCGGTTCTTGGCGCGCAGCCCCCACCCCAGCCGCTGCGCGCCGGGGGGGGGGGGGAAAAACTCTCCGCTTCCATTTCGCGCCCTCTGCGGCGCTATTTCGACCTGCATGGCGGCAGCCTGCCGCCGCCAGGCCTTTACGACCGGATCCTGCGCGAAATGGAGGCCCCGCTGATCGAGATCGCGTTGGATGCAACCGGCGGAAATCAGGCAAGATGTGCCGATCTGCTGGGCATCAACCGCAATACTTTGCGCAAAAAGATCACCGATCTGGATATTCAGGTGACACGGCGGCGCAAACTGATGTAAACCCGCAACAGGGCTGCGTGGCAAATTTACCCCCGTTAGATTCGGTGGCGCCGCCGCGTTTGTGTCTGGACCGGGGGGCTTCGTGCAGCAGGTAGCGCACAGGACCATATTCGACAGGCTGAGCCGCCTGCGCCGTCAGCGCCGTTTCCAGAATGCGGCGACGATCGGCCTTGTCGTGCTGGGGCCCGTCCTTGTCGTGGCGACCTTTCTCGCCTTCGGCCCGATGGCGCAGGGGGCGCAATCCTCGGCGCTGCGGCTGATCCTGCTGGCCGATTTCGTCTATTTCCTGCTTCTGGCCGCGCTGATCGGGCTGCGCCTTGTGCAGGTGCTGGCGGCGCGGCGGGCACGTTCGGCGGGCTCTCGGCTGCATCTGCGGCTGACCGGCGTTTTCGCGGGCATCGCGCTGGTGCCCACGGTTCTGGTGGCGCTGTTTGCCGGGCTGACGGTGAATATCGGGCTTGAGGGTTGGTTCTCGGACCGGGTGCGGCAGGTCGTGGGCACCTCGCTTGCCGCCGCCGAGGCCTATCAGGACGAACATCGCCGCGATCTGGTCAAGGATGCCGAGGCACTGGCGGGGTTCCTGAACGTGCGCCGCCAGGCGGTGGCCTTCATCTCGGACGGCGACCTGCGCGAATTGCTGACCGCGGGGCAGGCGGGTATCCAGCGCGGCCTGCGCGAGGCCTATGTGATCGACGGCGTGGGCAATATCCGCGCGCGTGGTGAGCGCAGCTACCTGTTCAACTTTGAAAAACCCGATACCGAGCAGCTTGCGCAGGCCCAGTCGGGAGAGACCGTGCTGATCGAAGACTGGGCGATCGGTGAATTCCGGGCGCTCATGCAACTGGACGAGTTCGTCGACCGCTATCTCTATATCAGCCGCAGTGTCGACGGACAGATCCTGTCGCTTCTGGACGATACGCGCGAAACCGTGGGGCTTTACCAGCAGCTTGAGGCGACGCGGGGCAAGGTGCTGTTCGAATTCGGCATGGTCTATTTCGGGTTCGC
>CALMEG010000138.1 GCA_937863185.1 uncultured Paracoccaceae bacterium | reverse complement strand
ATCAAGCCGCCGTAATGACCCCAATCCGCCGGCCACCAGTCCTGGCTGTCGGTCATCAGCGCATGGACGTCCTTCTTGATCGCGTCATAGTCGAGCGTCTTGACCTCTTCGCGGTAGTCGAAATCCGCGCCCATCGGGTTGGTCTTCGTGTCGTGCTGATGCAGGATGTCGAGGTTGAGCGCGTTGGGCCACCAATCCATGTTCGAGGTGCCCATCGCCGTATTCGCGCCGTGCATCACGGGGCATTTGCCCGCCGTTTTCATGTCGTTTCCGTCCACGAGTGCTCTCCTTGCTAGCTGTGCCACCGTGCAGGGTGGCCTGATCGTCGCGGGATGCCGCCTTGTCCGCATATGTTCATGCGGGTCGGCCCGTTCAACTTGCACCCCGTTTATGCATTGCTTGTATCAGGAATTAGAATTATTAAAATTTGGATTTTATAATCATAGTGATAAGTTTTTATTATGATAAATCTGACGATGAAGCACCTGCGCTATTTCGAGGCCCTTGCACGCCACGGCCATTTCGGACGCGCCGCCGATGCCTGTGCCATTTCGCAACCCGCGCTGTCGGTGCAGATGAAAGAGCTGGAGGCGCTGCTTGGCGTGGCGCTGATCGAACGCAGCGCGCGCCAGATCCGCCTGACCGCAATGGGCGAAGCCCTTGCCCTGCGCGCACGCGACATCCTGCGCGATGTCGAAGAGATCGAGGATCTGGTCCGCGCCGCGCAGGGGCCTTTGGCCGGGCGGCTTCGGATCGGGGTGATTCCCACCGTCGCCCCCTATCTGCTGCCCCGCCTCATCAAGGATCTGGGCGCACATTACCCCGATCTTGACGTGCAGCCGCGCGAGGCGATCACCGGAAAGCTGATCGGCGATCTGTCGGATGGGCGGCTGGACGTGGCCATCGTGGCGCTTCCCGTCTCCGAACCCGCGCTGCACGAAGAGCCGCTGTTTCGGGAAGAGTTCATGCTCGTGCGCCCCGGCGAGGATGCCGCCAAGCCCGTTCCCAAGCCCGAAACCCTGCGCGAGATGCGCCTGCTTTTGCTGGAAGAGGGGCATTGCTTCCGCGATCAGGCGCTTTCGTTCTGCCGCGTCAGCTCGGCCCTGCCGCGCGACCTGATGGAGGGCAGCTCGCTCACCACGCTGGTGCAGATGGTGGGCGCGGGAATCGGGGTGACGCTGATCCCCGAAATGGCGGTCGGGATCGAGACCGGATCGGCACCCGTCTCGGTCGTGCGGCTTGGCCAGCCACGCCCGATGCGCACGATCGGCATGGTGTGGCGCAAGACCACGCCGCTGGCCGATCAACTGGCCCGGATCGCCGACCGCGTGCGCCATCTGGGCGAAACCCGCCCTCCGGGGGCCTGAGGGGCCGCGTGCCTACGCGCCGATCATCAGGATCTCGGCGGTGACGCAGACCGCGTTCTCGCCCGGCGCCAGGATGCCGCCCGCATGGCGCCCGTCGAACCCGACCGAAAACGCCTCAAGCCGCGCCTGCCCGGCCCTGACCGCCGCGGCATGCAGCAGGACCTCGGTCGCATAGCTGTCCAGTTCGGGCGCATCGGTGAAGCGGGTGCCGACAAGGCTGCCGATGCCTTCGATCTGCGCGTCCACCAACCCCTGCGCGGCGGCAAGCGCTGCAAGCGCCTCAGCGATGTCCTGATTGGGCCGCAGCGTGCACAGATGCGCCGCCTGCCCGCCCCGGCCCGCATCGCCCATGGCCTGCGGGCGGAACAGCGAAAACTGCGTCTCGGGATCGTCGGCAACCACCAGTGCCGCGCCCGAAATGCCCCAGCCCGCCGCTTCGCAATCCTCACCGATCACGCTGTCGAAGGGCAGAAGGTGCCCCATGGCGGGGGCAACGCCCTGCCCGGCCCAGATCCCGTGGCAATGGGTGAAGGGCGCACCGTCCCGCAGGCCCAGATGCACACCCGCCGTCACGATGCGCGGCGCGGCCGCGATCCGGCGCGTGGCGCTATACCACGCGGCATGGCCATCGCCGGGTGCGGGCGCCGGGATCACATAGTCCAGCCGCGCCATCGGGATATCGGACAGGCGCAGATAGCCCGCCGCATGGCCCGCCTCGGCCAGCCCACGCGCCACGGCGTCACCAAAGCCCAGCCCCGCGCGCAGGCGCACCGTCACCGGATGCGCGCGGCACGGCACCACCGCCGCACGATCCGGCGCAACCGGGCCCGGATGCCGGATCGCGCGCGCGCCCCTGCCCCCGCTCATGCCGCGCTGCCGGGCAGTTCCCCGCGGGCCTCAAGCTCCTGGCGGATCATCTTCTTGGTGATCTTGCCATAGGCGGATTTGGGCATCTCGTCCCAGAAGACCACGCCGCGCGGCAGCTTGTAACGCGCGATTCTGCCTTCAAGCCAGCCAAGGATTTCGGGCGCATCGGGCGTGGTGCCCGCGCGCGGCACGCAGACCGCAAGGCCGACCTCGCCCCAGACCGGATCGGGCACGCCCAACACCGCCACTTCCGAGATCGCGGGGTGCATCAGCAGCTTTTCCTCGATCTCGCGCGGGTAGATGTTCGACCCGCCCGAGATATACATGTCCGAGGCGCGCCCGGTCAGGTAGACGAAGCCCTGCGCATCCATATGGCCCAGATCGCCGGTCAGGAACCATCCGTTGCGGAAGCTTTTGGCATTGGCCTCGGGGTTGTCGAAATAGCCCGCGAAGACGGCCGGGCCGATCACGGCGATCTCTCCGGTTTCGCCCGGAGGCAGCTCTTCGCCCGCCTCGTTCTGGATCTGCACCTGCATGCCGGTGCGCGCGAAGCCGCAACTGCCGATGCGCATCGCCGCGTCGGCGGCATGGTGATGGGCGGGCGGCAAGACGGTGATGTTGCCCGTCACTTCGCCCAGGCCGAAATACTGCACCAGAACGGGGCCGAGCTTTTCCAGCGCACGCACCTGATCGGCGCGATACATCGGCGCACCCGCATAGATCACATAGCGCAACGCGCCGTGATCGTGGCGGTCGACGGCCTCGTGCTCGACCAGAAGCTTGACGATGGTGGGCACGGTGAAAAGATTGGTCACGCGCCATTTCTCGATCAGGGCCCAGATCTCGGCGGGGTCGAACTTCTCGCCCGCGGGCAGGATCGTCTTCACGCCATGCGCGACCTGCGCAAGCTGGTGCACGCCCGCACCATGCGACAAGGGCGCCACCACGACCGAGGCGTCCTCGGGCCCGGTCGCGGGCATCAGGTCGCACAGGTGGTTGGTGACGACAAAGGCCATCTGGCCATGGGTCAGCACCGCCGCCTTCGGCCGCCCCGTGGTGCCCGAGGTGAAAAAGAACCAGGCCGGATCGTCGCGGTTCACCGCAACGGCGGCAGGCGCTTGCCCCATGCGAGAAGCGCCCATGGCCACGTACCCCCAGGGGACCCCCGCCGCCCCGATGGCGGCGGTGAAACCCGCCTGCGCCGCGCAGGCCGTTGCATGGCCCGCAAACCCCGCCCCGCAGATCAGCCCGCGCGCCTGCGACGAACCGGCAAGCCAGGCCACCTCTTCGGCGGACTGGCGGAAATTCGCGGGTACCCAGACCGCGCCCGCGCGCCAGCAGGCGAACATCGCCTCGAACATCTGGTTGCAATTGGCCGACTGGACAAGGATGCGATCGCCCTTCCGCACGCCGAAATCGTGGATCAGCGCATGGGCGAAGGCGGCGGAACGCGCCTCCATCTCGGCCCATGACCAGGTGGCATTGCCCCAGACGAAGCCGATCGCGTCGTCCAGGCGGCGCGCGCTTTCGGTCAGGAAATGGGACAGGTTCATCACCCGCGTCGAGGCGGGCTGCATCCCGCCGGACAGGTCGATCATTTCACGCGCTCCATGATCGAGACATAGTTCGTCACCGCCGCGCCGCCCATTTTGACCCCCCCCGCCATGGTCGCGCCGGGGATCTGCATCTCGCCCGCGTCCCCCGTCAGCTGCATCGCGGCCATGACATGCATCGACACGCCCGTGGCGCCGATCGGATGCCCCTTCGATTTCAGCCCCCCCGAGGGGTTGACCGGCAGCCGGCCCTCTTTGCGGCTGATGCCCTCGCGGATCACGCGATAGCCCTCGCCCGGCGCGGCAAGGCCCATCGCCTCGTATTCCAGCATCTCGGCCACGGTGAAACAGTCATGGCTTTCGACCAGCGACAGATCCCCAAGGCCGACGCCCGCCGCCTGCAACCCCGCCTGCCAGGCCAGGCGCGCGCCGCGGAATTCCAGCACGTCGCGGCGCGACAGAGCCATGATGTCATTGGCCGGGACGCGCGGGCGGACCGAGTGGGCGCGCTGCACCCCCGCCGCGGTTTCTGCATCGGCCAGAACCAGCACCGCCGCCCCGTCCGAGACGAGCGAGCAATCCGTCCGGCGCAGCGGCCCCGCCACGCGGGGGTTTTTGTCCGAGACGGTGTTGCAGAACTCGACCCCGAAATCCTTGCGCATATGGGCCAGCGGATTGGCCATGCCGTTGGCGTGGTTCTTGGCGGCGATCATCGCCAGCTCTTCGGAGCGGTCCCCGTAGCGCTGAAAGTAACCCGCCGCGATCTGACCGAAGAGGCCCGCGAAACCGCCGTCGATATCGGCCTCTTCCTTGCGGTAGCTGGCGCCCAGAAGGATGTCGCCGACCTCGGCCGTCGGGGTGGCCGTCATCTTTTCCGCCCCCACCACCAGCGCGATGCGCCCGCGCCCCGATTCGATGAAATCCATCGCGCCATGCAGCGCGGCCGAGCCCGTCGCGCAGGCATTCTCATAGCGCGTGGCCGGGGTGTTTGCGAAACGCTCATCCCCCATCGCCACCAGCGCGCCCTGGAAATCCTGCTTGGAAAAACCGTTGTTGAAGACCCCCACGAAGATGCCGTCCACATCCTCGGGCGTGATACCGGCATGATCGAGCGCGGGGCCGACGGCGGCGGCCATCAGGCTTTCGGTATCGGGATGTTCGGATTTTCCGAAAGGGGTGTGACCCCAGCCGACGATCTGAGCTTTGGTCATTTCTCTCTCCTCTCCTGATATGCGGGCCGCGCGCCGGAAGGCTGCGCCAGCCGTTTCTCGATTGCCGCGGCGCCGGTGCGCAGCTTCGCCACCAGCTCGTCGCGGCGCGGCTGGCGCATCCGGCTTTCCACCGCCGCCAGCGAAAGCGCCCCGGCAAGGCTGCCGTCCGGGCGGCGCAGCGCCATGCCCAGCCCCCAGGAATCGGCGAAAATCAAACCGGGATTGAGCGCATAGCCATCTGCCCGCGCCTGCGCGACATGGGCGCGGATCGCCTCGGGCGGAAGGTTGGGATATTTCTCGGCCAGCAGCGCCGCATTGGCCTCAAGCACGGCCTCGACCTCGTCGTCGGGCAGCGCCGACAGCATCGCAAGCGCGCCCGCGCCAACGCCAAGCGGATGCTGCGCCCCCGGCATCAGCGCATAGGTCCGCACCGGATAGCCGCCCTCTTCGCGGTGCAGGCAGACCGCCGAGAAGCCCCGCCGCACCGACACGAAGGCCACATCGCCCGTGTCGCGCGCCAGATGCACCAGCACCTCCATCGCCTGTTTCACAAGGCCATGCCGCGCGGCCGCGCGCAGACCCAGAATGTAGGCCTCTTCCCCAAGGTGATAGAGCCGGCTGTCGTCGCTTTGCTCGACCAGGCCCGCGCGGATCAGCGCAAGCAGCAGCCGCCGCACGGTGGCCTTGTTCAGCCCCGACCGCCCGACCAGATCGGTCAGCGTCGCCCCGCCCGGATGCTGCCCCACCAGCCCCAGAAGCGCGAGCGCGCGATCGACGCTTTGCGCACCGCTGAGCTGGCCGAGGTCTTGCGAAAGTTCCACTATATGAACCTTTGAAATCAAAGATTCCGGCCCCATGACCGGACTTTCAGCACTATAGGCGATTTATTGGGCAGTTTGGCAAGTTTTTCTTGTAACGCTGAAAAAATCGGGTTCATTATGTGGACGCTTGCTGTGCGCCGCCGCAGCCGGAATGACCTTGCCCCCGATCCGGGGTGATCTTTTGGGAGGAGAAACACGATGAGTTTTAGCAAAGTCGGCCGCGCCGCGGTTGCCTCGATGATTGCCGGTGCCTTCATGGCCGGCGCGGTTTCGGCGGAAACGCTGCGCCTGTCGCACAATACCGGGGACAGCACCACCTGGCACAAGGGCGCAGAGAAATTCGGAGAGCTTCTGGCCGAGAAGACCGGCGGCGATCTGGACGTGCGCGTCTTTCCCAACGCCCAGCTTTCGGGCGGCGACCAGATGCGCCAGGCCGAGATGGTGGGCCGCGGCGCGCTGGATCTCGTCGTGACCTCGGCGATCAACGTCACCCCGCTCGTGCCCGAGATGGCGGCCTTCTCGCTGCCCTATCTCTATTCCAACTACGAGCAGGTCGACGCCACCACCCAGGGCGCGCCGGGCCAGATGCTGGCCGACATCCTGCTGGACAAGGGCATCGTCGTTCTGGCCTGGGGCGAAAACGGCTTTCGTGAGCTGACCAACAACGTCCGCCCGGTGAAATCGCCCGAGGACATGAAGGGCCTCAACCTGCGCGTCGCCGGCCCGATGTATATCGACGTGATGAACGCGCTTGGCGCCAACCCCCAGCAGATGCAATGGGGCGAGACGATGACCGCGCTGCAACAGGGCGTGGTGGACGGCCAGGAAAACCCGATCGGCGCGGTGATCATCCCGCAGCAGGTCTACGAGGTGCAGAAATACCTGACCGCCTGGCACTATTCCTATGACCCGGTCTTCCTGGGCATCGCCAAGGCGAAATGGGACGGCTACGACGCCGACACCCAGGCCAGGATCGCCGAGGCCGCGCAAGAGGCGATGGCCTATCAGCGCGAGATCACCCGCGAAGGCACGGCAAGCGGCATCGACTTCCTGCGCGAAAAGGGCATGGAAATCTACGAACCCTCCGCCGAAGAGCTGGATGCCTTCCGCGCCGCCACCAAGCCCGCCTTCGACGCATGGGCCGGCAAGGTCGGCCCCGAGATCGTGGGCGCCTTCCAGGACGCGATCGCGGCCGCCAACTGATCGGCGGCCAGTCCGGGCGGGCCTGACCGGCCCGCCCCTTTCGCGGGCCGCACGGGAGGCATTCGGCGATGAGTTTTCTTCTGCGTGACGCGGAAAAGATCGTTTGCGCGATCATCTTTCTGGGCATGACCCTGCTGGGCTTCGCCAATGTCTTCGTGCGCTACGCCACGCACATGTCACTGGCCTCGACCGAAGAGCTTCTGACAAACGGCTTTCTGCTGCTGACGGTTTTCGGCGCCGCAATCGCCGCGCAGCGGGGCGAGCATCTGGCCGTGACGCTGGTGCATGATCTGTTGCCGCGGGTGCTGCAAAAGGCGGTCTTCATCGTCTCGGTCCTGCTGTCGGTGGGCCTTCTGGCGATGTCGGCCTGGTTCTCGTGGCAGGCGCTTGCCAATCTCTACGGCAACGGGATGCGGTCCTACGCGCTTGGCATTCCGGCGTGGTATTATCAAGCCGCGGTGCCGTTCGGTTTCGCCCTCATCATCATCCGCTATCTGCAACACGCGCTCGATACGCTGGCCGGGCGCGCCCATGACGAGGTGCCGGATGTTTGATCCCTTCACCGATGCCTCGGCCGGCACGCAGATGATCGTGGTGTTTTTCGTGCTGATGGCCCTGCGGGTGCCAGTGGCGTTTTCGCTTGGCCTTTCGGCACTTTACGCGATGTGGCAGATCGGATTCGGGTTCGAACTGGCGGGCGACCTGATCGCCACGGGCATCTCGAAATACTCGCTGCTGGCGATTCCCTTCTTCATCCTTGCCGGCACGCTGATGGGCTCGCTCGGGATTGCCGAGCGGATGATCCGCTTCTTCCGCGTGCTGGTGGGCGATCTGCCCGGCGGCATGGGGGTCGTGGGCACGGTGGTGTGCCTGTTCTGGGGCGCGGTCAGCGGATCCGGGCCGGCCTCTGTCGCGGCGATCGGGCCGATGATCATCAAGGGCATGGAAGAGGACGGCTACAGCCGGGCCTTCGCCGCGGGGCTGGTCTGCACGGGCGCGGCCCTGTCGATCGTGATTCCGCCCTCGATCGGGCTTGTGATCTATGGCGTGATCGCCGAGGCCTCGATTTCGCGGCTGTTTCTTGCGGCGATCGTGCCGGGGCTGTTCATGGGGCTGGCAATGCTGGCCGTGCTGCCGCTGGCCGGGCGCAAGGGCGCACCCAGCCTTGCCGCGCTCAGCCCCGATCCCTATGCCGGCGCCAGCTACGGGCGCAAGCTGTGGCGCTCGTTCCGCGACAGTTTCTGGGGCCTGATGACCCCGGTCGTGATCCTTGGCGGGATCTATTCGGGCGTCTTCACCCCGACCGAGGCAGCGCTGGTCGCCACCGTCTATGCCCTTGCCGTCGGCGCGCTTGCCTATCGCACGCTGACCCTGCGCGGGCTTTACGACGCGCTTGGCGATGCCGCCGCCTCGTCGGCCGTGGTCATGCTTGTCGTGGCCTATGCGAGCCTTTTCGGCTGGGTCGTCACCGTCGAGGATCTGGTAGGCAGCTACTCCACCGCGCTTCTGGGCCTGAGCGACAACGAATGGGTGATCTTGCTGGTCATCATGCTGATCCTGCTTCTGGCGGGCATGTTCATGGATGCGGTCACGGTGATGTTCATCTCGCTTCCGATCTTCATGCCGGTCGTGCATGAGCTGGAGTGGGATCCGGTCTGGTTCGGCGTCGTCGTGATGGTCAACCTGGCCATCGGGCTGATCACGCCGCCGGTCGGGATCAACCTTTATGTGGCCGCCAATGTCACCCGCCTGTCGATCGAGAAGGTGGCGCGCGGCGCCTTTCCCTTCCTTCTGGCCAGCCTTGTCGGCCTTGCCGTGATCGCGGCGGTGCCGTCGCTTTCGCAGGTTCTGGTGGGCTGGCTGCGCTAGCCCCTCCGCCCTTCACAGGAGATTGGAATGACCGAGAAAACCGCCATCGTCACCGGCGCCGCGCGCGGCATCGGGTTGGCCACCACCCGCCTTTTCCTGGCCGAGGGGCGCCGCGTCGCCATGATCGACCGCGACACCGAGGCATTGATGTCCGCCGCGGCCGAGCTGGGGCCGAACGCTCTGGCGGTGGATTGCGATGTCTCGGACCCCGCGCAGGTCGCGGCCATGGCGGTCGGGGTCGCCGCCGCATTCGGCCGGATCGACGCTCTGGTGAACAATGCCGGCGTGGCCGATTTCCGCCCGATGGGCGAGACCGATTTCGAGATCTGGCGCCGGGTGATGGAGACCAATCTCGACGGTGTCTTCCTGACTTCGCAGGCCGTGATCCCGCATCTGAAGAAGACCCGCGGCGCGATCGTCAACATCGCCTCCATCTCGGGGCTGCGAGCCAGCACGCTGCGGGTGGCCTATGGCACCTCGAAGGCGGCGGTGATCCACCTGACGCGCCAGCAGGCGGCGGAACTGGGCGAATGGGGGGTGCGTGCAAATTGTGTGGCCCCCGGCCCGGTCGACACCAAGCTGGCCCTTGCCGTCCACACGCCCGCGATCCGCGCGGCCTATCACGACGCGATCCCGCTGAACCGCTATGGCAGCGAGACCGAGATCGCCGAGGTCATCGCCTTCCTCTGCTCGGATCGCGCGAGCTATGTGACCGGCCAGACCATCGCCTCGGACGGCGGGTTCGACGCAACCGGCGTCGGCCTTCCCGCGCTTCGGACGGGGGGCTGAGGCCCCCTAGCGCCGGATCCCCATGGCCGCCACGTCCAGCCCGAGGCGCTGCGCCAGATCCTCGGTCGAATCGTAAAGCAGCTCCAGCGCGTAATGCGGGTTATGCGCATAGGCGCCCGGATCGGCCGTGACCAGCTTCCAGTTGAAGGCGGCCCGCAGCAACCGTGGCGTCCAGGCATTATAGGCAACCGGCTTACCCTCGGCCTGATCGGCCTGCCCGTCGCCATTGGCATCGGCGAAGAAATAAGGATGGCGGTGCCCGTCATAGACCATCGCCGTGCCGGCAACCCCGGCGGCATATTCCTTCAGAAGCTGCATCAGGCGGTCGGCATTGCCCAGGATGTCCGACCGGATGCCGACCGACAGGTTGCCGCTGCCATCATAGCTCTGGCGCGACAGGCGGATCTCGCGCGGGGTGGCGTTCTCGTGGCAGGTGCCGCAGGTGGCGCTCGCCACTTCAAGGCTGTGCGGCTCGTGGCACGATGCGCAGGTCGCCAGCGGGCGGGCATGGAAGAAGCGGCCCGAATATTCCTTGCCCGGATAGTGGTAGCCCGCCCCGCCATAGCCGCCCAGCCAGGTGGCCGCGGCCGTGGCATAATGCGGGTTGACGAAGCCCAGCTCGGGATCGGGGGTGTCGTCGCCGCGCGTCCCGATGGCCTTGGCCACGGTGGCCCCCGCCGCGCGGCCCTGATGGCAGGTCAGGCAGGCGGCCTCGGCCGCGCTGACCGGATGGGCGATGCCGCTTGGAAAGCGGATCTCGGTCACGCTGGACAGTTTGGGGCTGTGGCAGGTTTCGCAATCGACCACGCCACCGATCGGCATCGGGTTTTCGGGCAGGCCCGGCGCGCTGCCGTCCAGCCCGTGGAACGCGCGGAACCCTGCCCCCGAATGGCAGACCGAACAGACCGCCGGGATCTCTCCGTCCTCGTTCCAGTGGGCGAAGGCCTCGGCCGCGGCATCCGAATGCCCCGAACGCGACCAGGCCGCGATTGCCGCCGCGTTCTCGACCGCGATCCTCTCGGGGTGGAACGGCCCACTTTGCGGCATCACATAGGGCGGCGGCACGGCGGGCGCATCGCCACTCGTCTCTTGCGCGTCCCCCGTTCGGGCGTTTCCAAGCACCAGGAAGCTCACGCTCAGCGCGGCGATCAGGGAAAATACGGTAGCTGTATTTCGCATTTGGGTTGCTCCTGAGGCTGGAATTACGAATTCTGGCTGATATGCATGATACCCAAGATACCCGTCCGGGCAATCGCAGCATGACTACCGTTCTGGTGGCAAGGCCGGAGGACAGATGCTGGGCACAGAATTCCGCGCAGGCCTGAGCCTGCCGATCAGGACAGCGCCGCGCGCCGCCGGGGCGGGGGCGGTCCTTTTGACCGAAGAGGCCGCGATCAGCGCCGCCCCCGATCAGGATCTGCGCATCGAGATGATCGCGGCCGAAGGCGCGCTTGTGGCGCAGGGGGCGCCCGTGGCCCGGCTGCGCGCCGCGCCCGGCATCGTTCTGGGCGCACCGATGGCGGGCCGTATCGCCTCGGTCGATCTGCGCCCGGGCCGCAAGCTGGGCGAGATCGTGCTGTTCCGCGAGGATGCGGCCGGCCGCCACGCCTTCGACACCGCCGCCGCGCTTGGGGATGCCGGCGCCGGGGCGCTGCGGGCGCTGTTGCAGGGCGCGGGGCTCTGGCCGCTGTTGCGCAGCCGCCCCTTCGGTCACATGCCCCGCCCCGACGAGGTGCCCGCCGCGATCTTCGTGATGGCCGCCGATACCCGCCCCTTCGCGCCGGACCCCGCGCAGGCCCTTACCGGGCGGCACGAGGCGTTTGCGCGCGGGCTTGACGCGCTTGCGCGGTTGACCGGCGGGCCCGTGGTGCTGTGCCAGCCGAAGGGCGCGCCGCTGGCCGAGGCCGGGGCCGCGCGCGGCAGGCTGCGGATCGTCCATGTGGGCGCGCGCCATCCGCAGGGCCTTGCCGGGTTGCAGATGCATCACCACCATCCGGCCCGCATTACCGCCACCGTCTGGGACATCCATGCCGAGGATGTGGCCGGTCTGGGCGCGTTGCTGGAAACCGGCCTTTTGCCCGAAACGCGGCTGGTCAGCTTGGCCGGCCCCGCGCTTGCGGAGACCCGCCTCCTGCGCTGCCAGCCCGGCGCGGATCTGCGCGGGCTGAGCCATGGGGCCGTGCGGCCGGGCAATCATGTGCTGCTGTCGGGCGCACCGCTTGACGGGCGCAAGGCCCATTGGCTTGGCCTGCGCGACCGCCAGGTCTCGGTGCTGGCGCGGGTGCCGGGCGGCGGGGCCCGCGCGCACTGGTTCCGCGCGGCACTTGGCCGGGCCGCCCGCCCGCGCCCGATCATCCCCACCGCGGCGCTGGAACAAGCGCTTGGCGCGGCCTTTCCGGCGGCGGCGCTGGTGCGCGCGCTGTCCGCGGGCGATGACGAAACCGCGATCCGGTTGGGGGCGCTGTCGCTTCTGGAGGAAGACCTCGCCCTTGCCGATTACGTCACCGGCGCCGAGCCCCGCCTTGCGGCCCTGCTGCGCGGGATGCTGGCGCGCATCGAAGCGGAGGAGGCACCATGATCCGCGGCATATGGGACCGCGAGACCGTCGCGCTGATGCTGCTGGCCGCCTTCATGCCCGTGGCCCTCGTCTGGCTGTGGTTCGGCGGGGCCGAGGCATTCCTGCGGCTGGTGCTGGCGCTGATCGTATCGGGGCTGTGGCACCTGATCTTCATGCTGGCACGCGCCCAGCCCCCGTCCTTTGCGGGTGCGGTGACGGCGCTTGCCGTGGCGATCCTTGCCCCCGAAGAGCTTGGCCTGCTGCGCCTGATCCTTGGCATCAGCTTCGGGTCGGTCATGGCCGAGCTGGTCTTTGGCGGCTGGGGGCGCAACGTGCTCAACCCGGCCACGGTCACGCTGGCCTTCCTTGGCTTCGGCTTTCCGGCCGCGCCCTGGCCCGAGCCTGCGATCCCGGTGATCTGGGCCGCGATCCCCGCCGCGCTGATCGGCGTGCTGGCGGGCGTGATGCCGGGGCGCGTGATCCTGGGCGCGGCGCTTGCGCCCGCCGCCGCCCTGGCGCTTGGCGCCGATCCGGCGGAGGCGCTGCCCGCCGCGGCGCTGGTGCTGGTCCTGCTGGTCTGCGACCCGGTGGCAAGTGCCGCCACGCGGCCGGGCCGCTGGCTGAACGGGATCCTCTACGGTGGCCTCGTGGTGCTGTTCGCCCTGCACTGGGAAGGCGCGGCCCCCGTGCAGATCGCGGTGTCGGCGGCGCTTTTCGCCTCGCTCGCCGCGCCGCTTCTGGACGAGTCCACCATCGCAATCTGGCTTTTGCGCCGAAGGAGACGTCATGGCTGACCTCAGCCCCATCGCGGCCTGGCGCCGCCTGCTGGCCATGCCCAACGAAAGCCGCACGAAGACGATCGTGATGGCCTTCCTTGTCTCGGCGGTCTGCGCGGTGCTGGTCAGCGCGGCGACGGTGATCCTGCGCCCGATCCAGACGGCCAACCGCGCGGCCGAGGAACAGGCCCGCATCGAGGCGCTGGTGGCGGGCATCCCCGGCATGTCCGAACTTCTGAACAGCGCGGGCGGCAGCCTCAGCACCGTGGTGATCGACCTGGCCCGCGGCGCGGCGGCCGGCGATGTCACCCCCGACACGCTTGGCGCCGCGCTTGCCGATCCGGGCAACTGGACCGCCCTTGACCCCGCCGCCGACATCGCCGAGCTGGGCCAGCGGCCCGATTACGCGCAGATCTTCCTGTTGCGCGACGAAAGCGACCGGATCTCGCTTGTGCTGCTGCCGGTGGGCGGCGCGGGCTTCAACGGCCGGATCGACGCGATCGTGGCGCTGCGCGGCGACATGAACACCATCGCCGGAATGGCCGTGACCCGCCAGTCCGAGACGCCGGGCCTTGGTGCCCGGATCGAGGAACCCGCCTGGCAGGCGCATTTCGCAGGCAAGCAATTCGCCGATGAAAGCGGCACGGTGCGCTTTGCCGTGGCGCGCGGGCCGGCCTCCAGCAGCCACGAGGTCGACGGCATCACCGGGGCCACGCGCACCGGCAACGCGATCACCCGGATCATGCGCTTCTGGCTGGGCCCCGACGGCTATGGACCGCTGATCGCGGCGATCCGGCGCGGAGAGTTCTGAGCATGACCGCGCCCTCCCCCCTGTGGTCCACCCTGACCGATCCGCTGGTGCGGCAGAACCCGATCATGCTCCAGATCCTCGGGATCTGCTCGGCGCTTGCGGTCACCACCTCGCTTGCCACCGCGCTGACGATGGCGGCCTCGCTGACGGCGGTGCTGGTGCTTTCGGCGGGGATCATCAGCCTGATCCGGCGCCATATTCCCGATTCGATCCGGCTGATCGTGCAGATCGTCATCGTGGCCTCGCTGGTGATCGTGATCGACCAGTTGCTTCAGGCCTACCTGTTCGAGATCAGCCGGAAACTGTCGGTCTTTGTCAGCCTGATCACCACGAACTGCCTTGTCCTGGGGCGCACGGAATCCTATGCGCGGCTGAACCCGCCCCTGCCCTCGATGCTGGACGCGCTTGGCAACGGGCTGGGCTATTCGCTGGTGCTGGCGGTTCTGGGCGGGCTGCGGGAACTGTTCGGCGCGGGCAAGCTTCTGGGCTGGCAGGTGCTGCCGCTGGCCGATCAGGGCGGCTGGTTCACGCCGCTGAACCTGATGCTGCTGGCGCCAAGCGCGTTCTTCCTTCTGGGCGGGCTGGTCTGGGCGCTGCGCACGATCCGCCCCGAACAGGCCGAACCGGCCGAGTTCACCCCGCCCGCCCTCGGGGAGGGCGCCGAATGAACGATCTGGCCGGCCTTTTCCTGCGCGCCACCTTCGTCGAGAACATGCCGCTGACGCTGTTTCTGGGGCTGTGCACCTTTCTGGCGCTGTCGCGGCGCACCGAAACCGCGATCGGCCTTGGCGTGGCGATGATCGGGGTGATGGGGGTGACGGTGCCGCTCAACCAGATCGTGCATTCCGCGCTTCTGGCGCCGGGGGCCTGGGCCTGGGCGGGGCTGCCGGACCTTGACCTGTCCTACCTGTCGCTCGTGGCCTTCATCGGGGTGATCGCCGCCACGGTGCAACTGCTCGAGATGCTGCTGGAGCGGTTCTTCCCCGCGATCCACGCCGCCTTCGGGGTGTTCCTGCCGCTTCTGACGGTGCAATGCGCCATCCTTGCGGGCAGCCTCTTCATGGTCGAGCGCAGCTATACGCTGACCCAGTCGGCCGTCTTCGGGCTTGGCAGCGGCACGGGCTTTGCGCTTGCCGTGATCATGCTGGCCGCGGTGCGCCGCAGGCTGGCCTATGCCGACCTGCCCGCGGGGCTGCGCGGGCTTGGCATCACCTTCGTGCTGACCGGGATGATGGCGCTTGGCTTTGCCGCCTTCGCCCAGATGGTGGCGCCATGACCGAGATGGTGCTGGCCAGCCTTGTCGTGATCGCGCTCATGCTCGGGCTGACGCTGGGGCTTCTGGCCGCGCGCCGCCGCCTGATCCCGCAGGGCGCGCTTCAGGTGACGGTGAACGAGGCCACGCCGATCGAGGCTGCGCGCGGCGACCGCCTTCTGGGCGTGCTGCATGGCGCGGGCATCGGCATTCCGGCGGCCTGCGGCGGCTCGGGCACCTGCGGGCTGTGCCGCGTAACCGTCACCGGCGCGGGCGCGGGAGAGCCGCAGGCGACCGAGCGCGGCATCCTTTCGGCCGCCGAGCGGCGCGCGCATATGCGCCTGGCCTGCCAGACCGTGCTGCGCGGCCCCTGCAACGTGACCGTGCCGCAGGATATGCTGGGCGCGGGCGGCGGGTTTGCCTGCCGCGTCGTCTCGAACCGGATGATGGCGCCCCTGATCCGCGAGCTGGTTTTGCAACTGCCCGAGGGGCAGGATCTGCACTTTCGCGCGGGCGGCTTCATGCAGCTGACCGCGCCGGCCTATACGCTCGATTTCGCGCAGATCGCGCTTGACCCCGCCTTCGCCGAGGCCTGGCGCATCGCGGGCTGGCCGGGGCTGCGCGGCGCCTCGGAGGGGCCGGTGACGCGGGCCTATTCCATCGCCTGCCGCCCCGAGGATGCCGCCGCGGGCCGGCTGGTGTTCAACATCCGCCTGGCCGTTCCCCCCGCCGGGCAGGAGGACGCGATCCCGCCGGGCATCGTCTCGTCCTGGCTTTTCGCGCGCCAGCCGGGCGACGAGATCCCGGTTTCGGGCCCGTTCGGAGAGTTCCACGTCCAGCCCACCCCGCGCGAGATGGTGTTCATCGGCGGCGGCGTGGGTATGGCCCCGCTGCGCGCGATGATCCACGAACAGATCGGCCGGAAGACCGGCCGCAAGATGCGCTATTTCTACGGCGCGCGCACGGCCGCCGACCTGTTCTATACCGAGGAATTCGACGCCATCGCCAAGGCGCATCCGAATTTCACCTGGACGCCCGCGCTCTCTGATCCCGCACCGGGGGACCGCTGGACCGGCGCCACCGGCTTCATCCATGACACCGTGCGCCGCGTGCTTGCCGGGCATCCCGCGCCGGAAGATTGCGAATACTACCTGTGCGGCCCGCCGGTGATGATCTCGGCGGTGCTGGCCACGCTGGAGCGCCTCGGGGTCGAGCCGCAATCCATCTTCAACGACGATTTCGGAGTGTAAGCCATGCCGCACCCGCCCATCCGCACCAGCCGCCGCGCCTTTCTTGGCATGACCGGGGCGGCCCTTGCCGCGCCGGGGCCGCTTCGCGCCGGCACGTCCGCGCTCGAGGTGACCGCCGGCCCGGCCTTCGCCACCACATGGCGGCTGGCGCTGCCCGCGGGGGCCGGGGCCGAACGGCTGCGCGCGCCCATTGCCGCGCGTCTCGCGGGAATCGACGCCCAGATGTCGCCCTGGCGCGCAGACAGCGCGGTCAGCCGCTTCAACCGCGCGGGCGCGGGCGAACACCCCCTGCCCGCGGAAACCGCACTGGTCGCCCGCAGCGCGCTTGGCATCGCCGCGGCAAGCGGCGGGCGGTTCGATCCCACCGTCGGCCCGCTGGTCGCCCGCTGGGGCTTTGGCCCGATCACCGGCGAGGGCGCGCCCGACTGGCACGGGCTCGGCTTTGGCGCGGGGCATGGCACGAAGGCGCGCGCGGGCCTGACGCTCGATCTGTGCGGCATCGCCAAGGGGCGCGCGCTTGACGCGATCGCCGCACTCGTGCGGAGCGCGGGCCACGACGATTTCCTGATCGACCTCGGCGGAGAGCTTGCCGGCCACGGCACCCCCCCTTCGGGCCGCCCCTGGCAGGTGGCCGTCGAAGACCCGCGCCCCGATGCAAACGGCACCGCGGCGGTGCTGCGCCTTGCGGGCATGGCGGTGGCCACCTCGGGCGGGCGGGCGCAAAGCTTCGGCGCAGGCGCGCGCAGCTACAGCCATATCATCGACCCGCGTACGGCCGAGCCCGTCGCGGGCGATCTTGCCTCGGTCTCGGTCATGGCGCCATCGGCGATGCTGGCCGATGGCTGGGCCACGGCTCTTGCCGCCGCCGGGGCCACCGACGGCCCGGCCCTTGCCCGGCGACACGGCCTTTCGGCGCTGTTCCTGATCCGCGAGGGCGCGGGCCTGCGCCACGAGAGTACGGGCGACATCGCCCGCCATCTGCTATGATGCCCCCGACGGGAAAGGAGCGCGCATGGAGGTGATCTTCGCCATCGGCATTTTCGTGCTGGCCGCCGGCGGGCTGGCGCTTGGGCTGGCCTTCGGCAAGGGGCCGGTGCAGACCTCGTGCGGGGGGATGTCCTGCATCGGCAAGGGCGCCTGCGACACA
>CALMEG010000137.1 GCA_937863185.1 uncultured Paracoccaceae bacterium | reverse complement strand
CGGTGCCGTGATAGCCTTGGATCATCACCCGGCGGTTATAGGCAAAGCCCGCAAGAATCGCGAGGGGGGTATCGGGATCGAACTTGTAGGTGGGATCGGCATCCGGCACGCGCTCGCTGCGGTCAGAAAACCCCCTGACCTTCATTTCCGTATCGATTCCAAAGATTTCCCGAACAGAGATTTCCTCGGTGGGTTTTGCGTTCTGATCCAGCATACCGTCCGCCATCGTTTCCTGAGCTGTGCCGAGCCTGCGCGGCTTAACCCGGAATTAGTGGACCATCGGTAGGGGCTTCGCAAGGGGGCGATTGTTCCTGACACAAGCCGGCGCCGGGGGGCGGCGCAGGGATCGGCGGCCCGCACAAGGGCGGGCGCGGGCGGCCCGCTTGTGCGCCGAGGATCGCCTGACGCCTTGTCAGGCCGCGCCATGCCCCCTAGTTTTCCCAAAACGCATAGGGGTTTGGCATGAGTGGTTTGTTGGCGCTTCTGGACGATGTGGCGGGGATTGCGAAGGTCGCCGCGGCCTCGGTCGACGATATTGCGGGGCAGGCGGCCAAGGCGGGCGCCAAGGCGGCGGGGGCGGTGATCGACGATGCCGCGGTCACTCCGAAATACGTTCACGGCTTTGCCCCCGCGCGCGAGCTGCCGATCGTCGGCAAGATCGCCGTCGGCTCGATCCGCAACAAGGTTCTGATCCTGCTGCCCGCGGCGCTTTTGCTGTCGGCCTTCGCGCCCTGGGCCATCGTTCCCCTGCTGATGCTGGGCGGCAGCTATCTGTGTTTCGAGGGGGCCGAGAAGGTCTATCATCTGTTCCGGCCGCACGCGCCCTATGCCGATGGCCATGTCGCGCCGGAAGGCGATCCGCTGCACCTGGAGCGCGAGAAGGTCGCCGGCGCGGTCAAGACCGACTTCATCCTGTCGGCCGAGATCATGACCATCGCGCTTGCCGCGCTGCCGCCGCAGAACATCTGGATGCAGGCTTTCGCGCTTTTGCTGGTGGCGATCGGCATCACCGCGCTGGTCTATGGCGGTGTCGCGCTGATCGTGAAGGCGGATGATTTCGGCCTGTGGCTGGCCCGTGTCGGGCGCACCGGGTTCGGGCGCGCGCTTGGGCGCGGCATCGTGGCCTTCATGCCGGGCTTCATGAAGGCGCTGATGGTGGTGGGCACGGCGGCGATGATCTGGGTCGGGGGCTCGATCGTGGTGCATGGCGTGGCCGAGCTTGGCTGGCACGGGCCCTATGACTGGATCCACCACCAGGCCGATGCAGCGGCCGCGGCCCTGCCGCAGGCGGGCGGGTTCATCGCCTGGGCGGTGACGGCATTCTTCGACGGGGTGGTGGGGCTTGCGCTGGGGTTCGTGCTGATCCCGCTGGTCAGTTTTCTGATCAATCCGCTGATTGCCCGGCTGACCGGCAAGAAGGGGGCCGCGCATTGATGCGCGCCCGCCGCGCTCAGTCCTTGAAGTTGCGGCTGTCCTTGAGCTGATCCCAGGCCCAGACCACCTCTTGCAGGATCTCTTCCTGACTGCGGTCTCCACCGTTCATGTCGGGGTGCAGAACCTTGATCAGTGCCTTGTATTGGCGGCGGATCTCGGACTTGGTCATGCTGTCGCGGGCATCCAGAATGTCCAGCGCGCGCCGCTCGGTCGGGGGCAGCCTGCGGCCCGCCACCCGGCCGGGGTTCTGCGTGGCGTTCTGCCCCAAAAGCTCCATCGGGTCCGAGATGCCGTGCCGTTCCCAGCCGCGCGCCTCGTCCTTGGCGCGGGCGAAGGGGCGGGTGGGGCGTTCCCAGACGGTGGCGTTGTCCAGAAAGGCCTGGAACTCGGCCTCGGACTGCCCCTGGAAATAGTTCCAGTTCAGGTTGTATTCGCGCACATGGTCCTTGCAGAACCAGAAATAATCATCGAGCACCTTGGGCGATTTCGGCGCGCGATACTGGCCGGGCTCGTTGCAGCCCTCCTTGTCGCAAATGCGGGTCGAGGTCTCGAACGCGCCCGACATTCCGCGCTTGCCCTTCTGGCGGCGCTTCTTGTCCGACGCGGCGGAGATATCGAATCCGAAAGGGTCGTTTCTGCTCATCTGGGCTCTCGCGCTGGGGCCTGTTCGACTCGGGCGACAGAGTTTAGGCTATTTCAGGCGTGGTTAAAGGGGGGGTGGCGGAAAAATGCCCGTTGTGGACGAGATCCGTGAAAAGCTTGAGCATCTGAACCCCGAGACGCTCGAGGTCATCGACGAAAGCGCCCTGCATGCGGGCCATGCGGGCGCGCGTCCGGGCGGGGAAAGCCATTTCCGGGTGCGGATTCGCGCGCGGTCCCTGGCCGGGCTTTCGCGGCTGGCACAGCACCGCGCCGTTCACGCGGCCGTGGGGGCCGAGCTTCTGGCCCGCATCCACGCCTTCGCCCTCGAGGTCGAGCCCTAGGCCCGCGCCGCGCCGCCGAAGGCCGAGCCGAGCTTTGGCGCCGCCCCTTGCGGGGACTCGGTCCTGATCTGGCGGATGGAGCGGAAGTCGGACGTGGCGGGATCCTCGGCGCGGATCTCCTTGTCCTTCGGCGCGGCCGCGGCGCTTGCGCCCAGCTCAAGCACGGGAAGCTTGCCCGCCTCGGCGGAGGGATTCACCGGACGGCGGAACACCAGAAGATTGTGATAGACCGTCACCTTCGAGGTCAGGCCCGAGCGTTCCTCGGCCGGCAGCGTCTCGGCGCGCCAGTATTCCCAGCCGTCCTTCGCCATCTCGTTCATCTGAAGCGTCAGGCCATGGGCGAAACGTTCCGCCCCGGTCTTCAGACCGCGCTCCTTTTCGCCCTTCATCGGGGCGGGGATGACCTTGTATTCATAAGCCTGCATCGCATACCTCGTCTTTCGGCTGCCCCTTTTAGCCAAAGCGGGGGGGCGGTCAAATGAAACCGGTGTGAACGCGCAGCCATCGGCCGCATCGCGCCGCTTCGCACCAAAAAAGGGCGCCCTGCGGCGCCCTTCCGGTTCCGGCCCCCGCGATCAGAGCCCGAGTTTCCGCGCCACGATCTCGTTCACGGCCGCGGGATTGGCCTTGCCGCCCGAGGCCTTGAGCACCTGCCCCGTGAACCAGCCCGCAAGCTTGGGGTTCTGCCTGGCCTTTTCGACCTGCGCGGGGTTGGCGGCGATGATCTCGTCGACCTGCGCCTCGATCGCGCCCAGATCGGTGACCTGTTTCATCCCGCGCTCTTCCACGATCTTCGCTGGATCGCCGCCCTCGGTATAGACGATCTCGAACAGGTCCTTGGCGATCTTGCCCGAGATGTCGCCCGACTTGATCAGCCGCACGATGGCGCCAAGCTGTTCGGGCGAAACCGGGCTTTCCGTGATGTCGTGGCCTTCCTTCTTCAGGCGGCCGAACAGCTCGTTGATGACCCAGTTCGCGGCCAGCTTGCCATCCGTGCCCTCGGCCACCTTCTCGAAATAGGCGGCGTTCTCGGCCTCGGCGGTCAACACGCCCGCATCGTATTCCGACAGCCCGAACGCGGTGACGAAGCGGGCCTTCTTCTCGTCGGGCAGTTCGGGCATCGCGGCTGCGATGGCGTCGACCCAGGCCTGCTCAATCACGATCGGCAGCAGGTCGGGGGAGGGGAAATAGCGGTAGTCATGAGCCTCTTCCTTCGAGCGCATGCTGCGCGTCTCGCCCTTGTCGGGATCGTAGAGGCGGGTTTCCTGCACCACGCTGCCGCCATCCTCGATGATGGCGATCTGGCGGCGGGCCTCGTAGTCGATGGCCTGCTGGATGAACCGCATCGAGTTCATGTTCTTGATCTCGCAGCGCGTGCCCAGATGCGAGAAATCCTGCGTTTCCTGATATTTCTCATAGGCACCGGGCTTGCAGACCGACACGTTCACATCTGCCCGCAGGTTGCCGTTCTGCATGTTGCCGTCACAGGTGCCCAGATAGCGCAGGATCTGGCGCAGCTTGCCCACATAGGCCGCCGCCTCCTCTGGGCCGCGGATATCGGGGCGCGAGACGATCTCCATCAGAGCGACACCCGTGCGGTTGAGGTCCACGAAGGACATGTTGGGGTCCATGTCATGGATCGACTTGCCGGCATCCTGCTCCAGATGGATGCGCTCGATGCGGACGCGGCGCGCAACGCCGGGGCCCATGTCCACGATGATCTCGCCCTCGCCCACGATGGGGTGGTAAAGCTGGCTGATCTGGTAGCCCTGCGGCAGGTCGGGGTAGAAATAGTTCTTGCGGTCGAAGGCCGAGACAAGGTTGATCGCGGCCTTCAGCCCCAGCCCGGTGCGCACGGCCTGCGCCACGCAGAATTCGTTGATGACGGGCAGCATGCCAGGCATCGCGGCATCGACGAAGGCCACGTTGGAGTTCGGCTCGGCCCCGAAGGTGGTCGAGGCCCCCGAGAAAAGCTTTGCATTCGAGGCGACCTGCGCATGGACTTCAAGCCCGATCACCAGTTCCCAATCCGATTTCGCGCCTGCGATGGTTTTGGGTTCGGGGGCTTTATAGGCAAGGTGGTCAAGCATCGGTTGCTTCCTGTTCTGGTCGGCAAATGCCTTCTAGGGCAGGGGCGCGTGCGGGGCAAGGGGCAGGAAAGGGGGCGCTGCCCCCTCGCGCTGCGCGCTCACCCCCGGGATATTTCCGCTCTGAAGAAATCGCCACCATGTCTTCTTCAGGGTTCAAATATCCCGGGGGTGAATGGCCGTAAGGCCAGAGGGGGCAGCGCCCCCTTATTCTACCCCAGCAGCCGCGTGACCATTTCCGTCAGATCGCGGCTGAGCCCTTCGGTACCGGCAATCCGCTCGAGTTCCGCGCGCATCTGTGCCTGCCGGCCCGCATCATAGCGCGCGCGTGTCTCGAAGGCGGTGGACATGCGCGCGGCGGTCTGCGGGTTGACGGGATCGAGCCGGATCAGCCAGTCGGCATAGAAGCGATAGCCCGCGCCATCGGCCTGGTGAAAGCCCGCATGATTAGCCGCCAGCCCGCCCATCAGTGCGCGGAAGCGGTTGGGGTTCTTCCACTCGAAGGCCGGGTCTTCGGCAAGGCGGGCGGCAAGGGCTGGGGTGGTTGCGGGCGGGCAATGGGCCAGCTGGACGGCGAACCATTTGTCCATCACCAGCCGGTCGCCCTGCCAGCGGGCGCGGAAGCGGGCAAGCGCGTCTTCGGCCGTGCCGGTCTCGATCAGGCAGCTCAGCGCGCCGAGGGCTTCGGTCATGTTGTCCGCCGTCTCGAACAACTGCCGCGCCCGCGTGCCCCCGTCGATCCGGTTCAGAAGCCCGAGGCACGCCAGGCGCAGTGCGCGCTGTCCGGCGGGTGCGGCATCGGGCCGGTAGGGGCCGGGCACCGCCATGGCGTCGTAAAGCGTGGCCAGCCGGGCTTCATGCTGCGTCGCAAGGCTGTGGGCGAGCGCGCCACGCGCGGTATGGATCGCGTCGGGTTCGGGGGTCCGGCCGGCCTCGTGCAGGGCTTGGGCGATCTCGTCCTCGCCGGGCAGGCGCAGGCAGAGCGCGCGGAATGCCGGATCGGCCGCGTCATCGGCCAGCATGCGCCCGACCGCATCGGGATAGGCGGGATCGGGTGCGGCACCGCAGGCCATCCCGGTCAGCGCCTGTCGGGCAAGGCTGCGCCCGGCCTCCCATTTGTTGAACGGATCGGTGTCATGCGCCAGCAGGAAGGCGCGCTCTGCCGCGTCGCTGTCGCGTTCCAGGACCACCGGGGCGGAGAACCCGCGCAGGATCGAGGGCACGGGCCGCGCGCCGAGCCCGGAGAAGGTGAAGCTTTGCTGCGCCTCGGTCATTTCCAGCACCGTGGTCGGGACCACCTCGTCGCCATTGGGCGACAGAAGGCCCACCGCGATCGGGATCAGGCGCGGGGGTTTTTCGGGCTGCCCGGGCGTGGCGGCGGTGGATTGCGTGAAATGCAGCGTCAGGCTGCCCTCGTGCCAGTCCTCGCGCAGGCTCAGCTGCGGCGTGCCCGCATCGGTATACCAGCGATTGAACTGGGTCAGATCGCGGCCCGTCGCGTCCTCGAACACCTTCAGCCAGTCCTCGATCGTGGCGGCCTCGCCGTCATGGCGGGCGAAATAGAGATCGAGCGCGCGGCGATAGCCTTCCTCGCCAACAAGGGTGTGCAGCATGCCCACCACCTCGGCGCCCTTCTCGTAGACGGTGGCGGTGTAGAAATTGTTGATCTCGCGGTAGTGATCGGGCCGCACCGGATGGGCGAGCGGCCCCTGATCCTCGCGGAACTGGCGCGCGCGCAGGGTCAGCACATCCTCGATCCGCTTGACCGGGCCAAGGCGCATGTCGGCGGTGAACTGCTGGTCGCGGAACACCGTCAGCCCCTCTTTCAGGCATAGCTGGAACCAGTCGCGGCAGGTGATGCGGTTGCCGGTCCAGTTGTGGAAATACTCGTGCGCGATGATCGCCTCGATCCGCTCGTAATCGCTGTCGGTCGCGGTTTCGGGGCTGGCGAGCACCCATTTGGAGTTGAAGATGTTGAGGCCCTTGTTCTCCATCGCGCCCATGTTGAAATCGTCCACCGCGACGATGTTGAACACATCCAGATCGTATTCGCGGCCGTAGCGGTCCTCATCCCATTTCATCGCGCGTTGCAGGGCCTCCATGGCGAAGGCGCAGCGGTCCTCGTCGCCGGGCCGGACCCAGATATTCAGCGCGACCCTGCGTCCCGAAAGGGTGGTGAACTGCCCCGGATGGGCCACCAGATCGCCCGCGACAAGCGCGAAAAGATAGGCGGGCTTGGGCCAGGGATCGTTCCATTCGGCCCAGCCGGGGCCTTTTGCCACCGGGTTGCCGTTCGACAGAAGGACCGGCGGCGCGCCTTCGATGCGCACCCGGAACGGGGCCATCACGTCGGGGCGGTCGGGATAGAAGGTGATCTTGCGGAACCCCTCGGCCTCGCATTGCGTGCAATACATGCCGCGCGACATGTAAAGCCCCTCAAGCGCGGTATTGGCCGCGGGCGCGATCTCGACCTCGGTGCGCAGGGTGAAGGGCTGGTCGGGCAGGGCGGCGGCGTGGATCGTCAGGTCGGTATCGGTCAGGCGGTAATCCCGCGGGGCAAGCGCGGCCCCGTCGATTTCTGCGGAGATCAGGCGCAGCCCCTCGCCGTCAAGCGCCATCGAGGCGCCGGGGCGCAGCGGCACGCAGGACAGCGCGGCCGTGACGCGCGTGGCCTGCGGGTCCAGCCGGAAATGCAGCGAAACCGCGTCGATGCGGAACGGGTAGGGGGCATAGTCGGAAAGGCGGGTGGGGCCGGGCGTGCCGTCCATGACAATCTCCTGCAAAGTGGTGCGGGCACGGCCCGGAGCGTTGCGCAGACCCTAGGTTGCGCCGGGGCGGGGTGCAAGCTGGCGGGGATGCGCTGAGCGCCTGCCTGACGCTTGTCTTGCGCCGCCGGGGCGGGTAGGGCTGCACAAGGAAATCCTGCCGGCCCGCGTTTGCGGGGCCGGAAAACCTGAGGAGAACGGGATGCAGGTCACGCGGATCAATCGTTCGGGTCTGGCGGTCGACAGCCGTCTGGCAGAGTTTGTCGAGGGCCGGGCCCTGCCGGGCACGGGCGTTGCGCCGCAGGCCTTCTGGGACGGCTTTGCCGCGATGGTGCGCGATCTTGCGCCGCGCAACCGCGCGCTTCTGGCCACGCGCGAACAGATGCAGGCCCGGATCGACGCCTGGCATCTGGAGCGCCGCGGGAAGGGGCAGAACGCCGCCGAATACCACGCCTTTCTGGAAGAGATCGGCTATCTTCTGCCCGAGGGCCCCGATTTCGCCATCGAGACCGGCCCGACCGATCCGGAATTCGCCCGTCAGTGCGGGCCGCAGCTTGTCGTGCCGATCCTGAACGCGCGCTATGCGCTCAATGCCGCGAATGCGCGCTGGGGCAGCCTTTACGATGCGCTTTACGGCACCGATGCGCTGGGCGACCTGCCGCAGGGCAAGGGCTATGACCCCGCGCGCGGCGCCCGCGTGATCGCCTGGGCGCGCGAATTCCTGGACCGTGCCGCGCCGCTGGTCTCGGGGTCCTGGGCGGCGGTCGGCGCGATGGAGGTGCGCGACGGCGGCCTTTTCGTGCGCACCGACGAAGAGACCGGCCTGCGCGATCCTTCGCAGTTCCTGGGCTATCGCGGCCCGGCCGGGGCGCCCACCGAGATCGTTTTGCGCAACAACGATCTGCACATGGTGATCGAGGTGAACCCCGACCATCCGATCGGGCGTGACGATCTGGCCCATATCAGCGACCTGCGCCTTGAGGCCGCGCTGTCCTCGATCATGGATTGCGAGGATTCGGTGGCGGCCGTCGATGCCGAGGACAAGGTGCTGGCCTATTCCAACTGGCTTGGCCTGATGCAGGGCGATCTGTCCGAAACCGTCGAGAAGGGCGGCAAGGCCTTTACCCGCACGCTGAATCCCGATCTGGAATTCACCGCCGCCGATGGCGGGGCGCTGGTCCTGAAGGGGCGCGCGCTGATGCTGGTGCGCAATGTGGGCCACCTGATGTCGAACCCCACCGTCCTGGACGAGACGGGCGCCGAAGTCCCCGAGGGGCTGATGGACGCGATGGTCACGACGCTCTGCGCGATGCACGATCTGGCCCGGACCGAGGGGCCGCGCAACTCGGTCACCGGGTCGGTCTATGTCGTGAAGCCGAAGATGCACGGCCCCGAAGAGGTTGCCTTCGCCAGCGAGATCTTCGACCGGGTCGAGGCCGTGCTGGGCCTGCCGCGTTATACCGTGAAGCTGGGGATCATGGATGAGGAGCGCCGCACCTCGGCCAATCTCAAGGAATGCATCCGGGCGGCGCAGCACCGGGTGGCCTTCATCAATACCGGCTTTCTGGACCGCACCGGGGACGAGATCCACACCTCGATGGAGGCCGGGCCGATGGTGCGCAAGGGCGAGATGAAGTCGCAGCCCTGGATCCAGGCCTACGAGGATCGCAATGTCGATATCGGCCTGCGCTGCGGGCTGGCGGGCAAGGCCCAGATCGGCAAGGGCATGTGGGCCATGCCCGACCGGATGGCCGAGATGCTTGAAACCAAGATCGCCCATCCGATGGCGGGGGCGAACTGCGCCTGGGTGCCCAGCCCCACCGCCGCCACGCTGCATGCCACGCATTACCACCGCGTCGACGTGAAGGCGCGGCAGGCCGAGATCGCCGCGCTGAAGCGGCCCGCGCGGCTTGACGATCTTCTGACCATCCCGCTGGCGTCGGGGCGCAACTATTCCGAGCAGGAAATCAGCGACGAGATCGAGAACAACGCGCAGGGAATCCTGGGCTATGTCGTGCGCTGGATCGACCAGGGCGTGGGCTGTTCCAAGGTGCCCGACATCCACGACGTGGGCCTGATGGAAGACCGCGCCACGCTGCGGATCAGCGCGCAGGCACTGTGCAACTGGCTGCATCACGGCATCGTTTCCGAGGCGCGCGTGATGGAGGCTCTGCGCAAGATGGCCGAGGTCGTCGACCGCCAGAACGCGGGCGATCCGGCCTATCGCCCGATGGCGCCGGGCTTTGACGGGCTGGCCTTCCAGGCGGCCTGCGATCTGGTCTTCCTGGGCCGGGTGCAGCCCTCGGGATATACCGAGCCGGTGCTGCATGCGCGCCGCGCGCAGGTCAAGGCGCGGGGCGGTGCCTGAGATTTTGCACAGCCTCTGCGCGTTGCGGGCCTTTTCATGGATGCGTGCTCCCCTTAGGTTTGGGTAAAAATACGCCTGCGGGGAAGACATGACACGACCGGTCGTCGGAATTATCGGCAACGCATATGAACTCAACGATGCCTATCCCGTCCATGCGGGGGGCACGATGAACTCCGAGGCGGTGGCGCGGGTCGCGCAATGCCTGCCGCTTGTGATCCCGGCCGACCCGAACCTTGTCTCGGTGGCTGATCTGATCGAGGTCTGCGACGGCTTCCTGCTGACCGGCGGGCGGCCCAATGTGCACCCCTCCGAATACGGGCAGGAGGAAACCCCCGCCCATGGCGCCTTCGACCGCGCGCGCGATGCGATCACCCTGCCGCTGGTGCGCGCCTGCGTGGAGCGCGGCCAGCCGATCTTCGGCATCTGCCGCGGCTTTCAGGAGGTGAACGTGGCCATGGGGGGCACGCTACACCCGGAAATCCGCGAGTTGCCGGGCCGGATGAACCACCGCATGCCGCCCGACGCGCCGCTGGATGAAAGCTTCGCGCTGCGCCACAAGGTCATTTTGCAAGAGGGCGGCCTGTTTCACAGGGTGCTGAACGCGACCGAGGTCATGACGAACACGCTGCACGGGCAGGGGATCTGCCAGCCCGGCGCGTGCATCGTCATCGAGGGCCGGGCCGAGGATGGCACGCCCGAGGCGATCCATGTGGCCGAAGCGCCGGGCTTCACACTGTCGGTGCAGTGGCACCCCGAATGGAACGCTGCCGCCGATCCGGTCTCGCGCCCGCTGTTCGAGGCGTTCGGCCAGGCGGCGGCGGTCTGGGCGGCGAAGCGGCACGGCATCGGGCGGGTGGCCTGACGCAGGTGCCTTCGCGTCAGGTGACGGCCGCGCGGACCTTGTATTCCGGCCGGTCCCAAAGGCCCTTCTCCATCACCTCGGCCATGATCGCCACGGCGCGGTCGATCTCGGCCGCACCGATATAAAGCGGGGTGATGCCGAAGCGCAGGATGTCGGGGGCGCGGAAATCGCCCACTACGCCGCGTGCGATCAGTGCCTGCACGATGGCATAGCCCTCGGGATGGGCAAAGCTGACCTGACTGCCGCGCAGCGCCGGATCGCGCGGCGTGACAAGGCGTAGATCGGGGCAGGCGGCCAGCACGCCTTCGATGAAACGGTCGGCCAGCGACAGCGAGGCGGCACGGATATCGGCTATCTCCACCCCGTCCCAGACATCGAGCGCCGCATCGAGCGCGGCGAGTTGCAGGATCGGCGGCGTGCCGACGCGCATCCGCTCGATCCCCGCGGCGGGGCGGTAGGACAGATCGAAGGCGAAGGGCGCCGCATGGCCATGCCAGCCCGACAGCGCGGGCACGGCCCGATCGGCATGGCGCGGGGCCACATAGATGAAGGCCGGGCCGCCGGGGCCGGAATTGAGGTATTTATAGGTGCAGCCCACCGCGAAATCGGCCCCCGCGCCCGCGAGGTCCAGCGGAACCGCGCCGGCCGAATGTGCCAGATCCCAGACCGTCAGCACGCCCGCGGCATGGGCCTGCGCGGTCAGCGCGGCCATGTCGTGGCGCCGCCCGGTGCGGTAATCCACCTCGGTCAGCATCAGCACGGCCACGCTGTCGTCGATGGCGCCGGCCACCTCTTCCGGGGCGACGACCTTCAGCGCATAGCCGGCGCCAAGCGTGCGGCACAGCCCCTCGGCCATGTAAAGATCGGTCGGGAAGTTGCCGCTGTCGGACAGGATCACCCGCCGCTCCGGGTTCATGTCGAGCGCAGCGGCGATCGCCTGATAAACCTTGATCGACAGCGTGTCGCCCATCACCACGCTGCCCTGTTCGGCCCCGATCAGCCGGGCGATCCGGTCGCCCACGCGGCGCGGCATCTCCATCCAGCCCGCGCGGTTCCACGCCGAGATGAGCATGCCGCCCCATTCCTCGCGCATCGCGCGGCCCACCCGTTCGGGTACGGCACGCGGCAGGGGGCCAAGCGAGTTGCCGTCAAGATAGACCACCCCTTCGGGAAGGTCGAACAGGGCGCGGGTTGCGGTGAAATCGGTGCTCATATGGTCCTCCTGCGTCGGGCGCAAATTGGCCCGCGCGCGCCGCTTTGGCAAGCATGCGCATCCCGCCGGACCCGACGGAAGGCGCGATCTTTGCCTTGCCGTGCCCCGCGCGCGCTGCGCAATATGGGCCGGCGGAAACAGCGGGAACCACATGCGCAAGCTGCTGCACCAGATCGACCTGCCGCCCCTGTGGCTGGCGCTGTTCGCGGCGGCCGGTTGGCTTCTGGCCCGGCTTTTGCCACTGCCCTTCGTCCAGAGCCGTCCGATCGGCGCGGTGCTTGTGGTGATGGGGGCGTTTCTGATGGCGGCGGCGCTGATCCAGATGGTGCTGCGCCGCACCAGCTTCGTGCCGCGCCGCGACCCTTCGGCACTGGTCACGGGCGGGGCTTTCGCGCTGTCGCGCAACCCGATCTACCTGGCCGATGCGCTGATCCTGGCGGGGCTTTTGCTGTGGTGGGACGGCATCGCGGCGCTGTGGCTGGTGCCCGCCTTCATGCTGTTCATCGCGCGCCGCTTCATCGCGGGCGAAGAGGCCCGGATCGCCGCGCGATTCGGCCCCGAATGGCGCAGCTATGCCACGCGGACGCGCCGCTGGCTTTGACGCGCGGGCAGGATTTCCCCCGCGATGCGCTGCGGCAAAGCGATGCAAGCCGACCACCCTGCGGAAAAACAGGGCGTTTCGCGCTTGCTGCGCTGCCGCGTGCCTCTTGTGAAACTTTATTGCGCGATGTTATGAGGTTTTCGCAAAGATGTGAGCATCGGACAGGAACCGTCTGCGGCAAGGGGGAGACACAGTGAAGATCGGAGCACCTAGGGAGATATATGGGGGTGAGTCGCGTGTTGCGCTGACGCCCGAGAGTGCGTTGCAGCTTCAGAAGCTTGGTCATCAGTGTTTTGTGGAATCCGGCGCGGGGGTTGGTGCGGGGTTTTCGGACGCGTCCTATGCGGCGGCGGGTGTGACGGTTGTGAAGACGGCGCCGGGTCTGTTCAAGGATGTGGACATCGTCGTGAAGGTGCGCCCGCCAAGCGAGACGGAGGTGAAGCGGCTGCGCGCGGACCAGACGCTGATCTCGTTCTTCTACCCGGCGCAGAACAAGGATCTTCTGGAGGCCGCGAACAAGACGGGCGCAAGCGTGATCGCGATGGACATGGTTCCGCGGATCAGCCGTGCGCAGAAGATGGACGCGCTGTCGTCGATGGCCAATATCGCGGGCTACCGCGCGGTGATCGAGGCGGGCAACAATTTCGGGCGCTTCTTCACGGGCCAGGTGACGGCGGCGGGCAAGGTTCCGCCGGCGAAGGTTCTGGTTGTGGGGGCGGGGGTTGCGGGCCTTGCCGCGATCGGCACGGCAACGAGCCTTGGCGCGATCACCTATGCGTTCGACGTGCGCCCCGAGGTGGCCGAGCAGATCGAATCGATGGGCGCGGAATTCGTCTATCTGGATTTCGAGGAGCAGCAGGACGGCGCGGCGACGGGCGGCTATGCGGCGCCCTCGAGCCCTGAGTTCCGCGAGAAGCAGCTTGAGAAGTTCCGCGCATTGGCGCCCGAGGTGGATATCGTCATCACCACGGCGCTGATCCCGGGGCGCGATGCGCCGAAGCTGTGGACGAAGGACATGGTGGAGGCGATGAAGCCGGGCTCGGTGATCGTCGACCTTGCGGCCGAGCGGGGCGGCAACTGCGACCTGACGGTGCCGGACGAGAAGATCGTCACCGAGAACGGCGTGACGATCGTGGGCTATACCGATTTCCCCAGCCGGATGGCGGCGCAGTCCTCGACGCTTTATGCCACGAACATCCGCCACATGATGACGGACCTGACGCCGGCCAAGGATGGCGTGGTCAACCACAACATGGAGGATGACGTGATCCGCGGGGCGACGGTGACGCATGCCGGCGCGATCACCTTCCCGCCGCCGCCGCCCAAGGTGCAGGCGATCGCGGCGGCCAAGCCCAAGGAGAAGCCGAAGGAGCTGACCCCCGAGGAGCGGCGCGCCCGGGAGGTTGCGGCCTTCAGGGCGCAGACCCGCAGCCAGGTGACGCTGCTTGCGGTGGGGGCGGCGGTGCTTCTGGGCGTGGGCCTTGTGGCGCCGGCGAGCTTCATGCAGCACTTCATCGTCTTCGTGCTGGCCTGTTTCGTGGGCTTCCAGGTGATCTGGAATGTCAGCCACAGCCTGCACACGCCGCTGATGGCGGTGACGAACGCGATCAGCTCGATCATCATCCTGGGGGCGCTGATGCAGATCGGCTCGGGGTCGTGGCTTGTGATCGTGCTGTCGGCGCTGTCGGTCTTCATGCCCGGTATCAACATCTTCGGTGGCTTCCTTGTCACCCGGCGCATGCTCGCCATGTTCCAGAAGTCGTAAGGAGGGCAGGGGAATGGAATTCGGATTTACGACCGCCGCCTATGTGGTCGCGGCTGTTCTCTTCATCCTGTCGCTTGGCGGGCTTTCGGGGCAGGAAAGCGCGAAGCGCGCGGTCTGGTATGGCATCGTGGGCATGGCGCTTGCGGTTGCGGCGACGCTGATCGGCCCGGGCGCGGGCCGCTGGGGGCTTTCGCTGGCGCTTGTGGCCGCGGGGGGCGCGATCGGCTGGTATGTCGCCAAGCGCGTGCAGATGACCGAGATGCCGCAGCTTGTGGCGGCGGTGGGTTTCCTGGGCGGGCTGGCGGCGGTCTTCGTGGGCTTCAACGCCTATATCGAGATGGCGCGCGTGGCGGGGATGGACGCGGCCGCGCGCGAGGGGTTGCAGGGCTTCGCCGCGATCGTGGCGCACAAGACCCCGGTGGAGCTGTCGATCCTGCGGGTGGAACTGTTCCTGGGCGTGTTCATCGGGGCGGTGACCTTCACCGGCTCGGTCATCGCGTTCGGCAAGCTGGCGGGCAAGGTGACCTCGAAGGCCGAGAAGCTGCCCGGCGGGCATATGCTGAACGCGGCGGCGGCGCTTGGCTCGATCGTGGCCCTGGGGCTGTTCATGAACGGCGCGGGCATCTGGGCGCTGGTGGTGATGACGCTTCTTGCGTTCTTCATCGGCTATCACCTGATCATGGGGATCGGCGGGGCGGACATGCCGGTGGTGGTGTCGATGCTCAACTCCTATTCGGGCTGGGCCGCGGCGGCGATCGGCTTCTCGCTTGGCAATGACCTTCTGATCGTGACCGGGGCGCTGGTGGGCAGCAGCGGGGCGATCCTGAGCTATATCATGTGCAAGGCGATGAACCGCAGCTTCGTGTCGGTGATCCTGGGGGGCTTTGGCAATGCCGGCGGCCCCGCGATGGAGGTCGAGGGCGAGCAGATCGCGATCGACGCCGAGGGTGTGGCCGCGGCGCTGAACGAGGCCGACAGCGTGATCATCGTGCCGGGCTACGGCATGGCGGTGGCGCAGGCGCAGCAATCGGTGGCCGAGCTGACGCGCAAGCTGCGCGCGCGGGGCAAGGAGGTGCGCTTCGGCATCCACCCCGTGGCGGGGCGCCTGCCGGGGCATATGAACGTGCTTCTGGCCGAGGCGAAGGTGCCCTATGACATCGTGCTGGAGATGGACGAGATCAACGACGACTTCCCCACGACGGATGTCGCCATCGTCATCGGCTCGAACGACATCGTGAACCCCGCGGCCCAGGAGGATC
>CALMEG010000136.1 GCA_937863185.1 uncultured Paracoccaceae bacterium | reverse complement strand
CAAGAACCCGCTGACCCCGATCCAGCTTTCGGCGGAACGGCTGCGGCGCAAGTTCGCCCCCATCGCGGGCGACGAGGCCGAGGCGCTGGAGCAATATACCGGCGTCATCATCCGCCAGACCAACGACCTGCGGCGCATCATCGACGAGTTCTCGCGCTTCGCCCGCATGCCCGAGCCCGACCGGCGCGATCACGATCTGGCCCGGCTGATGCGCGATGCGGTGCTGTTGCAGGAAGGGGCGCTGCATGGGGCCGTGCTGACGGCCGAGATCCCGGCCGAAGAGGTGATCGTCGAACTGGATGCCACGATGATCAGCCAGGCGGTGACGAACCTTATCAAGAACGCCGGGGAAGCCGTTGAAAGCCTTGTGGAAAAAGGCCCGCCCGAGGGCTATGCCCCCGAGGTCCGCGTCAGCATGACCACCGGGCCCGAGCAGATCGTGATCCGCATTGCCGATAACGGGATCGGCCTGCCGCATGACCGCTCGCGCCTGTTCGAGCCCTATGTGACGACGCGCGCGAAGGGCACCGGGCTTGGCCTGCCGATCGTCAAGAAGATCATCGAAGAACATGGCGGGACGTTGGTTCTGACCGACGCCCCGGCCTTTCATGAGGGGGCCCATGCCGGCGCCCTTGCCGAAATCCGGCTTCCGCGCGCGCGCGCCGGAAACCGGGCCATCAAGGAAAAGGCGGCCGAGGCCGCGACGGGGTCGATATGAGTGATATTCTGATTGTTGACGACGAAAAGGACATCCGCGAGCTGATTGCCGACATCCTCAAGGATGAGGGTTTCGCCACGCGGATGGCCGCGAATTCCGACGAATGCATGGAGGCGATCAACGACGATCCGCCCGCGCTGATGGTGCTGGACATCTGGCTCAAGGACAGCCGGATGGACGGGATCGACATCCTCAAGCAGGTCAAGCGCAACAACCCCGACATTCCGATCATCATCATCTCGGGGCACGGCAATATCGAGATCGCCGTGGCCGCGATCAAGCAGGGCGCCTACGATTTCATCGAAAAGCCCTTCAATATCGACCAGTTGATGGTCGTGGTCAGCCGCGCGATGGAAACCGCCCGCCTGCGGCGCGAGAATTCCTCGCTCCGCCGCCGCGATCTGAGCACGGGCGACATGATGGGCAGCTCGGCCGCCTTCCGCAAGCTGCGCGACCAGCTTGACAAGGTGACCAAATCGAACGGCCGCGTGATGCTGACCGGAGAGCCCGGATCGGGCAAGGAGGTCGCCGCGCGCTATATCCACCAGCATTCCACCCGCGCCGCGGGCCCCTTCGTCATCGTCTCTTCCGCCTCGATCGAGCCGGACCGGATGGAAGAGGTGCTTTTCGGCCGTGAATCGGCCGATCGCGGGGTGGAAAAGGGGCTTCTGGAACAGGCCCATGGCGGCGCGATCTATTTCGACGAGGTCGCGGACATGCCGCTTGGCACCCAGTCCAAGATCCTGCGGGTGCTGACCGAGCAGCAGTTCACCCGCGTGGGCGGCGCGGACCGGGTGCGGGTCGATCTGCGCGTGATCTCGTCCACGACGCGCGACCTGCCCTCGGAAATCGGCGCCGGGCGCTTCCGACAAGAGCTGTATGACCGGCTCAATGTCGTGCCGATCGCGGTGCCCGCCCTGTCCGAGCGGCGCGAGGACGTGCCGGTTCTGGCCGCCCATTTCATCGAGACCTTCAACAAGACCCAGGGCCTGCCGGCGCGCCCGATCTCGGAAGAGGCGGGGGCGATGATGCAGACGATGGACTGGCCGGGCAATATCCGCCAGTTGCGCAACGTGATCGAGCGGGTGCTGATCCTGGGCGAGGGCACCGGCCCGATCGAGGCGCGCGAACTGCCCGGAGAGACCGCCGCCCCCGATGATGGCCGCATCGTTCTGGGCGGCGCGCTTGCCACCCTGCCGCTGCGCGAGGCGCGCGAGCTGTTTGAGCGGGAATACCTGCTGACCCAGATCAACCGCTTCGGCGGCAACATCTCGCGCACCGCGAATTTCGTGGGCATGGAACGCTCGGCCCTGCATCGCAAGCTGAAATCGCTTGGCGTGGTGACAAGCGCCAAGTCGGGCGGCCGTGTCGCCCATGTCGAGGGCGACGAGGAAACCGCCTGAGGCCCGGCCGCGATTGACCTTTGACGCGCGGCGGGCCTAAGAAGGGCGCATCGGGCGGCACGGAGTGACGGTATGAAGGTGATCATCTGTGGTGCCGGTCAGGTCGGCTGGCAGATCGCGCGCCACCTTGCGGGTGAGCGCAACGATGTGACGATCGTGGATTCGAACCCCGAACTTGTCCGGCGCGCCTCGGATACGCTTGACGTGCAGGGGGTTGCGGGGTTCGCCTCGCATCCCAACGTGCTTGAACGCGCGGGGGCGCGGGACTGTGACCTGATCATCGCCGCGACCTATTCGGACGAGGTGAACATGGTCACCTGCCAGGTCGCGCATTCGGTCTTCGGGATCACGCGCAAGATCGCCCGCCTGCGCGCCCAGGCCTATATGGAGCCGCTTTACGCCGATCTCTATCGCCGCGACCAGCTGCCCATCGACGTTATCATCAGCCCCGAGCGCGAGGTGGCCGAGGCTGCCCTGCAACGCCTGGCCGCCCCCGCGACGTTCGATACCGAAAGCTTCCTTGGCGGCGATGTGCAGCTTCTGGGGATCGTGCTCGATCCCGATTGCCCGGTGCTCGATACGCCGCTGCGCCAGCTGACGGACCTGTTCTCGACGCTGCGCGCCATCGTCACCGGCGTGCGCCGCGAAGGTCGGCTGTTCGCGCCCGAACCGGGGGATCAGCTTTTCGCCGGTGACCAGATCTATGTCTTCGCCCATGTCGAGGACGTGAACCGCACGCTGGAAATCTTTGGAAAGGCGACTAAAAAGCAGGAGCGCATCGTCATTGTCGGCGGCGGGAACGTGGGCCTGGCCGTGGCCCGCGCGCTTGAGATGCGCACCGATCGGGTTCGCGCCAAGGTGATCGAGCGGGATCGCACGCAGGCCGAACGCGCCGCCGACGCGCTGGAGCGCACGATCGTGCTCAATGGCGACGGGATGAGCGCGGACCTGCTGGAAGAGGCCAATATAAGCCGGGCCGACGCGGTGCTGGTGGTGACCGATGACGACAAGACCAACATCCTTGTCGCGGTGCGCGCCAAGCAGGCGGGTTGCCGGATGGCGATTTCGCTGGTCAACGATCCGACACTGGTGCCGCTGATGGCGCCGCTGGACATCGACGCCTATATCAACCCGCGCGCGACCACCGTCTCGTCGATCCTGCGCCATATCCGCCACGGCCGGGTGCGGGCGATCTATTCGATCGGCGATGCCGAGGCCGAGGTGATCGAGGCGCAGGTGATGGGAACCTCGCCGCTGTCGGGCAAGCTGGTGCGCGACATCGCCTTCCCCGAAGGCGTTCTGGTGGGCGCGCTGAAGAAAGGCGACAAGGTGGTCAAGCCGCAGGGCGATACCAAGATCGAGGAAGGGGATGTGGTCGTTCTTTTCGCGCTGACAGCCGACGTTCCCGAAGTCGAGCGCCTGCTTCAGGTCTCGATCGACTTCTTCTGATGCTGCGCAGGTTCCGCGATCTTCCGCTGGTGGTCATCCTGATGGGGATCGGGGCGGTTGCGATGTATCTGCCTGCCGCGCATGCGCTGGTGCTGCGCGATCATCACATCGCGCGTCCGTTTTTCTATTCGGGCACGCTGTTTCTGTTCCTTGTCGCGCTTCTGGGCCTTGCGACGGTGACGAACGGGCGCGGGCCGCAGGGGCGCAGCCACCTGCTGGCGATGCTGGGCACCTTCACCCTTCTTCCCCTGATGCTGGCAATCCCGTTCAACGAGGCGGTGCCCGATACCGGCCTGTTCAATGCCTGGTGGGAGATGGTCTCGGCCCTGACCACCACGGGCGGCACGCTTTACGAGGCGGGCCGCCTTGCGCCAAGCCTGCATCTGTGGCGCGCGCTGGTCGGCTGGATGGGCGGCTTCTTCATGCTGGTGATGGCGATCGCGGTGTTGGCGCCGATGCGGCTTGGCGGGTTCGAGGTGTTCTTTTCGGGCGGCCCCTCCGGGGCGACGCGCAACATCTCGGGCGGAGAAGGGGGCGCCGATCCCGGCGATTGCCTCGGGCATTACCCCCCGGTGACCTTTCCGGCCTATCTGGGGCTGACGCTGGCGCTTTGGGTGCTTTTGCTGATCGCGGGCGATCCGACGCTGGTGGCGCTGTGCCATGCGATGTCGACGCTGGCGACCTCGGGGATCTCGCCCATCGGGGGGACGGCGGTCGCTGCCTCGGGCGTGGGCGGAGAGATGCTGGTCTTCCTGTTCCTGATCCCCGCGCTGTCGCGCCGCTTCTGGCCCGGATCGGGAGAGCTGCGCGCCACCGACCGGCTGATCGCCGACCCCGAGCTGCGCCTGGCCGCGGTGATCGTGCTGGCGGTGCCCGCGACGCTGTTCCTGCGCCACTGGATCGCCGCGCTTGAGGTGGCGATGACGCCCGATCCCTCGGCGATCCTGATGTCGATCTGGGGGGCGATGTTCACGGCGATGTCCTTCCTGACCACCACCGGCTTCGAATCCGCTGGCTGGGACGAGGCGCGCAACTGGTCGGGCCTCGGAACACCGGGGCTGATGCTGGCGGGGCTTGCCATCGTTGGAGGCGGCGTTGCGACCACGGCCGGCGGCGTGCGGCTTTTGCGGGTCTATGCGCTCGTGCGCCACGGAGAGCGGGAATTGGACAAGCTCGTGCACCCCGCCTCGGTTGGCGGCGGCGGCATGATGGCGCGACGGTTGCGGCGCGAAGGCGCCTATATCTCGTGGATCTTTTTCATGCTTTTCGCGCTGTCCATCGCGGTGGTGATGGTGGCGGTCTCGCTTGCGGGGCTTGAATTCGAATCTGCAACCGTCCTGTCGATCGCCGCCCTGTCGAATACCGGCCCGCTGGCCCTTGTCGCCGCCACCGAACCGCTGTCCTGGGGCGCGCTGGACACCGCGACCAAGGCCATCCTGGCCGGTGCGATGATCCTTGGCAGGCTTGAGACGCTGGCCATCATCGCGCTTCTCAACCCCGAGTTCTGGCGCCAGTAATCCGCGACTTCCCGCAACTGACCGTAATGGTCTGAAATTAGGGGTGGAAACTCCCTGCGTCTTAAGCATACTTGGGGCGTGGCAGCGCATTTGCGCCCGGCCGCAGGACGCGCGACAAGAACAGAAGAACAAAGGCTGAAAAATGGCTGCCGACAAACAGAACCTTCAGGACGCGTTCCTGAACCATGTCCGCAAGACAAAAGTTCCGGTTACAATTTTCCTTATCAACGGTGTGAAGCTTCAGGGCGTCATCACCTGGTTTGACAATTTCTGCGTGCTGCTGCGCCGTGACGGGCAGTCCCAGCTGGTCTACAAGCACGCCATTTCGACGATCATGCCAGGTCAGCCGATTTCGCTTTACGAGGGCGACGACTGAGCGATCCCGTCCCCTCCAGCGGCGGGGCGACCCGCGCCTATGTCCTCCATCCGGATCTGAAGGCCACGCAGGCCCGCAGGCTCCCCGAGCATGGGCTGGCCGAGGCGGTTTCGCTGGCCGCCGCGCTGCCGGGGCTTGAGGTCGTGGGGGCCGAGGTTGTGCGCCTTGCCCGGCCCCATCCGGGCCATCTGTTCGGCACCGGGAAGCTGGCCGAGCTTGGGCAGCGTCTGTCCGAGGCCGAGGTGGATCTTGTGCTGGTCGACGGGCCCGTCACGCCCGTGCAGCAGCGCAACCTGGAAAAGGAATGGGGCGTCAAGCTTCTGGACCGCACGGGCCTGATCCTCGAGATTTTCGCGGACCGCGCGCGCACGCGCGAGGGCGTGTTGCAGGTCGAACTGGCCGCGCTCAGTTATCAGCGCACGCGGCTGGTGCGGGCCTGGACCCACCTCGAGCGGCAGCGCGGTGGCCTCGGCTTTGTCGGCGGCCCCGGCGAGACCCAGATCGAGGCCGACCGCCGCGCCATCGACGAGCAGATGGTCCGCCTGCGCCGCCAGCTTTCCAAGGTCGTCAGAACGCGCGAGTTGCACCGCGCCGCGCGGCGCAAGGTGCCGTTCCCGGTGGTCGCGCTGGTGGGCTATACGAATGCGGGGAAATCCACGCTTTTCAACCATATGACCGGGGCGGAGGTGATGGCGAAGGACATGCTGTTCGCCACGCTCGACCCCACGATGCGCGGCCTCATGCTGCCCTCGGGGCGCAAGGTGATCCTGTCGGATACGGTGGGCTTCATCTCGGACCTTCCGACCGAGCTTGTCGCGGCCTTCCGCGCCACGCTGGAAGAGGTGCTCGAGGCGGACCTGATCTTGCATGTGCGCGACATCTCGCATCCCGAAACCGAGGAGCAGGCGGCCGATGTGGGCGATATCCTCGAGGCGCTTGGCGTGGATGAGGACGTGGCGCTGATCGAGGTGTGGAACAAGATCGACGCGCTTTCGCCCGCCACGCGCGAGGCGATCCTTGCCACCGATGCGCGCCGGGGCGACGTTCAGGCGGTCTCGGCGCTGTCGGGCGAGGGGGTGGCGGCGCTTCTGGCCGCGATCGAGGCGCATCTGGCCGAAGAGGTGATCGAGGAGCGGCTGGACCTGCCCTTCGCCGAGGGCCGCCGCCGCGCATGGCTGCACGACCAGGGCGTGGTCGAGGCCGAGCGCGAAACCGAAACCGGCTGGAGCCTCGATCTGCGCTGGAGCGCAAGCCAGAAGGGCCGCTTCCGCGACCTGTAGCGGCTAGTTCCCGGCGGGCGCCGCCAGCGGCTCCAGCCGGGGGATCCCGGCTGCGGCCGCCCGCGCAAGATCGGGGTCCAGCGACATCGGCACATATTCCCCGCGCCGCCACAGCTCTGACAGGTCGTCGTAATGGCGGCTGAGCGGGTGGCCCGACTGGCCGGTCGAGATGACGAAGACCGAGCTGTCGGGGTCGGCGAAATCGTAAACCCCGCGATAGCCCGCCGCATGGATATTGGCGAAAGGATCGGGGCCGGTGCCGATGGTCTTGCCGCGCTGCAAGGTGAAATCCCCGCCCGAGGTCGATTGCCGGATATTGACCAGCCAGGACAGGCCCGGAACCGTGCCCAGAACCGGATGGTCGTGGCGCGCCTCATGCGCGTCGCCCCAACGCCAGCTTTCGACATTGGCGCCGTAGCGCGCGCTCAGATCCAGCAGCGCCTCGTCAAGCGCGATGCGCGCGATATCGGTGCAGGTCTCGCGCGGGGCCGATTGCATCACGTCGCACCAGCGCGACGCGCCATCCGTATCGCGGAACACGCGCTCGATGAACAGCGGTTCAAGATGCGTGATCTCGTTGGCAAGGGGGCCAAGCTCGTCCCGAATCAGGCGGTTTTGCAGGCTGCGCATCCAGGCCGCGAAGATCAGCGGTTCGGGCAGATGCTCGTTCATCTCGCCGTCCCAGTCGGCCAGAAGCTCAAGCGCGCGTTGCCGCTGCCGCTCGGGGGTGCCGTTCGGGGCAGGGGTGCCGGTGAACCACAGATCCGCGCCCACCAGGGGCAGAAGCCCGCGCGCCGCCGGGCTGACGGTATCAAGCTGCGCGGCGATGAAGCTTTCGCGGCTGTGCACCTCGCGCTCGCCCATCAGGCGGGTCAGGCGCTGCACCCGCTGGCTGTCGCCCCAGTCGAAAGAGACATGTCCGGGGAAGGGGCGGTCCACCGTCTTGTTGTTGGTGTTGATGACGATACCGCCCTGCGGGTTTATGAATCGGGGATTGTCGGCAAAGGGCAGCCGGCCCTGCCAGCGGTTCTGCGCCTTCCACCCGGCCGAGGGCATCCGCCCCTGCGTGTCATGCGCGGGGTCGCGCGCGGGCATCGCCCCCACCGTCAAGAGCGCCACGCTGTTCTGATCGGCCAGCGTCAGGTTCTGCGCGGGCGCGACGAAGCCCTCGGCGGCGCGCACGGCCTCGGCAACGCTTTGCGCGCGCATCATCTGCAACCCCGCGCTCATCGAGGTATCGGCCGGGTCGAGCGCGGTCCAGGCCAGCGACACGACATGGCCCGGCGGGGTGATGGCGGCAAGGTTGAAATGCCCGCCCGGCAGGACGGGGCCGTTCTCGGTCCAGCGCAGGGTCAGGGTGACGGGCGCGGCATCCTTGACCTCGATGATCGCGCGGCGCGTCTGGAAGGCGCGCCACCCCGCGGGCGTGCGGTAACGCTCGGGGTCGGCGGGGTTCAGCTCTTCGATGTAAAGATCCTGATCGTCGAGATAGGCCGAGGTCACGCCCCAGCCCAGCTCGGCGTTGCGCCCCGTCAGGATCAGCGGGATGCCGGGGATCGTGCCGCCGATCACGCCGCCCGAAGACACCTGCAACCGCGCCAGATTCCAGGTCGCGGGCGCGCTAAGCCCCAGATGCGGAGAGTTGGCCAGAAGCGAGCCCCCCGCCGCCGACCGGCCCGGCGCCGCAGCGAAGGCGTTCGAGGCGCCGCCAAGGCTCATCGGCGCAAATGGCGACAGCGGCAGGCCGGCCGCCGCGGACTGGCGCAGGGTGGTGCCCGGCGCACCGGGAAAGAGGCTGGCGAAATCGGGCAGCGCCGCGCTGCCCGGCCCCGGCACGTCGGGCAGGATGTCGCGCACCCAATCCTGCCCCAGCATCGAGACCCGCGCCCTGAGAACCTCGGTCTGGATCTGCGAGGACAGCTGCACCGCCATCAGCTTCAGGATCGCCAGAGAATCTTCGGGCGTCCAGAAGGCGATCTCGTTCTTGAACACGAAGAACTCGGGCGCGCCACGCCCGCGCGCGCCTTCGTTCACCAGCCGGATCCACTCGTTCACGCCGCGTGCATAGGCCTCCAGCATCGCGCGTGTATCGGCATCCTGCGCCGCGGCCGCGCGCGTGGCCAGCGTGTAAAGATCCAGCCGCCGCATCAGCTCGTCCGTCTTCAGCGTGCGCGTGCCGAACACCTCGGACAGCCGCCCCTGCACGGTGCGGCGCATCATGACCATCTGCCACAGCCGGTCTTGCGCATGGGCCAGGCCAAGCGCGAAGAACACATCCGCATCGGTCTGCCCGAAGATATGCGGCACGTCCTCGGTCGTGCGCACGATCTCGACGGGGCCGGATATGCCGGCGACCCGGTGCGTTTCGTCGTAATCGGGAAGCGAACGGGCGGCGAAATACCAGATGCCTGCAAGCGCCACGATCAGCGCCAGAAGCGCCACCGAAACGATGCGGACCAGCCATCTGAACAATGTGAACATCTGTGCGGCGCCCCCGGCTCTGGCCCCCCGCAAGGTTGACGGTGCGGGCCGCATGGTTACTAAGTCAGGCCAGACAAATGTTCAACGCGCGTTTGCGCGACATGGCAGGAGGGTGCGCAATGGCGAAACTGGCATTTCTGGGGCTTGGCGTGATGGGCTTTCCCATGGCGGGGCACCTTGCGGCGCAGGGCCATGCGGTCACGGTCTACAACCGCACGGATGCGAAGGCGAAGGCCTGGGTCGAACGCCATGGCGGGGCCGCGGCCGCACCCCCCGCCGAGGCCGCGCAGGATTGCGATTTCGTCCTGGCCTGCGTGGGCAATGACGATGACCTGCGCGCGGTCTGCCGCAGTGCTTCGGGCGCGTTCGCCGGCATGAAACCCGGCGCGATCTTCGTCGATCACACCACCGTCTCGGCCGCCGTCACGCGCGAACTTGCCTCCGAAGCGGCCGGTATGGGCCTCGGCTTCGTCGACGCTCCCGTTTCGGGCGGGCAGGCCGGGGCCGAGAACGGCCAACTTTCGGTCATGTGCGGCGGCACGGCGGATGCCTATGCCAGGGCCGAACCAGTGATCGCGGCCTATGCCAAAATCTGCCGCCGCATGGGCGAAAGTGGCGCGGGCCAGATCACCAAGATGTGCAACCAGATCGCCATCGCGGGTCTCGTCCAAGGGCTGTCCGAAAGCCTACATTTCGCCGAGAAGGCGGGCCTCTCCATTCCCGACGTGGTCGAGGTCATCAGCCAGGGCGCCGCGGGCAGCTGGCAAATGGCGAACCGCTACCCCACGATGACGGAAAACCGCTTCGATTTCGGCTTCGCGGTGGACTGGATGCGCAAGGATCTGGCCATCTGCCTCGCCACGGCCGAGGAAACCGGCGCAAGCCTTCCCGTCACGGCCCTTGTCGATCAGTTCTACAAGGACGTCCAGGCCATGGGCGGCGGGCGTTGGGACACGTCGAGCCTGATCGCGCGGCTGCGCAAGCTCGCCTGACGCCCATCTTCATCTTTGCCCAAATATCCCCGCCGGAGGCTTCCGCAAGGGGTTACCGGCGCAGGGCGGGGGCAAAAGCAAAAGGGTGCCACAACCCAGCCGCAGGCATTTCGTGGTGCAGGAGAACTTTTCGGAGGTTCAAAGCGCTATGTCCACTTCGCGCCCTTCTTGCATGATGCCGCAGTGCAGCTAAGGTGGCGTCATGATCGTCCTTGCCAACAGCAATATCCGTGTTCTGGAACAGGTGCCGAAGCTCGACTACTTCGACTCCCAAGCCGTGGTTCTGCCGTGCGAGATCACGCCTCTGGACGCGTGGAATCTGACAATGGAGGCCCCCCGGCCCATTCTGAAATTTGCCTTCCTGGTGCGTGATGTGATTTCTGCTGCTTTCGGGGTCAAAGCCATCCGAGGCTTCAGCGGCCAGCAGGCGAAATCTGTAACTGCCGGAGAGAACCTGGATTTCTTCTTGGTGGAATATGCAGATGACACCGCGTTGGCGTTGACTGAGCGCGATCGTCATCTCGATGTGATGACGTGCATTTCCACCAATGGCCCGACTTTGACCATCACGTCATCGGTGCGGGTGCATAACGTCTTCGGGCACGTCTACATGCTGCCTGTCGGTATCGCTCATCGGTGGCTTGTTCGCAGTATGTTGAAGCGCCTGCAGACCAAGTTGTCCACCTGACTACGAAGGCCGCTTCTCATCCCGCCAAGCCGTCCTTCGGGGCCGACAGCTCCCGAAGATTTCCTCGGGAGCTATTTCGGCCATAGCGCCATGCCCGCAAGGATTTCGGCCGCGAGGTGCACCACGAAATGCAAAGGGCTGGCGCCACAACGGCGCCCTTTTTGCCTAGATCGTTCCGGAACAGGATCAGAACGGGATCTCGTCATCCATGTCCGGGCGCCCGCCGCCGCCGGAACGGCCGCCGCCACCGCCATAGCCGCCCTGCGGATCGTCGCCACCGCCGTAACCGCCGCCCGAGCCACCGCCATAGCTACCACCGGACCCGCCGCCGCCGTCACGGCTGTCCAGCAGCGTCAGCTCTCCGCGATAGGGGCGCAGGACCACCTCGGTCGAATAGCGGTCATTGCCCGACTGGTCCTGCCATTTGCGGGTTTCCAGCTGGCCCTCGATATAGACCTTCGATCCCTTGCGCAGATATTGCTCGGCAATCTTGGCCAGCGGCTCCGAAAAGATCGCCACCGAATGCCATTCGGTGCGTTCCTTGCGCTCGCCCGTGGCCTTGTCGCGCCAGGTCTCCGAAGTGGCGATGCGCAGGTTGCACACCTTGCCGCCATTCGGGAAGGAACGCACTTCGGGATCGCGGCCAAGATTGCCGACCAGAATCACCTTGTTTACCGAACCCGCCATCAAATCCCTCCAGTTGTGCCGTCATGCCCCGGATCTTCCGGCGCGCGTCGATTCCGTATTACCGCTCTGGTATAGAGCAGATCGCCGGGAGGAAGAAAGCAGGAACCCGTTGCGACACTTCGGCATCGCGGTGAAGGGAGGGAACGCAAAGGCACGGCAAAGCCTTTAAATCCGGCGGAAAATGTCTATACTCGCGGCGGTTTCAACGGTGCCGGACTCGGCAAGGTGAATTGATGCGGTTGCTGATCGGAACGGTTGTGCTGGGGCTGTGCGTCGGAGCGGCCCCCGAAGGGGCGGCGCGGGCCGAGGGGCTGAAGCTTTCCGGCTCGTCGTCGAAATCCCGCCAGATGCTGTTTCGCAATCAGGCGAGCGTGCTCGATACGCGCGCGGCGGTGCAATATTCCAACTCGGACCGGCTGAAGCCCAAATCGGCGCTTGCCGCCACTGACGCGGCCTTGCCCAACTATAACGGCCGCTACCGGGGCGAATACCTGGCAATGGCGAGGGCGGCGGCCTCGAAACATGGCGTGCCGGCGGATCTTTTCCTGCGCTTGGTGCAACAGGAATCGGGCTGGAACGCAAATGCGCGTTCGCACAAGGGGGCGATGGGGCTGGCGCAGCTCATGCCCGGCACTGCGGCGCGGCTTGGCGTGAACGCGAACGACCCGCGAGAGAACCTCGAAGGGGGCGCGCGCTATCTGCGCATGATGTATGACCGGTTCGGAAGCTGGCGGCTGGCGCTTGCGGCCTATAATGCCGGGCCCGAGGCGGTGGACCGGCATGGCGGCATCCCGCCTTATCGGGAAACCACGAATTACGTCCGCAAGATCCTGGGAAGCTGAGGCCCCGAAGACAGGGCGCCCAGTGTCAAGGTGACGCGCGAAGATCGCGCGCCAACCCGTTGATATATCATGGAATGATGCGGGTATACTTGCTGCCCGCCAGCGTCGCCCCGGCGATCAGCCCGGCCTGACCGAAGACCAGCGCGATAACCGGCGCAAGCGAGGTGGTGGTATCGGCACCGATCGCGCCGCCCCGGTCGGGCAAGGCGTAGCGCGCATCCGCGCCCAGTTCCCACCCGTCGGCGCGGCGGAAATCGGCAAGCGCGGGCTCGGTCATGAAGAACAGCGCATGGGCGTATTGCTGTGCGCCGATCTGGAACCCGACCGAGGCCGAGGCGACCGAATAGTAATCCACCGTCACGTTGTTGATCCGCAGCGCGCCGCGCCCGTAAGAGCCGCCGAACCCAAGTCCCGCCTCGGTCACCAGCGGCATGTAAAGCACGCCCACGGCCTTGTTCATCAAATCCTGCGTGCCGGGATAGCGTTCCAGCAGATAGGCCCGCGTCGCATCGACCCGCGCATCGAGTTTGGCCGCGCCGCCGCCGCCGATCCCGTTGCCGCAAGCTGCAAGCCCCAGCCCCGCGCCCCCCATTGCCAGAAGCGTCCGTCTTGAAAACTGTGTCATGTAACTGCTCCGCTCGTGCTACCGCCGGGCCTGTTTTTCGACCCGTTCATAACAACTTATAGGCCAGAATTTCGGCCCTGTCACTTCCTGTTGTATCGGGCGGCAAAAGCGCGCCGCTCATTCGCGCAGCAGGCGCGCCACCGCGGGGGCGAAATAGCTCAGCACCCCGTCGCAGCCCGCGCGGCGGAAGGCCATCAGGCTTTCCATCATCACCGTGTCGTGGTTCAGCCAGCCGTTGCGCACCGCCGCCATGATCATCGCGTATTCGCCCGAGACCTGGTAGGCATAGGTCGGCACGCCGAACTGCTCTTTCACGCGCGCGCAGATATCAAGATAGGGCATGCCGGGCTTGACCATCACCATATCCGCCCCCTCGGCCAGATCACGCGCGACAAGGCGCAGCGCCTCGTCCGAATTGGCGGGGTTCATCTGATAGGTCTTCTTGTCGCCCTTCAGCGCGCCCGAGGCGCCGACGGCATCGCGGAACGGGCCGTAAAAGGCGCTGGCATATTTGGCCGCATAGCTCAGGATCGTCACATCGGCATGGCCCGCCGCCTCGAGTGCTGCGCGCATCGCGCCGATCCGCCCGTCCATCATGTCCGAGGGGCCAAGGATGTCCGCCCCCGCCTCGGCCTGTGCGATGGCCATCTTCACCAGGCATTCCACGGTTTCGTCATTGAGGATGATCCCGTCGCGTACCAGCCCGTCATGGCCGTTGGCATTGTAGGGATCAAGCGCGATGTCGGTCATCACCGCGATCTCGGGCAACTCGGCCTTGATCGCCCGGATCACCCGGTTCGAGATGTTCTCGGGGTTCCAGGCCATCTCGCAGCTTTCGGTCTTCACGGCCGGGTCGGTATAGGGAAAGAGGCAGATCGCCGGGATGCCAAGGCGCGCGGCCTCTTCCGCGGCCTGCACCGCGCCGGTCAGCGTGCGGCGCACAACGCCGGGCATAGAGGGCACCTCGACATCGGCGCCGGGCACGTCGGTGATGAAGATCGGCCAGATCATATCCTTGACGCTCAGCCGGTTTTCCTGGGCCAGGTCGCGCAGCGCCGGGGTGCGCCGCATCCGGCGCATGCGGGTATGCGGGAAGGGGGGCAGGATAGGGAACATGGCTTTCCTCCGGATGGCTTGGGCATTGGGTCGCACGGATCGGCCCAATTCTCAAGTGCGACCGATTGCGCGACTGGGGTGCAGTCTGATGGTTCCGCTTGGCGCACAACTGCATTAAGGTTCCGCCGAAGCCTTACGGAGAGCCGCCAGAGTGAGCGTTACCGATACCATCTTCGACCTCATCGACATGCGGTCATTTTCGAATCTCTGGTATTGGATCGCGCTTGCGGTGACATGGTCCTCGACCTCGCACTGGGTGCTGGGCGTCCCGTTCGACATGGTGCTGCGCGCGCGCCGCAAGGGCGGGCAGGCGGCCGAGGATCTGGTGACGATCACGCGGGTCAATGTCGGGCGGCTGATGTATATCGGACGCGAGGGCGGGCTGATCCTTGCGGTGCTGATCAGCTTCGTGCTGACCTCGCTGGCGCTTCTGGGCTTCTGGTATCGATTCGAGTTCGCCCAGGCGATCTTCCTGCTGGCCTTTCCCCTGAGCATCGTGGGCATGAAAAGCCTTGCCGCCGCCCGCGCGATCGAGCGCCGGCTGGAGCAGGGCGACAGCGATGCCGACACGGTCGCGCGCATGCTGGCGCGGCACCGCTTCTGGGTGCAGGTCATCGGCATGATGGCGATCACCGTGACCGCGTTCTACGGCATGTTGCAGAATTTTCACATGTCGGTCTTTGGCTGAAAAGCGGCGCCCGGCGCCGGGCACGGGTTGACTTCGCTTCGCAGGCGGATACCTCGGGGCGATGACGCACGAACACCTGCTTCTTTCCGGCGCCCCCGAGGGCTTTGACGCGCAGCTTCTGGCCAAAGAGCTGGCGCGCGGCCGCCCCGTGATCCATGTCGCGCGCGACGACCGCCGCCTTGAGGCGATGCGTGCCGCTTTGGCCTTTTTCGCCCCCGATGCGGTGGTGCTGAACTTTCCGGCCTGGGATTGCCTGCCCTATGACCGGGTGTCGCCCAATCCCGACATCTCGGCCACGCGGATGGCGACGCTGGCCGCGTTGCAGGCCGGCATGCCGGGGCCGTTCATCCTGCTGACCACGCTGTCGGCGGCGATGCAGAGGGTGCCAGCGCGCGCGGTGCTTGCACAGTCGAGCTTTTCGGCAACCGTGGGCAGGCGCGTGAA
>CALMEG010000135.1 GCA_937863185.1 uncultured Paracoccaceae bacterium | reverse complement strand
TCATCCACTTGCCGATTCCGGGCCAGGAAAAGATCGTCTCGGTCAGGATCGCGCCCGCCATCAGCACGCCGATCTGAAGGCCGATCGTGGTGATGACCGGAATCATCGCATTGCGCAGCGCATGCACGCCCACGATGCGCGCGGGTGGCAGGCCCTTGGCGCGGGCGGTGCGGACATAATCCTCGCCCATCACCTCGAGCATGGCCGAGCGCGTCTGCCGCGCGATCACCGCAAGCGGGATCGTGGCCAGCACGACCGCGGGCAGGATCAGGTGGCTTGCGGCCGAAAGGAAGGCCCCCTTCTGCCCCGACAGAAGGCTGTCGATCAGCATGAAGCCGGTGACCGGCGGGAAGAAATACATCAGGCTGATGCGCCCCGAAACCGGCGTCCATTGCAGGATGCCCGAGAACAGGATGATCAGCAGCAAGCCCCACCAGAAGATCGGCATGGAGAAGCCGACAAGCGCCGCCGTCATCGAGACCTGGTCGAACCACGATCCGCGCTTGATCGCGGCGATCACGCCCACGGGCACGCCGATCACCGTGGCGATGATGATCGCCACGAGGCCCAGCTCGACCGTGGCGGGGAACAGCGCCATGAATTCCGTCAGGACGGGCTTCTTGGTCACCAGGGAATTGCCCAGGTCGCCATGCAGAAGCCGGTTCATGAATTCGAGATATTGCGCCCAGAGCGGGCGGTCAAAGCCCAGTTGCGCCGAAAGCTCGGCATGGCGTTCGGGGCTGAGCCCGCGTTCGCCGGCCATCAGAAGGACCGGGTCGCCGGGCAGCACGCGCACGAAACCGAAGGCGATGATCGTGATCCCGATGAAGGTGGGGACCAGATACAGCAGCTTGCTGAGGATGAATCGGAGCATACCGTCTTTCCTTTGACAGGCGCGCGGGTGGTGTGATCCCCGCGCGCCTGCATGTTGCCTTTGTCCGGCTTATTCGGTCAGGTCGACCGTTTCAAAGGTGAAATCGCCAAGCGGGCTCATGACGAAGCCTTCGACGTTTTTCGCCATCGGCACGTACTGGGTCGAGTGTGCGATGGTGGCCCAGGGCGCCTGATCCTTGAAGATGACCTGCGCCTCTTCGTAAAGCTTCGTGCGCTCGGCCGGGTCCGAGATCTGCTTGGCCTGCGACAGCAGCGCCGAGAAGTCCTCGTTGCACCATTGCGCGCGGTTCGCACCGCCCTCGCCGGTCGAAGCGCAGGACAGAAGGACGCCCATGAAGTTGTCCGGGTCGCCGTTGTCGCCCGTCCAGCCAAGGATCACCGCGCCGTCACGGTTCACTTCGGTGGATTTCTTGAGGTATTCGCCCCATTCGTAGCTGACGATCTCGACCTTGACGCCGACCTTGGCGAAGTCTTCCTGCATCAGCTCGGCCGTGCGGCGGGCGTTGGGCATGTAGGGACGCTGCACCGGCATCGCCCAGATCTTCATGGAAAGATCGGTGACGCCTTCCTCTTCCAGCATCGCCTTCGAGGCTTCCGGATCGTAGGGGTCGTCCTGGATCGCATCGTTATAGGACCACATGGTCGGCGGAATCGGGTTCTTGGCCGGCTGCGCCGCGCCCTGGAACACCGCGTCGATGATCGCGTCCTTGTTGATGGCCATGTTCAGCGCCTTGCGCACCTTGGGGTTGTCGAAGGGCGCGACGGTGGTGTTATAGGCCAGATAGCCCACGTTCAGGCCGGCCTGTTCGTCCAGCTTCAGGTTCGGATCGGCCTTGATCGCCTCAAGGTCGGCGGGGGCCGGATAGGGCATCAGGTGGCATTCGCCGGCTTTCAGCTTTTGCAGGCGCACGGCGGCGTCCGGGGTGATGGCGAAGACCAGATCGTCGATCTTCGGCGCCGCGCCCCAATAGTCGGCGTTCTTCTGGTAACGGATCACCGCGTCCTTCTGATAGGCCACGAACTTGAACGGACCCGTGCCGACCGGCGCGTTGTTGAAGTCCTCGCGCGTGCCCGCGGCGTCCAGCGTATCGGCATATTCCTTGGACACGATCGAGGCGAAGGGCATGGCGATATTGGCCATGAAGGGCGCCTCGGGGCGGGTCAGGACGAATTTCACCGTGTAGTCGTCGACCTTTTCGATCGAGGCGATCAGCGAGGCCATTTCCATCGCCGAATAATACTCATAGGTGATCCCGGCCAGATACTGGTGCCACGGGTTGTCGGTGTTGCCCTGACGGTCATAGCTGAAGATCACGTCATCGGCGTTGAAATCGCGCGAGGGGGTGAACTTGTCGTTCGAATGGAACTTGACGCCCTGGCGCAGGTGGAAGGTGTATTCCAGCCCGTCTTCGGACACTTCCCAGCTTTCGGCGAGGCCGGGCTCGACCTCGGTGGTGCCTTTCTTGAACTCGACAAGACGGTTGAAGACAGGATGCGCGGTGGCATCGAAGGTCGTGCCCGCGGTGTAGGGCGCGGGGTCGAAGCCCTCGGGCGAGCCTTCCGAGCAATAGACGAAGGTCTTTGCCATCGCGGGAAGCGCCGAGGCCATCGCCAGCGCCGAAGCGGCCAGCAGGCTGCGCGAAAGAAGTTTCATGGTGGTTCCTTTCACTCACTGTTGAGACTTTTTCAGGCCCGGGCTCTCCCTATTCCGGGGCCTTGATCCTTTGCGGCCTTCCGGGCGGTGCCGGATATTTTACCGCCTGATCCAGATCATCCTATTTCGTGGCCTCATTCAATGGGCAACGCGACGTTAAGTAAAGCCTCATTCAAACGGCGCTTCCGGCGATGCGGCGGGCCGGCAGAACCAGCGCGCGCCGTTTTCCGTCATGAAAGCAATGTCTTCCAGGCGCACCCCGCATTCGCCATAGACGCAGAGCATCGGCTCGATCGAGAAGCACATGCCGGGTTCCAGCGGGGTGTCGTTCCCGGCCACGATATAGGGCTCTTCGTGGATGTCGAGGCCAAGCCCGTGGCCGGTGCGGTGCGGCAGGCCGGGCACGGCGTAGCCGGGGCCGAAGCCCGCCTCGCCCAGCACCCGGCGCGCGGCGGCATCGACCGCGCTGCACGGCGCGCCGATACGGGCGGCGGCGAAGGCGGCGGCCTGCGCCGCATGCTCCAGATCCCAAAGCTGGCGCTGCCGCGGCGTGGGGGTGCCGAAGACATAGCTGCGCGTGATGTCCGAGCGGTAGCCATGCAGGATGCCGCCCATATCGACCAGCACCATGTCGCCCTCGGCCAAGGTCTGGGCGTGGGGCACGCCATGGGGATAGGCCGTCGCCTCGCCGAACTGCACGGCCACGAACAGCGGCTTCAGCCCAAGCGCCGCATGCGCCGCATCGACGAAACCGGCAACCTCGGTGGTCGAGATGCCCTTGCGCAACCCGCCATGCACGGCCTTCTGCACCGCAAGGCTGGCATCCATCGCGGTCTGGATGATCGCGATCTCGGCGGGTGATTTCACCTGGCGCTGCGCCACGATCATGGGCTGCGCAGAGATGACCGGGCCGTCCACCGCGCGCATCAGGGCGGTGGCGAACACGAAGGGCGTGGCGGGGTCGAGCGCAAGCCCCGCGCCGGGGGTCTGCGCCCCGTTCAGCCGCGCGGCGATCAGTGCGAAGGGATCTTCGTCCTCTTCCCACATGGCGACTTCGCCGGGAATGCGCAGCAAGGTGCGCAGCTTGGGCTCCTCAAAGGTCGGGGTGACATAGACCGGCTGGCCCTCTGCGGGAACAAGCGCGCCGTGGATCCGCTCTGACAGGCCAAGCGAAAGGCCTGTGAAATAGCGCAGCGAGGACGAAGCATCGAGCCATGCGCCCTTCACTCCGTCCCGGCGCAGCCGCGCCTGCAACGCCACGATGCGGGTGCGCAGTTCGGCCTCGGGGATTTCCGGGGCGGATATGGGGCGGAAGGTGCCGAGTATCTTGTGCAGGTCTGTCATCGGGGTCTCCGGGGGCGGGGCGTCAGCGTGCGCCCCATGTGTCGCTCAGCCGATAGCCTTCGGGCCAGGGGTCGTCGGGGTCGAGCATGTGCTGGTGAATGCCGGTGATCCAGCCCCGACCTGACAGTTCGGGCAGAATCGCCGGGCGCCCGCCGACCGTGGTCTGGCCAAGGATGCGGCCGGTGAAGGTGGAGCCGATCAGCGACACGGCGGTCAGCCGGTCTTCGGGGCACATCTCTCCACGCGCATGCAGAACCGCCATGCGCGCGCAAAGCGCGGTGCCGGTGGGTGAGCGGTCGACCTTGCCGGGCTGGATCGCCACGGCCGCGCCCGCGCTAAGCTCGGTTCCGTTTCGCGTGACGGGGCCGGCGAAGAGGCAGAAGGAGAAATGCGTCCAGTCGGGGTTTTCGGGATGCTCGAAGCCAAGTGCCGCGTTCGCGGCATCGGTGATGCGCACGCCAAGCCGCGCGATGTCATGCGCCTCGTCCGCGGTGAGGGCAAAGCCCATCGCGGCGGCATCCACGATCACGAAACTGTCGCCGCCATAGGCGGTATCGACGCGCAGCGTGCCCAGCCCCTCGACCTCCAGCGCGGCATCGAGCTGTGCGGCAAAGCTTGGCAGGTTCTGCACGAAGATCCGCTCGGCCTTGCCGTTGCGGCATTCGGCGCGCACCCGGACCAGCCCGCCCGGCGCCTCCAGCACCAGATGCGTTTCGGGTTCGGTCATCGGCACGATCCCGCCATCGAGCAGCACCGTCGAGACGCAGATCGAGTTCGAGCCCGACATCGGCGGCGTGTCCTCGGGCTCCATGATGATGAAGGCGGCATCGGCCTGCGGATCTTTGGGCGGCACCAGAAGGTTGACATGGCGGAACACGCCGCCGCGCGGCTCGTTCAGCACGAAGTTGCGCAAGGCACCGTCGCGCGCGATCCAGCGGCTTTGTTCCCAGATCGTGTCGCCCGGCGGCGGGGCCACGCCGCCCACGATGACATCGCCGACCTCGCCCTCGGCATGGGCGGAAATGACATGGATCGTCTTGCTGCTGCGCATCGGAATCTCCGTGGGGCGGGGTCAGGTCAGCCAGGGCGGCGGGGCGGCGGGTGCCAGGCCGGTGCGGGCGGCGGTTGCACATTCGGCAAGGCTGCCGAAGCGCACCGCACGCCCGCACAGGCCCGGCGCGTAATGGGCGTATTTGCCCGAATTGGTCATCAGCACCCGGGCCGAGGGCGGAAAGACCGGCTCGGAGATCGAGCACCAGCAGATATCGGGCACGATCTGCACGCCCGCGGCCTCCAGCCGGGCGGCGATGCCTTCGGCGCGCGCGGCGGCAAGCACGTCGTGGCCCACCGTCACGATGACGGCGGTGCCGGGGTTGCGCCGCGACCCGTCCATCAGCGCGGCAAGCCTGCGGCATTCGGACAGCGAGAAATGCGGGCTGCCGAAGGCGACAAGATCCACCTGCGCGGGGCCTGCGTTGAATTCGTGCCAGGCGCTGCGCAGGTCCGCGCGCGTGATCCGCACCCGGTCGGCATCGGGGGTGGGGGCGTTGCCGGCCTCGGGGGTGACGCCCGCGACATGCAGCATCGGCGCGGCCGAGGTGGTGCCGAAGGCCGCGCAAAGCGCCTTTAGGTCATCGGTATCGGGGGCCGCATTCTCAAGCCCCGTCAGCAGTGGGATACGGTCGGGTGCGGCCAGCCCGGCAAGCCAGCCCAGCATCGGCCAGAGCGCATCGTCATGGCCCTCGGGCAGGTCGACCTCGATCACCCGGCGCGCGATGCGGTTTTCGTCCAGGTAGACGCCCGACAGCGGCGCCCGCCCGGTCAGCGCGATGCACAGGTCAAGGAAATCGGGGTGCTTGACGGTGCGCGCGGCCAGCACCGTATTGGCATAGACCACCGCGTTCGATTCCGCCCAGGCGATGGATTCGCCCTGCTCCGGGGCGCTTTCCAGAAGATAGGGCGCGCAGGTGAAGCTGGGGCGCGCGCCCATCTCGACATAGGCATCGGCCAGCCGGCTTGCGGGCAGGCCGAAATCGGGCGGCACACCCTGCGCGCGCCAGTTCGCATGATCGACCGAGATCGCGTTCATCGTGGTGGGCACGCAGACCCGTGCGCCCATGTCGGCCATGGCGCGGGCAAAGCGCAGGTTGGCGGGGCTGGCATAGATGCAGCCGTCGATATGGGCGCGGCTGACATCGGTCAGGCGGCGCGCGCCCTGCGCGGCGGCCATGGTGCAGATCATCTCCATGGCCAGTTGCGCGGCCTTGCCCGAACCGCCCTCCAGCACCGCAATGTCGGACGCGCCCAGATCCAGCGCGCCGCGTTCCAGCGGTGTCAGCGGCAGCGAAAGCGCGCCCGCGTCCAGCCGGTCTTCGGTGATGCGCGCCTCGGATTGCGCGGCAAGTGCGGCATAGTCCGCCGGAGGAAGGCGCAGCACGGCAAGGGGCCTGTCGAACATGCGCCCCGCGATCAGCGCGCCAAGGGTCAGGATGTCTTCGGCCTCGCGGAAGATCAGCGCGGCGGGCGCGTGGCCGTTCAGCGCAAGTTCCAGAAGCACGCCGCTGCCGGTGCATGATCCGCGGCTGGTCGGCATCATCACCACGCGCCCGGCAAGCGACTGGCCGCAAAGCGGGTGATGCGCGTCGATGATGGTCCCGGTTGCCGGATCGACCCCGCCCCAGAAGCTCAGCCCTTCGGAAAGCACCAGAACCGGGCCGGCGGCCCTGGCCGGGACGATGGCCTGCGCGCTGCCGCTGCGCGCGGTCATTTGACGACGAAGCCGTGGGCGAAGGGGTCGCGGTCGTCGATGAAGATCGTGTTGATCCCCGTCACCCGCGCCCATCCCGCGATGGAAGGGATGATGGCGGGGCGCCCGGCGACCTCGGCCGCGGCCTCGACCCGGCCCTTGAAGAGCGAGCCGATGATGCTTTCATGCACGAAATCGTCGCCGGGCTTCAGCTTGCCCCTGGCGGCCAGTTGCGCCATGCGCGCCGAGGTGCCGGTGCCGCAGGGCGAACGGTCGATTGCCTTGTCGCCGTAGAAGACGGCGTTGCGGGCATCGGCCTCGGGTGCGCGCGGCGCGCCTGTCCACAGGATATGCGACAGCCCGTTAATTTCGGGCTTCTCGGGGTGGACGAACTCGTATTTCGCGTTCAGCGCGGTGCGCAGCTTCGGGCTGAGCCCGACCAGTTCCACGGCCGAGAAATCGGCCATGTCGCGGAAGTTCTTCTGCGGCTCGACGATGGCGTAGAAATTCCCGCCATAGGCCACGTCGACCGCAATCTCGCCCAGGCCCTCGACCTCGGCCGTCAGGCCTTCGGCGTAAAGGAAGCCCGGCACGTTGGTCAGGCGGACCTCTTCGATGAAGCGGCCTTCCTGCCGGTAGGTCACGTCGACGCGGCCCGCGGGCGTGTCGAGCCGCAAAAGCCCCGGCGTGGCCGGGCGCACCAGCCCGTTTTCCAGCGCGATCGTCACCGTGCCGATCGTGCCGTGCCCGCACATCGGCAGGCAGCCCGAGGTCTCGATGAACAAAACCGCGATGTCGCAATCCGCGCGCGTGGGCGGATAGAGGATCGCGCCCGACATCTGGTCATGGCCGCGCGGCTCGAACATCAGGCCGGGGCGGATCCAGTCGGATTCGGCCAGGAAATGCGCGCGCTTTTCCAACATGTCGGCGCCTTGCAGCAGCGGCGCGCCGCCGGTGACCAGACGCACCGGGTTGCCGCAGGTATGTCCGTCGATGCAGGGGAAGGTATGTTGCATCATCAATGCCTCGTGAAACGCGCCGGGGAAAACGGCGCCATGTCGATTGCCGGGGTCTGCCCGGTCAGAAGGTCGGCCACGATCTCGGCGGGTGCCGCCCGCCGGGACCGGACCCCAGGGCCCCGGCCGCCGGCGCCGACCACTCCCCGGCGCCCCCGCAACGGCCGGCGCCCCGGCAGCGGCCCGATCGCGGGAAGCGTGTCGGGCAGCGAGGGGCGGAAGCCCATCCATTGCGTGCCGCCCGAGGTCTTCAGCCCCGGAAGGAAGCGCGCGGCCTTTTCCAGCATCGCCCCGGCGCGGGCATAGTTCGGCGGCAGGTCCAGCCCGCCCAGCTCGACCGCGCCACCGATGCGCAGGCCCGATGTCAGTTTCGAGGCCACGAAGCCGTGCCCGCCGAAGGTGATCTGCACCCGCAGGTAGAACGCGTCGCCGGGCAGGGTGGTGTTGTAGCCGCGCTCAGTCTCGAGCGGGATTTTCACGCCCGCGGTCTGCGCCAGCCGGTGCGAGAACGCGCCCGCGGCCAGAACCACGCGGCCCGTCATCACGCCCTTGTCGGTCTCGACGCCGCCGGGGTGCAGGGATGTCGCCTCGGCGATGACGATATCGCCGCCATTGGCGCGCACACGCTCGGCCAGGGCCAGCGTATAATCGCGCGGATCGGTGATCGAATACCAGCCGGGGGTAAAGGTGGCATGGGTGAAACGCGGCGCAAGACCGGGCTGGATCTCGGCGATCTCGGCGCCCTGAAGATGACGGAAGGCGATGCCTTCCTCGGCGCGCGCCTTCCATTGCGGCAGCGAGGCGCGGAACTCTGCCTCGCCCTCATAGACCTGAAGCTGGCCGTCGCGGCGCAGCATATGGGCCAGCCCCTCGCGCGCCAGCAACGGATCGAGCGCGTCTTTCGACAGCTTCATCATGGCGGTCTGCGCCACGGTCGAGGCGCGCACCTGGGCGGGCCAGCTTGCCTTCCAGAAACGCCACATCCAGGGCGCGATGCGCAGCGCATAGCGGGGCGGCACGCTGAGCGGGCCAAGCGGGTCCAGAAGCCACCTGGGCGCCTGCCGGATGATGCGCGGCGAAGCGAGGGGGAAGATGTCGGTAAAGGCGAAGGCCCCGGCATTGCCGGTCGAGGCCCCCGCGGCCGGTCCCTCGCGGTCGATGACGCGCACCTTCAGCCCGCGCGCCTGTGCGGCCACCGCCGCCGACAGCCCCACGACCCCCGCGCCGATCACAATCACATCTGGCTTGTCCATCAGCGCACGCTTGAAAGAAATTTCTGCGTTTCGGGATGCTGCGCCGCGCCGAAGATCTGCTCGGGCGGTCCGATCTCGGCCATGACGCCCTTGTGGAAGAAGGCCACGCGGTTCGACACGTCGCGGGCAAAGCCCATCTCATGCGTGACGCAGATCATCGTCATCCCCTCGTTCGCCAGCATCTTCAGCGTATCAAGCACCTCGCCCACAAGCTGCGGATCAAGCGCCGAGGTGACTTCGTCGAACAGCATGTATTCGGGCGACATGGCAAGCGCGCGGGCAATCGCCATGCGCTGCTGCTGCCCGCCCGACAGCCGGCCCGGATAGACGCCCAGCTTGTCGCCAAGGCCCACATGGGTCAGTTGCCGGACCGCGATCTCCTCGGCCTCCTGACGCGCCATGCCCTTCACCTTGCGCGGCGCAAGGGTCACGTTTTCCAGCACCGTCAGATGCGGGAAGGCGTTGAACTGCTGGAATACGATGCCGATCTTGCGGCGCAGCTTGTTCAGGTCGGTCGATTTGGCATGCACCTCGGTCCCGTCCACGAGGATGCGCCCGCTGTCGATCTTTTCCAGACTGTTGATGCAGGTCAGAAGCGTCGATTTGCCCGAGCCGGAGCCGCCGATGACCGACACCACCTCGCCCTTCTGGACGGTCAGGTCGATCCCCTTGAGGACCTCCAGGTTGCCGAAGGACTTATGGACGTTTTCAATCTCAATCATTCTCGCGCCACCTTTTTTCCAGCCGGCCGCCAAGCCGGGCGATGGGGAAGCTGAGGGCAAAGTAGATCGCACCGGCGACCAGCAGGACGAACAGCGGTTCCTGAAGCCGGGTGACAAGGATCTGCGATGCCCGCAGCAATTCGATGATGCCCAGCCACAGCACCAGCGCGCTGTCCTTCATCACGCCAAGGGTCAGGCCGATCCAGCTTGGCAGGCCCACGCGCAGCGCCATGGGAAAGACGATCTGCGTCATGTCCTGGCCCCATGTCATGCCAAGCGAGCGGGCCGCGCGGCGCGTCACCGTGGGCACCGCCTCGATCGCGCCGCGCACGATCTCGGTGCAATAGGCCGAGGTGTAAAGCGCCAGCACGATGCAAGAGGTGGTGAAGGGCGGCCAGCCGAAGCCCGCGATGGCCTGGAAGGCATTCGCAAGGATCAGCTGGATCAGCAGCGGGACCGAGCGGAAGATATCCAGAACGAAGGTCAGCGGCAGCGCCAGCCACGGGTTGATCTGGCTGCGGATCACGCCGAACAGCGTGCCCAGAAGCGTGCCCCCCGTCACCGCGAAGGCGGTAACGGCAAGCGTCATGCCCGCGCCCTTGATCAGGAACATCAGGTCGTTGAGGGTCATGGCCGTGTCGAACATCCTGTGGCCCCCCTCAATACCGGAACAGACGCCACGCCAGCAGGCGCGCGCCAAGCATCACCACTTTGGCGATGATGTAGTAAAGAACCGCCGCGATGGCGAAGAACTCGAAGGTGCGGAAGCTGCGGGCGTTCAGGTCCTGCGTGACGCCGGCCAGGTCGGTATTCATCCCTACTGTGACCCCGAGCGAGGTCATCAGGATGGCCCAGACCATCTGGTTCGTGGTCGGCAGGAAGGCGATGCGGAACATCTGCGGCAGCACGATCAGCCGGAAGGCCTGCGCCTGCCCCATGCCAAGCGACCGCCCCGCCCGCACCTGCGTGGCGGGAATGGCGCGCAGCGCGCCGCGGAACGTCTCGGACAGGTAGCCCGCGTTGTTGAACGAGATCCCGGCCAGAAGCGCCACATAGGGGCTCAGGTGGATGCCGAAGGATCCAAGCCCGAAATGCGCCATGTAGATCTGGAACAGGGCCGGGGTGTTGCGGGCAACCTCGACCCAGGCGGTCGCGGGGGCCCGCAGCCAGGCCGAAGAGGCGTTGCGCGCCACCGCCAGAAGCACCGCGCAGGTCACGCCGATCAGCATCGACAGCACGGCGATCTGAAGCGTCACGAGCGCCCCGTCAAGCATCTGCGGAAGCGCCCGGAGGGCCTGCCTCCACTGGAAGGTATAGTCGAACATGACTGATCTTTCCGGGTCGGGGAAGACGGGGGCCGTGACGGCCCCCGCTCAGATCAGCGATAGGCGTTGGGAACGATCAGGCTGGGCACGTCGCCGCCCACCCATTTCTCATAAAGCTCGTCATAGCGGCCGGTGCGGATCTGCTGGTTCACGAACAGGTTGAGATAGTTCAGCAGACCGTATTCGTCACGCTTGGCAAACAGCGCCACATAATCGGTGTCGAAAGGCGCCTTGCCCACCACCGAGATGCCGGGGAAATTGCCCGACTGCACCGTTGCCTGCGCCACCGTCGAGGTCGAGACCGTCGCGTCGATCTGCCCCTGGCTGAGCGCAAGGAACACGTCCGCCTGGGTCTGGTAGGGGCGGAATTCGCCCTCGCCCCATTCCTTGATGAAGCCTTCCAGCGCGATGGCCTCATAGGTGCCCGCGGTTGCGCCGACGGTATGGCCCTTCATGTCCTCGAACGCGGCGATGCCGCTGCCGTCACGCGCGGTCACGGCCATCTCGAAGGCGAAATAGGGGATCGTGAAGCCCACGGTCTTGGCGCGCTCCAGCGTGTCCGAGGTCGAGGCGACGCCAACATCGACGCGGCCCGACATCAGTGCGGGAATACGCTCGGGGAAGGGGGTCTCGACGATTTCCGCTTCGACGCCAAGCGCCGCGGCCAGGTCGTTGCAGTAATCGACATCGAAGCCGATCGGGTTGTTGTCAGCATCGCGCGACCCCATCGGCGGGAAGTCGAGCACGACGGCGCAGCGCAGCGTGCCCGAGGCGATGATGTCGTCAAGCTTGTCGGCATGTGCGGCGGTGGCAAGGCAGCCTGCGGCCAGCAGGCTGGCGGTGGCGAGCGTCAGTTTCATGGATCTCTCCCTTGTTGTCGGTCTTGTGATTCTCGGCCGTCATCCATCGACTATGGGGCGGCGTCCGGATTGAATCAATAGAAAATATAATCTGTATACACATTGTATTATATTGGGGTTGAGACTGGAAGCGGCCCGGTTGCCGGACTGTCGTCGTGCGCGGCCCTGCGGGGGCCGCGCACGGGGGGCGCTTAGCCTTGCAGGTCGTCGGGCAGCAGTTCCGTCGGAAGGTTCTGGTAACAGACCGGCCGCAGGAATCGCCGGATCGACAGCGTTCCGACCGAGGTCGCCCCGAAATTGGTCGAGGCCGGATAGGGGCCGCCGTGAACCATCGCGTCGCAGACCTCGACCCCGGTCGGGAAGCCGTTGGCCAGCACCCGGCCCGCCTTGCGTTCAAGCACCGGCAGCAGGTCGCGCGCCATCCCTGCATCGCCGGCATCCATGTGCAAGGTGGCGGTCAGCTGGCCCTCGAAGCTGCGGGCGATGCGCTGCATTTCCCCGGCGTCCCGCGCCACCACGATCAGCCCGAGCGGGCCGAAGACCTCTTCGCTCAGGCTGTGATTGGCCAGCCAGTCGGCGGCCGGAACCCGGAACAGGAAGGGCCGCGCCTCGCGCCGGTCGCACATCGAGGTGACAAGCGCCTGCACCCCGCTGCCCGCGGCCACGCGGTCGGCGCCGGTGCGGTAGGCCTCGGCGATGCCGTCGGTCAGCATCACCTGCGCGCCGGTTTCGCCCAGGGCGGCGATGGCGGCCTGGGCAAAGGCCTCGGCGCCCGCGCCCTCGATCACGACGGCGATGCCCGGATTGGTGCAGAACTGTCCCGCCCCCATCGCAAGCGACCCCGCCCAGCCCCGGCCCAGTTCCTCTGCCCGCGCGCCAAGCGCCTGCGGCAGCAGGAACATCGGATTGACCGAGCCGAGCTCGCCGAAGAACGGGATCGGTTCGGGCCGCTGCGCGCACAGGTCGAACAGTGCCCGCCCGCCCGCAAGGCTGCCGGTGAAGCCCACCGCCTTGATGCGCGGATGCTGCACGAGGGCCTGGCCCACATCGCGCTTGCCGCCCTGGATCAGGCTGAACACCCCCGGATGGATGCCGCATTTGCCGATCGCGGCATGGATCGCCTCGGCCACGATTTCGGCGGTGCCGGGATGGGCGCTGTGGCCCTTGACGACAACCGGGCACCCCGCCGCAAGGGCCGCGGCGGTGTCGCCCCCGGCGGTCGAGAAGGCCAGCGGGAAGTTCGAGGCGCCGAACACCGCCACAGGGCCGATCGGACGCTGCATCAGGCGGATGTCGGGGCGGGGCAGGGGCTGCCGGTCGGGCAGGGCCGGATCGTGGCGGCGGTCGAGATAGTCGCCCTTCAGGATATGCTCGGCGAACAGGCGCAACTGCCCGGTGGTGCGCCCGCGCTCGCCCTGAAGGCGGGCCTCGGGCAGGCCGGTTTCCTGCGTGCCGATCATGGTGATCGCCTCGGCGCGGGCCTCGATCTCGTCGGCGATCGCCGTCAGGAAGGCCGCGCGTTCCGCGCGCGAGGCATAGCCGTAGGACCAGAAGGCGTCTTCCGCAGCCTCGCAGGCCCGGTCGACCAGCGCGGGGGTGCCCATGGCGAAATCATGGGCGGGGCCGTGGGCGGGTTCGGACCGGAAGCTTTGCGCGCCGCCTTCCCAGGTGCCCGCTATAAGATGGTGGCCTTTGGGGGTGTATTGCATCATCTTGTCCTTTCGCTGCGGATGGGGTGGTGAAGATCACGGACCGGGTTCGGCCTTGCCTTTTCATCCTTATGCATACAATGTGTATGCAAGAACGCAACCCCGCCCCGCCAAAAGCGACGAAAGGATAGCCCGATGAGCCAATCTGCCGTTCTGACGACCGAGGCCCTTGGCCGTCTTGTCGAAGAGATCTTTTGCAATGCCGGGATGAGCACCTTGCAGGCCGGGGCGCTGGCCCGCGTCATCGTCGCCGGAGAGCGGGACGCCTGCAAATCCCACGGCATCTATCGCATCGAGGGCTGCCTGCGCACGCTCAAGGCGGGCAAGGTCGTGGCGGATGCGGAACCCGAACTGACACAGGATGCAAGCGGGATCGTGCGGGTCGATGCGAAGGGCGGATTCACCAACCCGGCCTTCGAGATGGGCGCCCCGGTTCTGGCGGACCGCGCGCGCACTCTTGGCGTTGCCGCGCTGGTCATCAACAACTGCACGCATTTCTCGGCCCTCTGGCCCGAGGTCGAGGCACTGGCGGGGATGGGGGTGGCCTCGATGGCGATGTGCCCCAGCTATTCCAGCGTGGCGCCCTCGGGCGGCACCAGGCCGCTTCTGGGCACCAACCCCTTCGCCTTCGGCTGGCCGCGCCCCTCGGGCACGCCCTATGTGTTCGACTTTGCCACCAGCGTTGCCGCCCGCGGCGAGATCGAGTTGCATCGCCGCGCGGGCACCCCCTTGCCCGAGGGCTGGGCCGTCGATGCCGATGGCGTCCCCACCACCGACCCCGAGGCCGCGCTGGCGGGCGCGATGCTGCCCTTCGGGGGGCACAAGGGCTCGGCCATCTCGACGATGATCGAGCTTCTGGCCGGGGTGATGATCGGTGACATGACCAGCCCCGAGGCGCTGGAATTCCTGGGCACCACCGCGCTTGCGCCGCATCATGGCGAGCTGATCCTTGCCTTCAGCCCCGAGCGTTTCGCCGCGCACCGCCCCGGCGATCCCTTCGCGCGGGCCGAGGCGCTGCTGGATGCGATCGCGGGGCAGGGCGCGCGGCTGCCTTCGCAGCGCCGCTTCACGGCGCGCCGCAAATCGCTGGCCGAGGGGATCACGCTGAGCGCGGCCGAGATGGAGGAACTGGAACGCCTGCGCCGGCTGGGCCTTGACGCGGTAAGCTGAGGCCGCGGGCGCGGCTGGGCAGGCAGGACGGACCGATGGCGGAAATTCCAACGCTTCAGACGTCGCGCAGGCTGAGGCGGCGCGAACCTTGCGTGAATGGGCGCGGCATGTGCGCCGGCTGGAAACGCTGGTAAGCTATGTCGACCCGGGTAATGATCGCTCGCGCCGGCTGGCGGAGCGTCTGGGGGCGGCGCGCGACGAAAAGGCCGCACGGCAGGATCCGCAAGATCTGGTCTATCGCCATTTCGGCAAGGGGCCGGAAGGCTGACGCGACACCCGGCCGGAACGGAAAAGCCCCTCCGGTCGCGGAGGGGCCTGGGTGATCAGGCGGCGTATTTCGTGACGGCGCCGGGCAGTTTGCTCCATTCCGCATACCAGGTGCGGAACAGGGTGTATTGCGCCTCGACATAGCCGCGCTGGCTGTCCGAGAGGGCGTCGGTTTCGTTGAAATGCAGCGTGTATTCCGGGTTGCCGGTCAGCACCATCAGATACTTGTAGTAAAGCACGAGGTCCGGGCCTTCGTCGAACGAGGACAGGACGGCAAGCGCGGCTTCGAGTTCCTGCGCGCGCTGGCGGGCATCTGCGTCGCCTTTGGCCGCGGCCTGCGACAGCGCGACCAGATGCAGGACTTCCTTGGGCAGCACGTTGCCGATGCCGGTGATCGCGCCGGTCGCGCCGCAGTTGACGAAACCGTGGAACACGGTGGTGTCGACGCCGATCATCAGCGTCACCGCGTCATCGCGGCTGGTGATGTTCTCGGCCGCATAGCGCATGTCGGCCGCGCCGCCGAATTCCTTGAAGCCCACAAGGTTCGGATGCTCGGCCCGCAGGGCGAAGAACAGGTCGGCGCGCGTGGCAAAACCGTAATAGGGGCTGTTGTAGATGACTGCGGGCAGATCCGGCGCGGCCGACAGGATCGCCTTGAAATGCGCCTTCTGCGCCGTGATCGAGGGGCCACGCGACAGCACGCGCGGGATCACCATCAGGCCCTTCGCGCCAACCTTCTGCGCATGCGCCGCATGGGCCACTGCCATGGCCGTGTTCACCGCGCCGGTGCCCACGATGACGGGGATGCCGGCCTGAACAAGGCGCTCCACCCCTTCCATGCGCTGCGCATCGGTCAGCAGCGGCCAGTCGCCCATCGAGCCGCAATAGACAACGGCCGACATGCCCCCGGCGATCAGCTCCTTGGCCTTGCGCACCATCGCGTCGAAATCGGGCGTGCGGTCTGCGGTGCAGGGCGTCATCAGCGCAGGAATGCAGCCGGAAAAAATGCTGGAAGTCATCTTACTCTCCTTGATGGCCAGTGCCGTGTGTGGTGGCGGGCAATGACAGGGCAGTCCCGATTCCCGGGCGGTTCCAGTTCATAATATGCTTTGTATTTTATTTGTCGACAAGAATCTTGACCACAAGGAAACCCGCGGCCGGAAATCGCCGGGGGCGGGTCAAAGCTCGATGCGTTGCCTGCGGTCGCGCGAGATCATGTTCTGGATCTGCCGCACGATCTGATCGGCATGTTCGCTGGCCAGCTTGTCGGCGCGCGCCACGTCGCGGGCGGCGATCGCGGCGATGATCTCCTCATGCTCGGTCACATAGCGTTGCGGCAGGCGATCGTCGAAAGAGGAATAATACAGCCGGAGCAGCCGCCGTCCTTCGTCCAGAAGCCGGTAGAACAGCCCTGCGAAATAGGGGTTGCGCCCGGCATTGGCGATCTCGGCGTGGAATTCGCGGTTGGTGGCGATCATCGCAAGGGCGTCTTGCGCCTCGACCGCGCGGGCGAAATCGGCCTGCCGGGCGCGGATGATGTCCAGATCCTCGGGGGTGTGGTATTCCGCGGCAAGCCGCGTCGTCACGCGATACATCAGCGTCAGCGCGTCGAAAAAGGTGTGCAGGTTCAGAAAGTCGATATTCGACACCACGGTCGAGCGGTTCGGCAGCGTCGTGACCAGCCCCTCGCCCGCAAGGCGCACCAGGGCTTCGCGGATCGGTGTGCGCGACATCGAAAGGCGCTCGGCCAGCTGGATCTCGTCGATCGGGCTTCCGGGGGGCAGGACGAGGTCGATGATTTCGTCGCGCAGCACGTCATAGACGAATTTCACACCCGATCCGCGTTTGCGTTCCGTGGTTTGGGCAGCGGGGCTTTGGCTCATGGCTTGTCCTTATGTCGACAAGAAAAATATACATAATTGCCCGCCGATCAACTGCTGTCGTGACCGGGGGCGCAATCGCGTCGACATGGGGATAAGTCAAGACCCCGCCCGGAGGCAAGGGCGTGCCGGACGGCCGGCGGATCAGCGCGCGGGGCTGACGAACAGCGCGCGCCGCAGGATGGTGCCGTCATCCGCCACGGTCAGCCGCAATGTCCGGGCGCCAAAGTAGAAGTGCAGGCGATGCCGGCCGGCATCGCTGTCCTGACCGGTTTCGCAGCGGCTGGTGATCCGGCCTTCGCGCATCATGGCGGGCACGCTGGCGGGATCGAGGCCGAAGGCGCTGCCGATCAGGGCGGCGTTGACGGTGAAATCGCCGCCCTCCGACCGGGTGACATCGCTCATCCCAGGTGTTTCCAGTATCCGTTGGCGGCGGCGATCGTGGCGAAATGTGTGGCGACGACCTGGCTTACCGCGATCAGCGCGTCGGCGTCGCCGGCATATTCGGGGCGCAGGCGGTCGCGGATGGCGGCATCGGGCTGGGTCATCTTCACGGCCACGCGCGAAAGCTTCACGGCCAGTTCGTAGCCTTGCTGCGGTGTTTCGGTGATGAGGGTGGGGAGCCACGTTTCCATTCTTCTGCCTTCCTTTCACGGTGGGGTTGAGATGGGGGAAGCTAGGCGGGGACCGCCCTTTGCGGCAGCGCGATATCTGCCAGCGTGGAGCGGTCGAGATCGGCGAGGAAGGCGGCCTCCGCGGCGCGGAGCCTGACCTTCAGGCGGCAGCAGCCCCCGATCGAACAGGCGCCACCATCCTGCGCGAAGCATTCGACCAGGGCCTGCCCGTCCTCCAGCAGGCGGACCACGGTGCCCAGCCGTATCTGATCCGCAGGGCGGGCTAGGATCGCCCCGCCGCCGCCGCCGCGCCGGGTGGTGACGATCCCGCCCTGCGCTAGGCGCTGGACGATCTTGGTCAGGTGGTGGCGTGACAGCGCGAACTCTTCGGCCAGTTCGGCCGTGGAATAGCCGCGCGACGGGTCCGAGGCGATCCGCATCAGCGCGCGCAGGCCGTAATCGGTGAAAGAGGTCAGACGCATCCGGCTTTCGCTTTTTGAAAAGGTATTTATAATACCTATTAACGAGATTGGCCTGCGACGCAACCCTGAACCGCGAAAGGGGGATCCCCGATGCCCGACAAGGACCGCCCCGCGGGGCGCTATGCCTCTCCGCCCTGCATGGCGGGCGAGGTTGCCCCGGATTATTTCGACCCGATGGCCGTCGATCCGCAGCAGACGCAGGACGTGGCACGCTGGCGCAAGGCGGCGCGCGCGCGGCTGTTGCAGGCGCGGGCCGATCTGGGTGTGGCGGGCCGCGCGGCCGTGGCCGGGGCGCTTGGCGGTCATCTTGACGCGTTGCTTGCGCGGCGCGGCGTGGCGCTGCCGGGGCGGATCGTGGCGGGCTACTGGCCGATCCGCGCCGAATCCGACCTGCGGCCGTGGATGACGCGGCTGCACGATGCGGGTGCGCGGCTGGCGCTTCCGGTGGTGGAAACCCGCGCCGCGCCGCTGGTGTTCCGCCCCTGGGCCCCCGGCGCGGCGATGGAGCGGGGACACTGGAACATCCTCGTGCCCGCGACGGCCCGGACCGTGACGCCCACGATCGTGCTGGCGCCGCTGGTGGGCTGGGACGGGGCAGGCTACCGGCTGGGCTATGGCGGCGGGTATTTCGACCGGGCCCTGGCGGCGGCGGGCGCCGCGCGCCCCTTTGCCATCGGGGTCGGGCTTCAGGGCGCGGCCCTGCCCACGATCTATCCGCAACCGCATGACATCGGCCTGGATGCCATCGTGACCGAGGCCGGGGTGCAGTGGGAAGCCCCCGCGCGGCCTATTCCGGGGTCGTGAGGCGGCGCGCCCAGCTTTCGGTCTCGTGGCGTGCCAGCCGGGCCTGCGCCATGCTGCGCCATGTTTCGGGCAGACCGGCAAGCGTTGCGAATTCCGACAGCGCCGCAAGGTTGAGCGTGTCGCGGTAAAGCAGGTCGCTGACACGGGTCAGCGTCCATTGCGGATTGGGCCGCGCTTCAAGGCGGGCCTCCATGCCCGCCGCCAGCGGGCCCTCCTCCAGCACCCGGAAATACCAGCCCGAGCGCCCGGTCTCTTGCACCTTTCGCGCCATGTCGGGCAGGCCGAAGCGCAGGTTCAGCTTCCAGCAGGGCTGCCGCCCCTGGCTGACCTCCAGCAGAACCGAGCCTAGGCGCCAGCGATCGCCAAGGCAGATATCCGCCTCGGCCACGCCCGAAACCGAAAGGTTCTCGCCGAAGGCGCCGGGGCGGAAAAGGGCGGCCTGACCGGGAAGGTCGTGCGCCCAAAGGGGCAGGCTTGCCACCGGATAGGCGTGGATCGCCTTGTCCGGCCCGCCATGATGCTTGCGGTCGCCCTGCGCATCGCCCGCCAACCCCTCGGGCCCGGCAGGCACCGGCCCCGATACGGGCTGCTTGTCGATCCCGCTTGGCACGCCGGCAGGGCCGAACGGGCGCACTGTGCCGATGCGCAGCTCTTCGATGCGGAATGTGTCCATGCGTCTTGCTCCTTCGGGCAAGACTTGCCATGCCCCGGCTCTCGCCGCAATCGCTGCGCATGTGCGACAGATGTGCATATCGGTGCCAGTTGCTCCTGCCAGTCTTATGTGGCAAAACAACTGCAAGGTTGTCCCAGACTGAAGAGTTCAGAACATGCAAGATTTCGCCACGCGCCGCACCATGATGGTCGATACGCAGGTCCGGCCGAACGACGTGACGAAATTCCCCATCATCGAGGCGATGCTGTCGATCCCGCGAGAGCAGTTCGTGCCCGCGCAGCGCCGCGAGGCCGCCTATATCGGCGAGAATGTCCCCGTTGCGCCCGGCCGCGTGATGCTTGAGCCGCGCACGCTGGCCAAGATGCTGGATGCGCTGGATATCCGCGCGGCGGATCTGGTTCTGGATGTGGGATGCGGGCTTGGTTATTCCTCGGCGGTGATCGCACGCATGTCCGAGGCGGTCGTGGCGCTTGAGGAAGAGGGGCTTGCCGAACAGGCCGAGGCCGCACTTGCCGCGCAGGGCTGCGACAACGTGGCCGTGGTGGCGGGCGCGCTGACCGAGGGTGCGGCGCAGCACGGGCCCTATGACGTGATCATCATCGAAGGCGCGGCCGAGATCGTTCCGCAGGCGCTGCTCGATCAGCTCAAGGAAGGCGGGCGGATTGCCTGTCTGTTCATGGAAAAGGCGCTTGGCGTGGTGCGGCTTGGCTACAAGATCGACGGGGCGGTGGCCTGGCGCTATGCGTTCAACGCATCGGCCCCGGTGCTTCCCGGCTTCGCCGCGGAGAAGGAATTCGCGCTGTAGTTTTGTGGCGCGGCGGCGACGGAAATAAAGTACAGGAGCGTTCAAGGCTCTGAACTCTGGCCCCGACACAGAAGCGGGGCAGGCATATGCGAATGAGGAACCCAGGCATGTTGCGCAAGACCCTGAAACCTATGGTGCTGGCGGGCGTCGCGGCAGTGAGCTTCGCGCTCGCCCCTGCAGCACGGGCGGAAACCCTTGCCGACGCCCTTGTGGCCGCCTATCGCAATTCCAATCTGCTGGAGCAGAACCGCGCCACGCTGCGCGCCGCCGACGAGGATGTGGCCACCGCGGTGTCCAACCTGCGCCCGGTGCTGCGGTGGGTGGCCGGCCTCGACTATACCAAAAGCGCCTATAACGAATCCGTCACCCGTGCCGCAGGGCGCGAGGTGGACCGGCTGGAGGCCTCGCTCGGGCTGACCGCATCGATGGTGGTTCTCGATTTCGGCCGCAACAGGCTTGGCGTCGATATCGCAAAGGAAAGCGTCCTGGCCACGCGCGAGGCGCTTGTCGCCGTCGAGCAGGATGTGCTGTTGGCGACGGTTGCGGCCTATTCCGATGTGAAAAGCGCGGCGCAGCGGGTGTCGATCAACCAGAATTCGGTTCGCGTGATCGGAGAAGAGCTTCGGGCGGCGCAGGATCGCTTCGAGGTTGGCGAAGTAACCCGCACGGATGTGTCGCTGGCCGAGGCGCGGCTTGCGGCCGCACGGGCCGCACTCGCTGCCGCGCAGGGTGACCTGATGGTCGCGCGCGAGGCCTACAAGGCCGCGACCGGCGCCTATCCGCGTAATCTTGCCACCCTGCCGCCGTCTCCGAAACTGCCGCGCACCCTTGACGAGGCGCGCGCCACGGCGCTGCGGCTGCATCCGTCGATCAAGCAGGCGCAACGCCAGGTGACGATCGCGGATTTGCAGGTGGCGCTTGCCGGAAAGCAGCGCCTGCCCACGGTTACCGGCTCGATCGGTTTCCAGGAGTTCGAGGGCAGCGGCAACGCGGCGACGGCGGGGCTTCAGGCCTCGCAGACGATCTATTCGGGTGGTGCTCTTGCCGCAGCGCATCGCAAGGCGATCGCGGGGCGTGACGCGGCCCGGGCCGGGCTGTCACAAGTGGGGCTGATCATCACCCAGAATGTCGCCAATGCCTGGTCGGGGATCGAGGTCGCGCAGGCGCAGATCCGTGCGATCGACCAGCAGATCCAGGCGGCGACGGTGGCCTATAACGGGGTCAAGGAGGAGGCCACGCTTGGCGCGCGCACCACGCTTGACGTGCTTGATGCCGAGCAGGAGCTGCTCAACGCCCGGGCCGACCGGATCGACGCGGCGGCGAATCTTCAGGTCGCCTATTACTCTGTCCTGTCATCGATGGGGCTTCTGACGGTCGAGAACCTGAAGCTGGGCATCCCGACCTATGATCCGGCTGCCTATTATAACGCCGTCCGCAATGCGCCGGTGACAAGCGTGCAGGGCGAAAGCCTTGAGCGTGTGCTGCGGTCGATCGGAAATAACTGATTTTCTTCAACTCAACGTTGTTGCGGGCGCCTCGGGGGGTTACACTCCCTTGGGGGCCTGTTCGTGGGCAATGAGGAATTGATGTCTGATCCGCAAACGAATCTGGAGATTGAGGATGTATTGTCCTCGATCCGGCGACTCGTCTCTCAGGAAGCGACCCTGCCATACCGCCGGCTGATGGCCGATTCCGAACCGCAGCCCGTCCAGGACGCCCCCGAAGAGGCCGAGGCCCCGGCGCCTGCGGCGGCGGAATGCCTTGTGCTGACTCCGGCGCTGCGGATCGCGGTGCCCGAGGCGCGCGTTCAGGATGCCCCCCGGCAGACGCCCTCGCAACCGACCGCAACCGCTACCGATCTGGGTGCCGAGCTGAGCAGGCTTGAGGATACGATTGCCGAGCTTGAGGCCGCCGTGGCCGACAGCGGGGACGAGTTCGAGCCCGAGGAAGGCGAGAGTCTCGAGTTCGGGGAGGACGAGGGTTTCGAACCGCTGCCGGAATCCTTCGAGGACATGGTTGCGGATGCGCAAGAGGTTCCCGGCCCCGACGCGACCGGAAGCCCCCGGGCCGAAGATCCGGAATATGCGGGTTTCGAGGCGCCCGGCCCGGATGGGGCCGAAGAAGCGCCCGATGCAGGCTTCGTCCACACGGCAAGCCCGGCGCCGCATGTCGAAGCGCCCGTGTCCGGCCCGTCGCGCCTGCATCTGGCCCAGCCCGACGCGCGGGTCTCGCGGCCCGTCATCCACCGCGCCACGCCGGTTGCCGCGCCTCCGGCCGATACCGGTTCCCGCGATCTGGCCGGTCTGGATGAGGCGGCGCTGGAGGCGCTGGTGGCTGATATCATCCGCAAGGAGCTTCAGGGCCGCCTGGGCGAGCGTATCACCCGCAGCGTCCGCAAGCTTGTCCGCCAAGAGATAAACCGGGCGCTGACAAGCCAGGATTTTGACTGAGCACTGGCCGCTACGCGCCCGCGCCAACCAAAAACAAAAGCGCGCCCAGTGGGCGCGCTTTTGTTTTGCCTGCGCGTTTCTGCGCTCAGGCGGCTTCGGCCTCTTCGGCAGCCATGCGGCGTTCGCTTTCCTCGCGCGACAGCGCGACCGAGGTGCGGACACCCTTGGAGACGAACTCCATCAAACCCTTCACAACGCGTTCGTTGGGGTCGATCCCGGCACAGGACAGCACTTCGCGCCCATCGCGCGAGCGTGCCCAACGGGCGATCTGCTCGGGCCCGTTGCCGTATTTCTTGTCATCGGCGATCGCGTCATCCAAGGCGGCAAGCACAACGGCGGCAAACAGTTTGCGCGCGCGCTGACCTTGTTCGTAGTTGAATGCGGAGCCGTCAACGAAATCGCGCATTATTCCGTCCTTTGTTATTGCTCTTGCGTTTCCTGGCGTGGCGGCAAATATGGCTTATTAGCGGCGATTCGATATGGCCCCCGCCTCATGGCAGCCATGCAATTTGTGCATGGCTTGGTTTTGAGGCTACCGTATCTAGTCCGCTTGCCACCTGGCAGCCGCCCATATATAGGGCGTCGAACCTTCCGATCAACCTTTCATTCAGGTTTTCTCCGATGCCAAGGATCAACGGCAACGAAATTCGTCCGGGTGCCATTCTGGAACATGACGGGGGGCTTTGGGCCGCCGTCAAGGTCAACCATGTGAAGCCAGGCAAGGGCGGCGCCTTCGCCCAGGTCGAGCTGAAAAACCTGCGCGACGGGCGCAAGCTGAACGAGAGGTTCCGCTCGGAAGACAAGGTCGAACAGGTCCGCCTGGACAATAAAGACCAGCAATTCCTGTATGAAAGCGACGGAAAGCTGATCTTCATGGACAGCGAAACCTATGAACAGACCGAAATCGACGCCGATCTTCTGGGCGACCGGCGGCCCTTCCTGCAGGACGGCATGATCGCCACGGTCGAGTATTACGGCGACGAGGCGCTGAACGTGTCGCTGCCGCAGAAGGTGGTCTGCAAGGTGGTCGAGACCGAACCGGTGGTCAAAGGCCAGACCGCGGCGAACAGCTTCAAGCCCGCGATTCTGGACAATGGCGTGCGCATCATGGTGCCGCCCTTCATCGCGCAGGACGAGGATATCGTCGTGCATACCGAGTTCATGGAATACTCTGAACGCGCCTGAACTCGCGCGATTGTGATCGCTAACGCGGCATTGCGGCGGGAAACCGGCGCCCGTCAGGCGCGCGTCACGCGCGCCGTGCCCGCGTAAAGTTCCCCCTCGGCGCGGTCGAAGCGCAGATAGGCGATGCCCGCGTCGCCCGATCGGGTGTGAAGTGTGCCCGCCGGGCGGCCGTCGGCGGTCAGGATCGGGGTGCCGGGGTCGGCCGCTCCCTCCAGCGTGACACGGGTCAGGCCCTTCTTCAGCTCGGTCTTGTGCTTCATGCGGGCGGTAACCTCTTGCCCGACATAGCAGCCCTTGCGGAAATCGACGCCGTTCAGCCGCTCGAACCCGGCTTCGAGGATATAGGTGTCGGAGGTCAGCTCCGCGCCGCTTTCGGGGATGCAATGGGCCACGCGAAGCGCGTCCCAGTCGGTGCCGTCGTCGCCCTCATCCGGACCGTAAAGCCGCCAGCCAAGTGCGGGGTGGCGCGGGTCGGCCACCGCCCCTTCGGGGGCCGGTCCGGTGCCGCGGCGCAGCTTCAACGCGGTCGGGGCGATCGCCACATCGGCGCGCAGCTTGTACATCGACAGGCGCCGCACGGTGCCCTCGGCCAGCGGCGCGGCGATGTCGAGCAGCACCTCATCGCCGCGTGGGATCAGCAGGAAATCGGCCAGATACTTGCCCTGCGGCGAAAGCAGCGCGGCATAGACCGGTCCTTGCGAAAGCCTGCGCGCATCGTTCGTGATCAGCCCTTGCAGGAAGTCGATCCGGTCGGGGCCGAAAATGCTGTAGATCTGTCGGTCGGTCATGCGTTCCCCCTGTTGCAGGCGTTGGGGCGTCAGTCGGTCAGTTGCATCCGGCACAGCGTGGCGTAGACGCCGCCCTGCCGCAACAGGCTGTCATGCGTGCCCTCTTCCACCACGCGGCCTTCGACGATGACCACGATCTTGTCGGCATTGCGCACGGTCGACAGCCGGTGCGCGATGACAAGCGTGGTGCGCCCCGCCGAAAGTTCCGCCAGGGCCTCGGCCACGCGGGCCTCGGATTCGGTGTCCAGCGCCGAGGTCGCCTCGTCCAGAAGCAGGATCGGCGCCTCGCGCAGGATTGCGCGCGCGATGGCGACACGCTGGCGCTGCCCGCCCGAAAGCGCCGATCCACGCGGCCCGACGGGCGTGTCGATGCCCTCGGGCAGGGTGTCGGTGAAATCGGTCACATGGGCGGCGCGCAGGGCCCGTTCCAGGGCTTCGGGCGCAATGTCGTGGCGTCCCAGAAGGACGTTCTCGCGCAGCGTCTCGTCGAAAAGCGCGGGTTCCTGCGACACGGTCGAGAACAGGTCGCGCAGCGCCGCAAGGTCCAGCCCGCGCACATCCTGCCCGCCCACCGTGACGCGGCCTTCCTGCGGATCGACCATGCGCGTGAGCAGGTTGAAGACGGTGCTTTTGCCCGCGCCCGACGGGCCGACAAGCGCTGTCGTCCTGCCCGCCTCTGCGGTCAGGCTCAGCCCGCGCAGAACCGCGGTCTGGCCGTAGCTCAGGTGCACGTCCTCAAGCCGCACGGTGGTATCCCGGGGGTCCGGGCGGGCGCCGTCCGGCGGGCTGGAGATCGTGGGTTGCGTATCCATCAGGCGGTAAAGGCGTTCAAGGCTTGCCGCCGCCGTCTGCCATGTGCCGGTCAGGTTGCCCAGCCTGCGCAGCGGCTGGAAGGCAAGGGCGATGGCGGTGAAGAAGGACATGAATTCACCCACCGTGCGTTCGCCCTCGGTAATCTCGCGGCCCGCCAGAAGCAGGACGCCGAAGAAGCCAAGCCCGGTCACGATGTCGATCAGCGCCGGGATCATCGCCTGCGAGGCCGCCATCTTGACCTGCGCGCGCCGGATCGCCTCGACGATGCCGGCGAAACGGTGGGCCTGATAATCCTCCATCCGGTTCAGCTTGACCGTGGCGATGCCGTGGAACACCTCGTCCAGGCGCGTGGCGCGTTGCCCCGACTGCACGCGCATCTGGGCGGTCTTCTTGCGGATGTAGCGCTGCGCGATCCCCGTGGGCAGGATCAGGAGGGGCGCGCCGATCAGGGTGGTGGCCGTCCAGACCGGGTCGATTGAGATCGCCACCCCGAAAAGCGACACGAGCGCCACCAGATCGCGCCCCGCGCCGGTGATGAAGGTCGACCACACGCCCTGCACGGCGATCGTGTCGCCCTGCACCCGCTCGATCAGGGCGCCGGGCGGGTTGGCCTGGAAGAAGGCCTGATCGAGGCGCATGATATGGCGCGTCAGATCCACCTGCATCGCGCTTGAGGTGCCAAGCGCGATCTTTTGCAACAAGGTGCGCGAGATGATCAGCGCCACCGCCCGGATCACGAACAGCGCGAAGATCGCGCCGCCCACCCACCAGATCAGATCGGATTCGCCGGCCACGAAGACGCGGTCGAACAGCGGCTCCAGCATCCAGCTCAGCGCGCCAAGCGTGGAGCCTTCGATGACCATCACGAAAAGCGCGACCGTCATCAGCGGCAGGTGGCTGCGCAGATAGTCCCGCCAAAGCCGGCCGAACAGCCTGCGCGAGCTATATTGGGGATCTGGCTGGGCCAAAGGCGTGCCTTCTTGCGATGACGCGCCCCGAAAAAGGGCGCGGAAACAGCACGGGTCTAGCGTGAATGGCCGCCCCCGTGCAAGCACCGCCACCGATTGACCCGGCGCGCGGCCCGGCATACCGATGCAGGAACCCTTCAGGAGAACCGCCATGAGCCTGTCGCACGGCCGCCGCTATCTGGCCATTCCCGGCCCCTCGGTCATGCCCGACCGGGTGCTGCGCGCGATGCATCGCGCCGCGCCGAATATCTACGAGGGCGAGCTGGTCGATGCCGTCGCACGGATCTTTCCCGACCTGCGCCGTGTGGCGATGTCCTCGGGGCATGTGGCGATCTATATTGCCAACGGCCACGGCGCATGGGAGGCGGCGATCGCCAACATGTTCTCGCGCGGCGAGAAGGCGCTGGTGCTGGCGACGGGCCGGTTCGGGCTGGGCTGGGCGGAACATGCGCGGGCCATGGGCGTGGCGGTCGATATGCTGGATTTCGGCCGCGCGGCGCCCGCCGATCCCCCCCGGCTCGAGGCGGCGCTGCGGGCCTATGCCGGGCCCAACATCAAGGCCGTTCGTGGTACCCATGACGATACCGCAAGTTCG
>CALMEG010000134.1 GCA_937863185.1 uncultured Paracoccaceae bacterium | reverse complement strand
CGACGGGGGCCCCGACGGGGGCGGGGGTAACGAACCGGCCGCCCGGCGCCCCCCGCCCCCGTGAACCCCACCCCCCCCCGCCGCCCCCCCGGGCGGGCGGCCCCGCCATGCCCCGGAGGAGACCATGACCAAGCCGCATCTGAACCTTATCGCCGGGCAATGGTGCCCGGGCGAGACCGTCACGATGAACCGCAACCCCTCTGACCTGTCCGACGAGATCGGGCTTTATGCCGCCGGAGGGGCGGAGGATGTCGCGCGTGCGGCGGCGGCCGCGGCCGAGGCACTTGCGGGCTGGAACGAGGCCGGTCCGCAGCCGCGCGCCGACCTTCTGGACCGCGTGGCGGCGCTGATCGAGGCGCGCGCCACCGAAATCGGCACGATGCTGGCGCGCGAAGAGGGCAAGATCCTGCCCGAAGCCATCGCCGAGACGCGCCGCGCCGCGCAGGTCTTCCGCTTTTTCGCGGGCGAGGCGTTGCGCATCCCCGGCCAGGCGCTTGCCTCGGTGCGGGCGGGGGTGGATATCGAGATCACGCGCGAACCCGTGGGGGTGGTGGGGCTGATCACGCCCTGGAACTTTCCCATCGCGATCCCCGCCTGGAAGATCGCGCCCGCGCTTGCCTATGGCAATACGGTGGTCTTCAAGCCGGCCGACCTGACGCCGGGCACCGCCCATCTTCTGGCGCGCATCCTTCATGAGGCGGGCTGCCCGCCGGGGGTGTTCAACCTTGTGATGGGGGCGGGAAGCCGCGTCGGCGCGGCGATGCTGGACGAGCCGCTGATCGACGCGATCTCGTTCACCGGCTCGGTCCCGACCGGGCGGATGCTCGCGCGCAAGGCCGCCGAGGGCATGAAGAAGGTGCAGCTGGAGATGGGCGGCAAGAACCCGATGGTGGTTCTGGACGATGCCGACCTGCCCACCGCCGTCGCGGCCTGTCTCAACGGGGCGTTCTTCTCGACCGGGCAGCGTTGCACGGCCTCGTCGCGGCTGATCGTGCAGGCGGGCATCCACGACGCCTTCGTGGCCGAACTTGTGCGCCAGGCGGCGGCGCTTCGGGTCGGCCCCGCGCTTGATGCGGCCAGCCAGGTCGGCCCGGTGGCCAGCCTGTCGCAGCTTGAGGGCAACCTGGATTACGTCCGCCTTGCCGCCGAAGAGGGCTGCGAGGTCGTCGGAGGAGAGCGCCTGAACGCCCCGACCGAGGGGTATTTCCAGCGCCCGGCGCTGTTCGTGAACGCACGCCCCGCGATGCGCGTCAGCCGCGAAGAGATCTTCGGGCCCTGCGCCGCAGTCATCAGGGTTGCGGATTTCGACGAGGCGCTTGCCGTGGCGAACGATACCGAGTTCGGCCTGTCCGCCGGGATCTGCACCGCCTCGCTGAAACATGCGCGCAACTTCCGGCGGCGGGCGCAGGCGGGGATGGTGATGGTCAACCTGCCCACGGCGGGGGTGGATTACCACGTCCCCTTCGGCGGGCGAAAGGGGTCAAGCTACGGGCCGCGCGAACAGGGTAGCTACGCGGCCGAGTTCTACACGGTGGTGAAAACCGCCTACAGCTTCGCGGGCTGAGCCATGGACCTGATCCTGACCGTCAACCCCGGCACCACGACGACGCGCGTGGGCCTGTTTGCCCCGCAAGGCGCCACCGTCCGCCCCGTGCATGAAGAAACCATCGAGCATGACGAGGCCGTCATGGCCGGCTTTGCCAGCATCGCAAGCCAGCTTGAGTATCGCGCTGCCTGCCTTCAGGGATTTCTGGAAGACAGGCTGGCGGGCGGCCGGCTGGTCGCCGTGGCGGGACGGGGCGGGATGCTGTCGCCCGTGCCCGCGGGGGTGATTGCCGTCAATCCCGAACTGGTGGCCTTCGCGCTGCACACGCCGCGCCATCACCACGCCTCGAACCTTGGCGCGCCGCTGGCCGATGCGGTGGCCGCGCGCGCCGGCTGCCCGGCCTATATCGTCGATCCGGTCAGCGTGGATGAGCTGCCGGCCGTGGCGCGGATTTCGGGCTGCCCCGAGATCGCGCGGTTCTCCTTCGTGCATGCGCTGAACATCCGTGCCTGCGGGCGGCGCCTCGCGCAAGAGCTGGGCCGGCCGTTCGGGGATCTCGATGCCGTCGTGGCGCATATGGGGGCGGGGTTCTCCATCGCCGCGCTGAAGGGCGGGCGGATCGTGGACAGTACCAACCGGATGGAGAATTCGCCCTTCACGCCGGAACGTTCGGGCGGGCTGCCGCCCATTCCGCTGATCGAGCTGTGCTATTCGGGGAAATACGAAAAGGCCGACCTGATGAAGCGGCTTTACGGGCAGGGCGGGGTCTTCGCCTATCTGGGCACCAAGGACATCCGCAAGGCCGAGGCGATGGCCGCGGCGGGCGATGCGCGCGCCGCGCTGGTGCTGGATGCGATGGTCTATCAGACGGCCAAGGCGATCGGGGCCATGGCGGCGGTGCTGGACTTCCGCCCCGCCGCCATCGTGCTGACCGGGGGCATCGCGCAATCCGCCCGCATCAGCGCCGATCTGTCGGCGCGCTGCGGGGCGCTTGCGCCGGTCCGGGTCTATCCGGGGTCGGATGAATCGCGGGCCCTGGCCGAGGGCGCGGCCCGCGCGCTGTGCGGCGCCGAGCCGCCGATGCACTGGCCCGTCGCGCCGCAGGCCGGGGCGGTGCCGGCATGGTGATCCGCAATTTTCAGACGCTGCGCCGGGCCATGGCCGCCCGCGCCCCGCTGCACCTGGCGGTGGCGGGGGGCGATGATGGCGCGGTGATCGCGGGCGTCGTCGCGGGGTTCGAGGCCGGGCTGGTCGCCTCGGCCGTGATCTCGGGGCAGGGCGATGCGATCCGCGCGGCGCTGCCGCAGGGGCTGCGCGACCGGGTGCGCCTCCTGCCTGCCGATACGCCCGAGGCCTGCGCCCGCGCCGCCGTGGCCGAACTGCGCGCGGGCCGCGCGCAGGTGTTGATGAAGGGCCATGTCGACAGCGCGGCCTATTTGCGCGCCGTGGTGGACCGCGACACCGGCATTCGCGGCGCGGGCGTTCTGTCGAACCTGACGCTGGCCGAAATGCCCTCGGTTCCGCGGCTGATCGGGGCCACCGATAACGGGATCGTCCCCGCTCCGACGCTGGAGCAGAAACGCGCGATCCTGCGCAATGCGCTGCCGCTGTTTCGCGGGCTGGGGCTGGAGCAGGTCCGCGTGGCCGCCATCGCCGCCTCGGAGAAGGTGTCCGAGCGTCAGCCTGCAACGGTGGATGCCGCCGCCCTTGCCGCCGAGGCGCGGGCAGGCGCGCTGCCGGGGCTGATCGTCGATGGCCCCTTCGGCTATGACGTGGCGCTCAGCGCCGATGCGGCGCGCGCCAAGGGGCTTGGCGCGTCGCCCGTTGCGGGGCAGGCCGACCTGATCCTGTTTCCCAATATCGAATCCGCCAATGCCACCGCCAAGGCCTGGAAGCTGCACGGGCAGGCGCAGACCGGCAGCCTCGTGCTGGGGGCGACGGCGCCGGTCCTGCTCAACTCCCGCGCGGACGGGCCGGAGCGGCGGGTGATCGGGCTGGTGATGGCGCAATGCGTGCTGGCGGGACAGGAGGCGCATGGATGAGCATTGAGAGTGTGGGGATCGTGGGTGCGGGTCAGATGGG
>CALMEG010000133.1 GCA_937863185.1 uncultured Paracoccaceae bacterium | reverse complement strand
GCGCGGATTACGCGGTTGCCCGGCCTGTGGGCGGGGCGCGGCTCGGGCTGCATGCCAGTGCCGAAGCCCGCGATTACGACGCCTCTCCCTACGATCCGTCGGGGCGCGAGGATCTGAAGCTGGGCATCGGCGTCTCGGCCCTGTTGCAGGATCTTGACTATATGGGCTTTGCACCCGAGGTTTCCCTGAACGCCACGCGCACCAACTCGAACGTCGCCCTGTTCGAAACGCGCGATATTGGCGTCAGCATCGGCCTGCGCTCGGCCTTCTAGGCCGGGCCGCCTGCCCGCCCGGCGCGGCCCCGCGCCGGCACCGATTACAAGGGAGATTGCGATGAAAGTGACATACCTGCACACGATGGTCCGCGTTCTGGACCTTGAGAAATCCATGGCCTTCTTCCGGCTGCTCGGTCTGGAAGAGACACGCCGCATCGACAATGAGGCGGCGCGCTTTTCGCTGATCTTCATGGCGCCGCCCGGCCAGCCGGACTGCCCGGTGGAGCTGACATGGAACTGGGACGGCGATACCGGCCTGCCCTCGGACAGCCGCCATTTCGGGCATCTCGCCTATGCCGTCGAGAATATCTACGACATGTGCGAGCATCTGATGAATAACGGCGTGACGATCAACCGCCCCCCGCGCGACGGGCACATGGCCTTCGTGCGCAGCCCCGACAATATCTCGGTCGAGCTGTTGCAGATGGGCGAGGCGCTGCCCCCGGCCGAACCCTGGGCCAGCATGGGCAATACCGGCCACTGGTAGGCGGGCGGCACGGGGCGCCTAATAGATATAGCGGATCTGGTCGCCCCAATACCGTTCCATCCGGCGCAGAACCTGGTTCACCTCTTCCATGCCGGCCTGGCCGATCACCCCTTGGTCGTCGAGGCCCGTGGCGTGGCGTTCGAACAATGTGCCCACCGCGTCGCGCAGCGCCCTGCCCTTCGCGGTCAGCCGGACGCGAACCGAGCGGCGGTCGATCTCGCAGCGCTGGTGGTGCATGTAGCCCGTCTCGACCAGCTTCTTGAGATTGTAGGACACGTTCGAGCCCTGGTAATACCCGCGCGAGCGCAGCTCTCCGGCGGTGACCTCGTTGTCGCCGATATTGAACAGCAAAAGCGCCTGCACCGAGTTGATCTCAAGGATGCCAAGCCGCTCGAACTCATCCTTGATGACATCAAGAAGCAGGCGGTGCAGCCGCTCTACCAGAGCGAGGGTTTCAAGATAGGTGGCCATCAGCCCCGGCCCCGGGGCCCCATCCACGTTTCGTTGCAAGGTCATCGTCTTCTCCGTCAGCGTCGCTGCCCGAAAGCGACCCTGACGGAAAAGACCAAACTTTTCGTTAAACGAAACAAATAGGGATCAAATGCCGATCAAATCACGACCTGACAGGCCTCAGGCCGCGCCGTGGCGGGTGCGGGCGAAGGCGCCGATCTCATCCAGCAGGTCGCGGTACTGCGCGGGGCACGGCGCCGCGCCGGTGATCCAGGGATAAAGGTCCTGGTCGTTCTCGGTCAGAAGAGCGTCGAACAGGTCCAGCCGCGCCGGCGCCATCCCTGCCAGGTTCGCCTCGGCATAGGGGCCGAGGATCAGGTCCATCTCCTTGGTGCCGCGGCGCCAGCTGCGCATCGCCATCCGCTTCAGTCGTTCCTGCGCCGTCTCGGCCATCATGCGTCCCCCGTCACAAGGCGCCGCTCAAGCCGCCCGAGGCGGGCGTCAAGCTCTTCGAGAACGGCGCGGATCGCACGGATCTCGCGCACGGTTTCGCGTTCGCTTCCCGGATCGGACCCGGCCTCGGGCGGGCCTTCCAGCCCCTCTCCCTCTCCGGTCAGAAGCCACATCATCGACACGCCCAGAAGCCCCGCCAGCTTCGACAGCCGGTTGGCACGGGGGTCCGAGGCGTCGTCCTCCCAGCTTTCCAGGGTTTCAAGGCGCACGCCCAGTTTAGCGGCAAGATCCGCCTGGCTCAGCCCCGCAGCCTCGCGCGCGTCCGCCAGACGGTCCCCGAAGGTTGCGGTTTCGGGGCCATACCAGTCCGTTCCCTTGTCTGCACTCATGGCGAATTCTCCTCTTCGTGCTTGAACGATGTCGGGGCAGAGCCTAAGACATGCCTCCGGCAGATACAAACCGGAGCTTCGCCATGGCCTTTCTCTCTGACACGCTGGCGCGCGTAAAACCCTCACCGACCATCGCCGTAACCAACAAGGCACGCGAGCTGAAGGAGGCCGGGCGCGACGTGATCGGCCTTGGCGCGGGCGAGCCCGATTTCGACACCCCCGACAATATCAAGCGCGCCGCCATCGACGCGATCGAGGCGGGCCGGACGAAATACACCGCCGTCGACGGAACCCCCGAACTGAAGAAGGCGATCTGCGCGAAGTTCGCCCGCGAAAACGGGCTGAGCTATGCGCCCGACCAGATCACGGTTAGCTCGGGCGGCAAGCAGGTGCTTTACAACGCGCTGGTGGCCACGCTGAACCCCGGCGACGAGGTGATCATCCCCGCGCCCTACTGGGTCAGCTATCCCGACATGGTGCTGCTGGCCGGCGGCACGCCCGTCTTCGTCGAGGGGCCGATGCAGACCGGCTACAAGATCACCGGCGAGCAGCTTGAGGCCGCGATCACGCCGAAGACCAAATGGTTCATCTTCAACTCGCCCTCGAACCCGTCGGGCGCGGGCTACAGCCGGGCCGAGCTGAAAGAGCTGACCGATGTGCTGCTGCGTCACCCCCATGTCTGGGTGATGTCGGACGACATGTATGAACACCTCGTCTTCGACGATTTCGAATTCGTCACCCCTGCCGAGGTGGAACCCGCGCTTTACGACCGCACGCTGACCTGCAACGGCGTCTCCAAGGCCTATGCGATGACGGGCTGGCGGATCGGTTACGCCGGCGGCCCGAAAGAGCTGATCAAGGCGATGGGCAAGGTGCAGTCGCAATCCACCTCGAACCCCTGCTCGGTCAGCCAGGCCGCCGCGGTCGAGGCGCTGAACGGCCCGCAGGACTATATCGCCGAAAGCCGCGTGGCCTTTGCACGGCGACGCGATCTGGTGGTCGCGGCGCTGAACGATTGCCCCGGCATCGAATGCCCCACCCCGGAAGGCGCGTTCTATGTCTATCCCTCGATCCGTGCGCTGATCGGCAAGACCTCGGCCGGCGGCAGGAAGATCACCGATGACGAAGCCTTCGCCTCGGCCCTGCTGGACGAGACCGGCTTGGCGGTGGTCTTCGGCGCGGCCTTCGGTCTTTCGCCCAATTTCCGGATCAGCTACGCTACCTCGGACGCCGCGCTGAAAGAGGCCTGCGCGCGTATCAAGACCTTCTGCGAAGGCCTGAAATAGCACCCAGGGGGCCAGATGCCGGGCGATCTGCCGGAATACTACTTTCGTATCCGCGAGAATGGCGCCGCGGTCTTTCGGGTCGATACCGAAAACCGTCAGCGCCGCATCGAGATGGACCAGATCGCCGTCGTCAATGTCCGCAACGGCGAGATCAAGCCGCAGGGCGATGGCACGCTGTCCGAGGCCGACCTGGCCGTGATCCGCGACTGGCTCGCGCGCCGCATCGCCCAACTGGCGGCGCGCGACATGGACGATATCCACCGCGCGGTGGATCACCTCAACCTGACGACGCAATGGGTGCAGTCGAAAGCCAGCGACGCGCAACTGGACGAGGTGACGGATGCGCTTTTGCTGGCGATGCACGACCTGCGCTCGGTCCTGGTGCGCAAGAAGGCCGACCGGCTGATGAAAGCGGCCCCCGCAGAGGACGAGGCCTAGGGCTCAGGCCAGGACCTGCGCGCGCGTCCA
>CALMEG010000132.1 GCA_937863185.1 uncultured Paracoccaceae bacterium | reverse complement strand
GCGCAAAGCTACGAGGTCGATGTGGGCCAGCCGCTGGAACTGCCGCTGGTTCTGGATCATGGCGGGCAGAACGGGGGGCAGTTCACGCTGGCCCCCGCCGAGGGCGAGCTGACCGAGCGCAACAACAGCGCCGTGGTGCAGATCAACGGCGTGCGCGACCGTCTGCGCGTGCTTCTGGTCTCGGGCGAGCCGCATGCGGGGGAACGGACCTGGCGCAACCTGCTCAAGTCCGATTCGGCGGTGGATCTGGTGCATTTCACCATCCTGCGCCCACCGGAAAAGCAGGATGGCGTGCCGGTGTCGGAACTGTCCTTGATCGCCTTTCCCACGCAGGAGCTGTTCGTCGACAAGATCGACGAATTCGACCTGATCATCTTCGACCGCTATGGCGAGCGCGGCATCCTGCCCTCGGGTTACTTCAGCAATATCCGCGATTATGTCGAACGGGGCGGGGCGGTCCTGATCTCGGCCGGGCCGGAATTTGCGACCGTGGAAAGCCTCTGGCAGACAGATCTGGGCGAGATCATGCCCGCGCGGCCGACCGGACGGGTGCTGTCGCAGGCCTTCCTGCCGATGCCGACCGAGCTTGGCCGCCGCCATCCCGTCACCGCGGCGCTGGAGGGGGCGCCGGTCTTAAAGGACGGTCAGGTGGATGAAAGCCGGCCCCATTGGGGCCGCTGGCTGCGCCAGATCGAGCTGAGCAATGCCAGCGGTCAGGTGGTGATGGAGGGCGTGGAGGGCGCACCGCTTCTGCTTCTGGATCGCAAGGGGGACGGGCGCATCGCGCTGCTGGCCTCGGATCATCCCTGGCTGTGGGACCGCGGCTACGAGGGCGGCGGGCCGCAGCTTGAACTGCTGCGCCGCATCGCGCACTGGTCCATGAAAGAGCCCGAGCTTGAGGAAGAGGCGCTTTACGCCAAGGTCGAACCCGGCAGCCTTGCCCTGACGATTATCCGCCGCTCGATGGAGGAAACGGTGCCGCCGGTCGAACTGACCGCGCCCGATGGCAGCACGCATGAGATCACCCTGTCCGAAACCGCGCCGGGCCGCTTCACCGCGCGTTGGACCGCGCCGTCCGAGGGGCTTTATCGCCTGCGTCAGGACGATCTGGAGCGGGTCTTCGCGCTTGGTCCGGCCAGCCCGCGCGAGTTCGAGAAGACGATCGCAAGCGCCGATCCGCTGGCCCCAGCGCTTGCCGCAAGCGGCGGTGCGGCGCTGCGCCTCGAAGAGGGCCAGCCCGACATTCGCACGGTGCGCGCCGGGCGCGTGACCGCGGGCCGCGGCTGGATCGGCATCACCCCGCGCGGGGCAAGTGCGACGGTGGACATACGGGTCGCGCCACTTCTGCCGGCATGGGGGTTCCTGCTGATCGCGGTGCTCTTGTCGGTTGCGGCCTGGCTGGTCGAGGGGCGTGGGCGCCGCCGCGCCTGAGAGCTGCGGGGCCCGTGTCAGCCGGGCGGGTTCGCCAGCAGCGCCCGGCGCGAGGTCGAGGCGAATTCGCGCCGCCACAGCATCGCCGTTGTCAGGACCGTGGCCGTCACAAGGACGACCGGTCCAAGCATCCAGGCCAGCGAGGCAAGCGCGAAATAGACTGAGCGCAACCCGCGATTGAAGCTCTTCGCGGCATTGATATTGACCTCGGCCGCCTGGGCGGCGCGGGCATAGGCGATCTCTCCGACATCGTTGGGCACGGCGGCCATGGCGATGGCGCAATAGTTGAACAGCCTGTGCGCCCAGACGAATTTCAGGAAGGCATTGGCGCCCAGCATGATCGCGGTCAGGATCTTGGCCTCCCACAAGAGGGCCGGGCCGGTATCGAGCGCGAGGTCCGAGGCCACCGCCGCCAGGCGTTCGGGGTTGCCGATCAGCGCGAAACCGCCCCCGATGGCGATCAGCGAGGTCGAGGCGAAGAAGGTCGTGCCGTGGCGCAGGCTGTCCATGATGGCGGCATCGAAGATGCGCGGCTCTCGCGTGACAAGCTGGCGCATCCATTCGCGCCGGTACCCCTCCATCAGCCGCCCGACCGAGATGCGGTTGCGCGGGGGGTGTTCGGATATCCAGCCGATGGCAAGCCAGCACGCGACCAGAAGCGCAAGTGCGGCGATATCGCCGGGACCAAGCGGGCCGATATGGAAGGTCTCGATCATTCGCGGCATCCTAAAGGTGCGATTGATTTGTTGCCAGATGGCAAAATTGGTTATAAAAACTAACCAATAGGGAGGGGCGTGCCATGCAAATGCCGATACCGAATGCCGGAGTTCTTGCCCGCAAGGCGCAGATCGTCGCGCGGTTGCGCGCGCTGCTGCCCGCCGATGCGGTGATCGACGATCCGGCCGAGACCCGCGCCTATGAATGCGATGCGCTTGCCGCCTATAGCTGCGCGCCGCTGGCGGTGGTCTTGCCCCGCACCACCGCCGAGGTGGCCGCGGCCCTGCGGCTTTGCCATGACGAGGGCGTGCCGGTCGTGCCGCGTGGCGCGGGCACGAGCCTTGCCGGTGGGGCGATGCCCTCGGCCGATGCGGTGGTGCTGGGTCTGGCGCGGATGAATGCCGTGCTCGAGGTCGATTATGACAACCGCTTCATCCGGGTCGAGGCCGGGCGCACCAACCTGTCGGTCACCGGGGCGGTCGAGGGGGAGGGCTGGTTTTATGCGCCCGATCCCTCAAGCCAGCTTGCCTGCGCGATCGCGGGGAATATTGCCATGAACTCGGGCGGGGCGCATTGCCTGAAATACGGCGTCACCACCAACAATCTTCTGGGGGTCACGCTGGTGACGATGGCCGGCGAGGTGATCGAGATCGGCGGGCCGTGGTGCGATGCGGCGGGGCTTGATCTTCTGGGGGTGATCTGCGGATCGGAAGGGCAGCTTGGCGTGGTGACAGAGGCCACGCTGCGCATCCTGCGCGCGCCCGAAGGCGCGCGCCCGGTGCTGATCGGGTTTGACTCGAACGAGGTCGCGGGCGCCTGCGTGGCCGATATCATCCGCGCCGGCGTGCTGCCCGTGGCGATCGAGTTCATGGACCGCCCCTGCATCCGCGCGACCGAGGATTTCGCCCATGCCGGCTATCCCGATTGCGAGGCGCTGCTGATCGTCGAGGTCGAGGGCAGCGGCGCCGAGATCGCCGAGCAGCTTGGCCTGATCCGCCGGATCGCAGAGCGCCATTCCCCCGTGGAATTCCGCGAGGCCACCAGCGAGGACGAGGCGAAGCGCATCTGGCTGGGCCGCAAGTCGGCCTTCGGCGCAATGGGGCAAATCAACGACTACATGTGCCTTGACGGCACGATCCCGGTGTCAAGCCTGCCCCATGTGCTGCGCCGCATCGGCGAGATGTCGGCCGAGTTCGGCCTGGCCGTCGGCAACGTCTTTCACGCGGGCGACGGCAACATGCATCCGCTGATCCTTTACAATGCCAACACGCGGGGTGATCTGGAGCGCTGCGAGGCGCTTGGCGCCGAGATCCTGAAGCTTTGCGTCGAGGTGGGCGGCTGCCTGACCGGCGAACATGGCGTGGGAATCGAAAAGCGCGACCTGATGGGGGTGCAGTTCGCCCCCGCCGATCTGGAGGCGCAGATGCGGGTGAAGGACGTGTTCGATCCGCACTGGCTTTTGAACCCCGCCAAGGTCTTCCCGCTTGCGGCAAGCGCCCCCCGGAGAACCGCATGAGACCCGAGACCGAAGCGCAGCTTTCCGAAGCGATCCGCGATGCCCGCGCGCCCCTGCGCATCGTGGGGGGCGGCACCCGTCCCGTGGGCGCCGACCTGTCGGGGGCGGCGCTGCATACGGGCGGGCTGCGGGGGGTCAGCCTTTACGAGCCCGCCGCGCTGACGCTTGTGGTGCGGGCGGGCACGCCCCTTGCCGAGGTCGGGGCGCTGATCGCCGCCGAAGGACAGCGCCTACCCTTCGAGCCGGTGCGCTGGGGCCCCGTTCTGGGCGCTGCGGGCGAAAGCACGATCGGCGGGGTGGTGGCGGCCAATGTCTCGGGCCCGCGCCGGATCCAGGCCGGGGCGTGCCGCGATTCGCTGATCGGCGTGCGCTTCGACGATGGATCGGGCGCCGTGGTGAAGAATGGCGGGCGGGTGATGAAGAACGTGACCGGCTATGATCTGGTCAAGCTGATGGCGGGAAGCTGGGGCACCCTTGGCGTGCTGAGCGAACTGAGCTTCAAGCTGCTGCCCGCCCCGGCCGAACAGGCCACGCTGATCCTGCCCGACCTTGATCCCGCCGCCGCGGTGCCCGCCTTGTCCGCGGCCCTTGGCGCGCCCTATGACGTGACGGGGGCGGGCTGGCTGCCGGGCACGGGCGCGATGGTGCGCATCGAGGGGCTGTCGGAATCCGTGAGCTACCGCGCAGGGCGCCTGGCCGTTCTGCTGGCGCCTTTCGGCCGCGTGATCGAAATGCGTGACGGCGCGGCCGCGCTGTGGCGCGATCTGGGCGAGGTGGCGCCGTTCCATGGCGCGACGGGCGATCTGTGGCGCTTTTCGGTGAAGCCGGGCGATGCGCCGGGAATCGTGGCGCGGCTGGGCTTTCCGGTGGTGCTGGACTGGGGCGGCGGGCTGATCTGGGCGCTGGTGCCCGAAGGCACGGATGCGCGCGCGCTTGCGGCGCCTTTCGCGGGCCATGCCACGCGGATGCGTGGATCAGGGGCGGGGGCCTTCCACCCCGAACCCGCGCCCGTCGCGGCGCTTTCGGCGGGCCTGCGCGCGCAATTCGATCCGCGCGCGATCCTCAACCCCGGAAGGATGGGCTGATGCAGACGCATTTCACGAAAGAGCAGCTGGCCGATCCGGGCGTCGCGCGCGCCAACGAGATCCTGCGCGCCTGCGTGCATTGCGGATTTTGCACCGCGACATGCCCCAGCTATCAGGTGCTGGGCGATGAACTCGACAGCCCGCGGGGGCGCATCTACCTGATCAAGGAGATGCTCGAATCCGGCCGTCCGGCGGATGCGCGCACGGTCCGGCATCTGGATCGCTGCCTGTCCTGCCTTGCCTGCATGACGACCTGCCCCTCGGGCGTGCATTACATGCACCTGATCGACCATGCGCGCGCCCATGTGGAAAAGACCTATCGCAGGCCATGGCACGACCGGCTGCTGCGCTGGACGCTGGCGAAGATCGTGCCCTATCCGGGGCGCTTCCGGCTGGCGCTTCTGGGGGCCAAGGCTGCGCGGCCCTTCGCCCGGCTTCTGCCCGATCCGCGGCTGCGCGCGATGATTGCCATGGCGCCAAAGCAGGTGCCGCCGGTCAGCCGCAATGACGATCCGCAGGTCTTTGCGCCGACAGGGGCGCGGCGCTACCGGGTGGCGCTGATGACGGGCTGTGCGCAAAAGGCGCTCAATACCGATATCAACGACGCCACGATCCGCCTTCTGCGCCGGCTGGGCTGCGCGGTGGTGATCCCGCGCGGGATGGGGTGCTGCGGCGCGCTCAGCCATCACATGGGGCGCGCGGGTGAAAGCCACGCGCAGGCGGCCACGAATATCCGCGCCTTCCTGGCCGAGGGCGACCTGGACGCGATCATCATCAACACCTCGGGCTGCGGCACCACGGTGAAGGATTACGGCCATATGTTCCGCACCGATCCGATCGCGCAGGATGCCGCGAAGGTGGCGGGCCTCGCCTGCGACATCTCGGAATTCCTGGAGGGTATCGGCCTGCCGGAGGGCGCGCCGAAGGGGCTGCGCGTGGCCTATCACGCCGCCTGCTCGCTTCAGCACGGCCAGCAGGTCAAGACGGCGCCCAAGACCTTGCTGAAAGCCGCCGGGTTCGAGGTGGTGGAACCCGCCGACAGCCACCTGTGCTGCGGCTCGGCCGGCACCTACAACCTGTTGCAGCCCGAAATCTCGGGCGAGTTGAAGCGGCGCAAGGTTGCCACGCTTGAGGCACGCGCGCCGCAGGTAATCGCGGCGGGCAATATCGGTTGCATGATGCAGATCGGGTCGGGCACGGCCATTCCGGTCGTCCATAAGGTCGAGCTTCTGGACTGGGCCACGGGCGGTCCGAAGCCGCGCGCATTGTCGGGTTCGCCATAATCTCGCCGCAGGCGAGGCCTAGGCTTCCTGCGATCTGATGCGGGATGGTGGAATGCGAAGACTGATCTTGGTGCTGGGAGTATTGCTGGCGCAGCCGCTCTGGGCCGAGCAAAGTGCCCTGCGGACCCTGGCCACGGGGGACGATACCCGCGGCTGGGAGGCCGTGGGCCGGCTGAACCTGGGCGATGATTCGTTCTGCACCGGGGCGCTGATTGCGCCCGATCTGGTCCTGACCGCCGCGCATTGCCTTTACAGCCGCGACAGCGGGCAGATGATCGACGCGGGCGCGATCGAGTTCCGCGCGGGCTGGCGCAACGGGCGCGCGGTGGCCTATCGGGGGGCGCGCCGAGCGCTTGCGCATCCCGATTACGTCTATCAGGGCCGCGACCGTGTGGACCGTGTGTCATGGGATCTGGCGCTGATCGAACTGAGCCAGCCGATCCGTCTGCCGCAGGTGCACCCCTTCGCGCTTGATGCGGCGCCCCGGCGGGGGGAGACGGTGGGCGTGGTCTCATACGCGCATGACCGCGCCGAGGCTCCGTCGCTGCAAGAGGTCTGCGAGGTGATCAACCGCGAGGGCAGCGTCCTGCTGATGTCCTGCGATGCCGATTACGGCTCTTCCGGCGCGCCGGTCTTCGCCATGCGTGGCGGCGAGCCGCGGATCGTGTCGGTCGTTTCGGCCAAGGCCGAGATGGACAGCCGCAAGGTATCGCTTGGCACGCTGGTCGATGCGGTGGCGGACCTGCGGGCGGCACTTTCCGCGCCCTCGGGTTCGGGCGCCGGCAAGTTCATCAAGACCGGCGGCGCGAAGTTCCTGCGCCCATGAAGCCGGCGACATGGATACTCGGGATAATCGCCGTTCTGGCCGGGGTGGCCCCGGTTCTGGCGCAGAATTCGGGTCTTGACCGGCTAACCCGGCGCGAAGAGGTCTTTGGCTGGGAGGCGGTGGGCAAGCTCGATCTTGGCGGGGGCTTCTGCACCGGGGTGCTGATTGCGCCCGAACTGGTCCTGACCGCGGCACATTGCGTCTTTCAGGGTGAAACCGACCGGCCGCGCGACGCCTCTGCCATCCGCTTCCGCGCGGGGTTGACCGATGGCACGGCGATTGCCGAACAAACCGCGCGCCGCTTCGTCGCCCATCCCGGCTATGACCCGCGCCAAGGCGTCACGCTGGAGAATATC
>CALMEG010000131.1 GCA_937863185.1 uncultured Paracoccaceae bacterium | reverse complement strand
GACATAGCCCTTGCCGGTGTTGACCGTCAGTTCGCAGAAGAAATCGGCGCCCTCGTCGAGGTGGCAGATCACATGGTCCTTGTTCAGAACCTCGATCCCGTTGGTTTCGGAAATATCGCCGGCGGTCACGATCCCCGGCCCCTTCGCCGAGATCGTCAGGCGCTTCGGCCCTTCCACTTCCATCTTCAGCGCGACGCCCTTCAGGTTCAGCACGATGTCGGTGACGTCTTCACGCACACCGGCCACGCTGGAAAACTCGTGCAGGACGTTGTCGATCTGCACCGAGGTGATGGCCGCGCCTTGCAGCGAGGACATCAGCACGCGGCGCAGCGCGTTGCCGAGCGTCAGGCCGAAGCCGCGCTCGAGCGGTTCGGCCATCACCGTCGCCTGACGCTGCGGGTCCGAACCCGGCTTCACGTCAAGCTGCGTCGGCTTGATAAGCTCTGCCCAATTTTTGTGGATCATGCGTTCGCCTCCATTCCTGTCCCAAGCCCATGTCCGTAAGCCGGGGACGCCCGAGGTTAAATGCGAAAAGACCCCGGGCCGCGCGGCGATCGCGCGGCCCGGGGGCAGAAAAGTTGCGTCAGACGCGACGGCGCTTCGGCGGACGACAGCCGTTATGCGCGATCGGCGTCACGTCGCGGATCGAAGTGATGTTCAGACCCACCGCGGCCAAGGCGCGCAGCGCGCTTTCACGGCCCGAACCGGGGCCTTGCACTTCGACCTCGACGGTCTTCATGCCATGCTCTTGCGCCTTGCGGGCCGCATCCTCGGCAGCCATCTGGGCCGCGTAGGGCGTCGACTTGCGCGAGCCCTTGAACCCCATCGTCCCCGACGAGGACCACGAGATCGCGTTGCCCTGAACGTCCGAGATCAGGATCTTGGTGTTGTTGAAGGACGAGTTCACATGAACGACGCCAGCGGCGATGTTCTTGCGCTCCTTGCGCTTCACGCGGGTCTTGTCACGAGCCATATCTCAACCCTCCCCTTACTTCTTCTTGCCGGCGATCGGCTTCGCCGGGCCCTTGCGGGTGCGGGCGTTGGTGTGGGTGCGCTGACCGCGCACGGGCAGGTTGCGACGATGGCGCAGGCCGCGATAGCAGCCAAGGTCCATCAGGCGCTTGATGTTGATCTGCGTTTCGCGGCGCAGGTCGCCCTCGACGGTGTAGTTCGCGTCGATATGTTCGCGGATCGCGAGCACTTCGGCATCCGAAAGCTCGTTCACGCGACGGGTGCGGTCGATGCCCACGGCTTCGCAGATCTGTTCCGCGACATGGGATCCGATCCCGGTGATGTAGGTCAAGGCGATGGGGACGCGTTTCCCCGTCGGGATGTTGACGCCAGCAATACGTGCCACGCGTATGTTCCTTTTCGTTGCGGTTCCGTAACCCCAGAACCTTTTTTCACAACAGAAGGCCCGAAAGCAGTGCTTCGGGCCGCTCATCGTTCCGGCGGGTGGGAAAACCCGGTCTCCGCAACGATTCTCTTCCGAGACGACGTGACCTAGAGGGATTTTCCCGGAAGGTCAAGCGCCGCCCGAGGCTTATCCGCCCGCCCCGTCCAGGATGGCCGAAATCCCGTCCCCGACCGCGTCGATCGCCGCCAGCCCGTCGACCGTGCGCAGCTTGCCAAGCGCATAGTAATAGCCGATCAGCGGCGAGGTCTTCTTGTAATATTCCATCAGACGCTGGCGCAGGCTGTCTTCGTTGTCATCCGCCCGGCGCCGCAGATCGGTCGAGCCGCAAACGTCGCAGACCCCCGGCCTGGCCGTGGGCTTCGTTGCGTCGTGATAGACCTCTCCGCAATTTCCGCAGGTGAAGCGGCCGGTGATCCGCGCGACAAGCGCCGCGTCATCCACCCGCATCTCGATCACCGCATCAAGGGCCTGGCCCGTGCGCGCCAGCAGATCGCCAAGCGCATCGGCCTGCGGCAGGGTGCGCGGGAAGCCGTCGAAGATGAATCCGGCCCCCGCCGTACCGGCGATTTTTTCCTCGATCAGGCCGATCACGATCTCATCCGTGACCAGCTCTCCGCAGCTCATGACATCGGAAACCTTCCTGCCCATCTCGGTGCCCGAGGCCATCGCCTCGCGCAGCATGTCGCCGGTGGACAGCTGGACCATGCCCCGCCCTTCCACCAGCCGGCGCGCCTGCGTTCCCTTGCCCGCGCCGGGCGGTCCCAGAAGGATGATGTTCGTCATGAGCCTGCGTCTTCCCGTATCAGCGCCGCGCGGGGGCTTTCTTGCCGCCGGATTTCTTCTTGCCGCGCAGCTGCGACTTCTCGATCAGCCCCTCATACTGGTGCGCCAGAAGATGCGACTGGATCTGGTTGATCGTGTCCATCGTGACCGAAACCACGATCAGCACCGAGGTGCCACCGAAATAGAACGGGATCGACAGCTGCGAACGCAGGATCTCGGGCAGAAGGCAGACGGCCGCCAGATAGGCCGAGCCGAGCACCAGGACGCGCGCCACGACATAGTCGAGATAATCCTCGGTCTTCTTGCCAGGGCGAATGCCCGGAATGAAGCCGCCTTGATTCTTCAGGTTCTCGGCCACATCGTCCGATTTGAACGATACGTTCGCGGTGTAGAAATAAGCGAAGAACACGATCATCGCCGTGAAGAACAGCAGATAAAGCGGCTGGCCGGGGCCGAAATAGGCCAGAATCGTCGACATGATCGGCCCGGTCTGCGCGCCCGAGAAGGTCGAGATCGTGGTCGGCAGCAGCAGCAGCGACGAGGCGAAGATCGCCGGGATCACGCCTGCCGGGTTCACCTTGATCGGCAGGTGAGAGGAGCCGCCGTCATAGACCTTCATGCCAACCTGGCGGCGCGGATACTGGATATGGATCTTGCGCAGCGCGCGCTCCATGAAGACCACGAACCCGATCACCGCGACGACCATCACGATCACGCCCAGGATGACCGGGGTCGGGATCGCGCCCGAACGGCCCTGGCTGAAGAACAGCGCAAGCGCGGCCGGGATCTCGGCCACGATGCCCACGAAGATGATCAGCGAGATGCCGTTGCCGATGCCGCGCGCGGTGATCTGCTCGCCGAGCCACATCAGGAACATGGTGCCGCCGACCAGCGTGATGACGGCGGAAATCTTGAAGAACCAGCCCGGGTCGGTGACGATATTGGCGCCGCTTTCAAGCCCCACGGCGATGCCGTAGGCCTGCACGGTGGCAAGCAGCACCGTTCCGTAGCGC
>CALMEG010000130.1 GCA_937863185.1 uncultured Paracoccaceae bacterium | reverse complement strand
TTCGGGCTGACGATGCGTTGTTCCCATCCCTACGCCGAAAAGACATCCCAGGCATGGGTTAGCTCCGACAGCCAAAGCCCGGTCGGATGGGCGGGGTCGCCGTAATGCGCGACATTGCTTACGACGTGAAGAATGCGTCTTGCCATGCCTGCTTCCTTTCCGTTCCGGTTGCACGCCGCTTGCCGTGCAGGGAGCGGAATTGAACAGAAAGCAAAATAGCAGGCGCCCGGCAAACCCGAAATGGTCCGGGGGGTCACCCTGTGGCGTGGGCAAACATAGGGGCGCCTGAAATATCCAGCTCTTGCGGGAATTCGGCCCTGAGGATCGCCCCGCTGTCGGATTCGGTGATGAAGAGCGTGCGCCCGTCCACGCCCCCGAACGCGCAGTTCGTCGTGCCAAGGCCGCGCGGAGAGCGCACGACCGCAACGGGCCGTCCAAGCGCGTCGTGCACCCAGACTAGCCCCATTCCCGTCTGGCAGACCACCACCCCGTTTTGCGCCGTCAGCGCAAGTCCGTCCGGACCCGCGCGTCCGCCCGAGAATTGCAAGAAGAGCCCCGCCTTGTTTACGCGTCCGCTGGGTGAAAGTGGCAGGCCCCAGACGGCATTGGCACGGGTGACGGCAAGGAAAAGCACATGTTCGTCACGGTCCAGAACCAGCCCGTTTGGGCTTGGCACCTTGTCGATCAGGCAGGTAAGGGTTCCGGTCTCGGGCTGCCAGCGGTAGACCCGGCCGGTCGGGTCCTGCAGTCCGGTTTGCCCCTGATCGGTGAAATAGAGCGCCCCGTCACGCCCGAAATGCAGGTCGTTGCACCCCTTGAACCCTTCCGTATCGCAATCGCGCAGGGCATGTGTAACCTCTCCGGTCGCGGGATCGAGCTGCATGATCCCATTCTGGAAATCCGCGATGAAGATACGTCCGTCGGCATGAATCTTCAGTCCATTGGGCTGCCCGTCGTAATCGGCGATCTGTTCGATGTTGCCCCGAGGGTCGCAGCGGAAGATCCGGCCGAACGGGATGTCGACGAAATAGAGGTTGCCCTGACGGTCGAATGACGGCCCTTCGATAAAGCTGTCGACGGTCTGCCCCCGCCGGTTGCGATCCGCCCAGTAGGAGGAAACGCCGCCTCGCCGCAAAGAGGCCGGCAGTTCGGTAAAGACCTCGGCATCTATTACGACAGGCTCGGGGAAGGGGTAGGTCATGGGGTCATCCGAAGGTGAACGTGGGCAGGAACAGGGCGATCTGCGGGAACGCGATCAACAGCATCATGAAGGCAAGTATGATGATGAAGAAAGGCAGTGTCCCCATGATAACGTCTTCGACCTTCACCTTGTCCGACGAACTTGCCACGACGAACAGGATCACACCCAGAGGCGGCGTGAGCTGCCCCAGTTCGACCAGGATCACGACGAAGACCCCGAACCAGATCGGATCGACATCGAGCGCGAGAAGCGCGGGGAAAATGACCGGAACGATGATCGCGATCATGCCCAACCCCTCCATGAAGCATCCCAGGATGGCGAAGACGACCATGACGATCAGCAGGAAGGCTAGGCGCGAGACCTCGGCGTCTTCCAGCATGGCAACCAGATCCTCACCGATGCCCGAAAGTGCGGTGGCATAGGCGAAGATCATCGAGGTGAACACGATGAACAGGATGTTCCCGCTCATGACTGCGGTGCGTGAAAGCGCTTCGGTCAGAAGGCTCCAGGAAAGGCGGCGGTAAAGCGCGGCGATGAGGATCGCCCCGATGGTTCCGACGGCGCCTGCCTCGGTTGGGGTGGCGAAACCGCCGTAGATGCTGCCCAGAACGATCATGATAAGCAGAAGGAACGGCACGATGTCCAGAAGTGCGTGCCCGAGTTCGGACGCGGTCGCGCGCGCGGTGTCCTTCGGCGCAAGCGCGGGATTCATTACCACGCGCAACATGATGAAACCCATATAGCACAGCGCCAAAAGGATCCCCGGGATCAGGCCCGCAGCAAAAAGCCGTGCGATCGAGGTCTCGGTGAAGGTGGCATAGATGATCATGGTGATGGAAGGCGGAATCAGGATGCCAAGCGTCCCGCCGGCGGCCAGAGATCCCGCAGTCAGCCGCAGGTTGTAGCCGCGTGCCGCGAGTTCGGGCAGCGCCACAGTCGACATCGCCGCAGCGGTTGGCGCACTGCCGCCCGAGATTGCGGCAAAGATCCCGCTGCCTGCGATATTGGTATGCAGAAGCCCGCCGGGCAGGCGGCGCATGAATGGGGCCACGCCGTTGTAAAGGCGGGTGGACAGGCCTGATCCCAGCAGGATTTCGGCCATGAGCACGAACAGCGGGATCGCGGCCAGCGTGAAGCTGTTGGCGGCGCCCCAGCTGACGATGCCAAGCGCCTTGAAACCGCCGAACCCCTTCAGCAGCCAGATGTAGAACAGGCCGGACCCGGCCACGGCGAACTGCACCCACATGCCGCCAATGATGAGGCCGATCAACAGGCCGAAGGCGAGTATCGCTTCCATCAGGTTTCCTCCTCGGTCCGGCCGAAGGTCAAAAGGACTTTCTCGATCAGAAAGAAACCGATCACGCCAAACCCCAGGGGCAACAGCATCTGCGGGATCCACAGCGGCGTGCGCAGCACGGTCGGGGCGAATTTGCCGCGCGCAAACGAGCTGAGCATCACGTCCTTCGTTTTCCAGGCCAGAATGATGCAGATGGCAAGCGCCACCACCACGAACACCCGCATCAGCCAAAGCCGAACGTGCGTCGGAACAGCATCGAACAGGAAATGCACCTGGAAAAGCGAGCCCTGCCGCAAGGCAAGAGAGGCGCCGAAGAAAGTCAGCATCACGACGCCGTAGCCGGTCAACTCTTCGGCGAAGCCGAGGGAATAGTTGAAGGCGCCTCGAAGGAAGGCTTCGCCACAGACAAGTGTCACCAGCGCGGCCAGCACCGCACCCGTCGCAATACGGGTCAGGCGGGCCGCCACATCGAAGGCGGGGCCGGCCGAGACCGGCCCCTGATCCTGCCCCTGCATTTTACTTACCGATCGCTTCGCGGACGGCCTGGAGGGCGGCTTCGTATTCCGGGCCGTTTTCCTTGGCCCATGCCTCCCAGAATGGGGTCAGTTTTGCACGCGCTGCATCTGCGTCGCCATCTGCGGCCTGCACGATGGTCATGCCGGCTTCGGCCTGCGATTTCATCTGGACACCTTCGTCCTCGGTGAACTCAGCGGTCGTCGCGGGGCCTTCTTCCGCCACGATCTTGCGCAGGGTCGCTTGCGTCTCCTCGCTCAGCGCCTCGAAAGCGTCGGCGTTGGCGATGATCATCGAGTTGCCATAGTTCACCGAGAAACGGTAGTTGTAGGGCAGGAATTCGTGCCAGTTCTTGGCACCGCCGGCCGATGCGGTCAGCACGCCCTCGATCACACCGCGTTCAAGCGAGGTGGGAACATCGCTGCCCGAAAGCGTGATCGGCGCGCCGCCGAACTCTTCGATGAACTTGCCCTGTTCGGGCGAGGTCACGCGGATCTTGTGACCGTTCAGGTCATCGAGTCCGTCAATCTCGAAGGTGGTGAAGATCGTCTGTTCTGGGTAGCGGTAGCCCCCCAGAAGGACTACGCCCTGTTCACCGAAGGCCTCGACCAGCGCCGGCTCCATCGCGGCATAGGCCTTTGCCCATTCATCGTCGTTCTCGATCAGCATGGGCAGGTTCAGCACCCGCGCCAGCGGTACGTTGCCCGAGAAGAAGAAGTCCGCAGCGAAATCGACGACGCCATCCCCGACCGCCTGCGTGATGTCAGACGACGCGATCTGAAGCGTCTTGCCAAGGTGCAGCTCGATCGTCAGATCGCTGCCGGTTTCCTCTGCGACGCGTTCGGCGATGCGGTTCATGCCCTTCACGGCGGCCGTCGTGGACACCGACGAATAGGTGTAGGCGGTCCATTCTTCGGCTTGGGCGAGGCAGGTCGACGCCGCCAGGGCGAATATCGCGCTCATCGTTCCAAGTTTCATGATATCTCCTCCGGTTATTCGCGTTCTTTGGTTTTGATCTTGTGCGGCGCCGTGAACCCGGCGCCGCGCAAAGGCCTAGTCTTGCGTTCCCGTCTTCGATCCGGGTTCCTGGCCGGGCGCCGACGCCTGCCGCCGGCTCAGGTAGCGGCGCTTGATCAGCGGCCCGACCACGACCGCGACGGTCAGGGCGACGATGATCAGGCTGGTGACGTTCTGGAACAGGATCGTCCAGTCGCCGCGCCCGATCCTGAGGGCAAGGCGCAGGTTCTCTTCGGCGAAGGCGCCGAGGATCAGGCCAAGCACCACCGGCGGCAGCGGGAACTTCAGCTTGTCCATGACATAGCCGATCGCGCCGAACCCGAGCATCAGGTAGACATCGAACATCCGCCCGTGGATCGAATAGACCCCGATCAGCATCAGCACGATGATCACCGAGCCAAGCAGCGGGCGGGGCAGGTTCAAAAGCCGCGCGAAGCTGTTGGTGGCAAGCGATCCGCCAAGGAAGACCAGAAGGATCGCGCCGAACAGGAACTGCCACATGAAGCCGAACACGATGTCCGGGTTTTCGCGGAACAGCATCGGGCCGGGTTGCAGGCCGTGGATCAGCAGGCCCCCCAGCATCACCGCCGCAACCGCGGTTCCGGGGATGCCGAGCGTCAGCGCCGGGATCAGCGCAGAGGCGGTATCGGCGTTGTTGGCAACCTCCGAAGCCGCAACGCCCTCGGGTTCCCCGTTGCCCCAGGTGTCGGGGGTTTTCGATGTCCGGCGTGCCTCGTTATAGGACATGAAGGCCGCCATGGAGCCGCCCGCGCCGGGCAGGATGCCGATCCAGATCCCGATGAGAGAGCCGCGGATCCACGTCTTCCAGTAGCCTTTCATGCGCGGCAGCGTCTTCCAGATCGGCTCGGTCCCAAGCTTGTTGGCGTCCGTCTCGGTTTTCAGCGGCACCTCGAGCAGGTCGATGACCGGTGGCAGCGCATAAAGCCCGACCAGCAGGATCACGATGCTGATGCCGTCATAGATTTCCAGCCGGCCGAAGGTGTAGCGGTCGGTCCCGAAGATCGGATCGGCGCCGATCACCGAAACGAAGACCCCGAAGCAGGCGCTGATCAGGCCCTTGACCGGGTTGCCGCCCAGCAGGAAGATGATCGAGGCAAGGCCGAAGACCGCGACCCAGAACACCTCGGACGGGCCGAAAAGCAGCGTCACCTTCGACAGGGGCGGGGCCAGAAGCATCAGCGCGAAGGCGCTGGCGATGCCGCCGAAGGCCGAGGAGACTACGGCCACTTGAAGCGCGTATCCGCCTTGGCCCTTCTGGGCCGTGGGATAGCCGTCGAGGGGGGTGGCGCCGGCGGCGGGCGTGCCGGGAATGCGCAGGAGACCGGCGGGGTTCGCCCCGCCATACATCGCGCCGTTATAGATGCCGGCCATCAGGCCAAGGGCGACCAGCGGCTCCAGCCCGAAGGTGAAGGGAACAAGGACCGAGATCGCCATGGTCGCGCTGAGGCCGGGCATGGCGCCGACCACGATCCCGGCGATCACGCCGATGATGACGGCCGCGAAGTTGTAAAAGCCCAGAACGTCGGGCAGGGCGTGCAGAAGATCGGAATACATGGCGGCCTCAATCCTTCCAGAAGCGGCCGGCCGGGAATTCCTGGGACATCCCGAGGCCAAAAATCAGCCAGATCGCACCGACCACGACCAGCGTGGCGACAGCAAGGCCGAGAGGGTTGCGGTAGCCGAAAATCCACGCCACGAGCGGGACCGAAATCGCGGTGCTCGGGTAGAAGCCGAGGAAATCCGTGGCAAGTGCATAGGCGACGATCAACACGAAGGCGCCTGCGACGCGCTTCGGCGCACTCGTCATCGGCTTCGGTTCTTCGCCAGCTGCTGCCTTGCGCTGATCAGACAGCAGAAGAAGGACCGCCAGGATGATCAGCCCTGCCAGCATCGCCGCGGGCAAGAGCGCGGACATAGCGCGCATTCCGAATGTCGGGATGACGAATGCGGCGGATACCGCGATGATCCCGAGTGCGGTCAAGGTCTCGGGCCGAAACAGGCGATTGGTATGTGGTGCGGACATGACATCGGCTCCGGGTTCGGGATGGGCCGGACACGAGGCAGGGGCCGCGCGTCCGGCAGGAGGGTCAGTTCCAGGGGGTTTCTTCCCAGACACCCTTGGCGAGATCATGGAGATCCTGGGTCAGTGCCTTGAACTCGGCCCCGGTCACCACCTCGACGGGGTTTGCCGTCGCGGCCATGGCGTCAAGGAATTCCTGGTCGCCGGCAAGCTGGCCGAACGCCTCAAGCAGCTTGGCCTCTACATCTTCAGGCAGACCGGCGGGCGCGACGAAGCCGCGCATGGAGCCGTTCAGAAGCTCCAGCCCCTGTTCCTTGAAGGTGGGCAGATCGGGCGCGAAGGGCGAGCGTTCGGCCTGCGCCACGCCCAGCACGTTCAGCTCTTCCTGGAACTCGGCAACCTCGGAGATGTTGAGGATGCCCATCGCGACATGACCGCCCATGAGCGCCGTGCGCGCCGGGGCCGAGCCCGAGAACGGAACGATGGTGAACTCGGCGCCGGTCAGTTCCTGAAGCTTGATGAGCATGAAATGGTCATCGCCGCCAAGGCTCGACATGCCCACGGTGACTGCGCCGGGGTTGGCCTTTGCCTCTTCGATCAGCTTTTCCAGTGTGTCGAGCCCGCCTTTCTGCGAGGTGACGATCACGTTGGGATCGTTCACCACGTTGGCCAGATAGGTGAAGCTGTCGACATCGTAAGCGGATTCGCGGTCGATCGTCCGGGCCATCATGCCGGGCAGGTTGAAGGTGCCCAGAGTATAGCCGTCGGGGTCGGCCGCGGCCGTTTCGGTGATGCCGATCTGGCCGCTGGCGCCCGGAACGTTCTTGACCACGAGGCTTGCGCCTTCCCCAAGGTATTTCTCGATGAAGGGGGCGGCCGTGCGGGCCATCACGTCGGTGCCGCCGCCGGCGTCGAAGCCGACGATCACTTCGATCGGCTTTTCGGGATATTCGGCCAAGGCGGCGCCTGCCGCCAGGATCATCGCGCCCGCGATGGCGGTGTTTTGCATCAGTTTAAGCATGTTACTCCTCCGGTTCATGCGTGTTTTCAGGTTTCGGGGAATGCGCAGCCAAGCTTTTTCAGCGCCGCATCCACCCAGGTCCGGTCGTTCTTTCCCTCTGCGATGGCCTGCATCTGCCGGGTTTCGGCATCCTGCTTGGCCTGGGTCTTTTTCAGGACGTCTTCGGCATCGGCGATCGACACGGCCAGCACGCCGTCGCTGTCGCCGATCACGATATCGCCGGGATTGACCACCATGCCGTTAAGCGCAACGGGCACGTTGATTTCGCCGGGACCGTCCTTGTAGGGGCCGCGATGCGTGACCCCGGCGGCATAGGTCGGAAGGTTGGTCGACACGAAGGCGTCGACATCGCGGATCGCCCCATTGAGCACGAAGCCCGCCACGCCCTTCTTGACCGCATAGGCCAGCATTAGCTCGCCCATCAGCGCG
>CALMEG010000129.1 GCA_937863185.1 uncultured Paracoccaceae bacterium | reverse complement strand
CCGCTCCGCTCAGCAATTTGGCACGTTGACGGCCAGCCCGCCAAGCGAGGTTTCCTTGTATTTCTCGTGCATGTCGCGGCCGGTCTGGCGCATGGTCTCGATCGCGGCATCAAGCGGCACCAGATGCGTGCCGTCGCCGCGAAGCGCAAGCGAGGCCGCCGAGACCGCCTTGATCGCGCCAAGCCCGTTGCGTTCGATGCAGGGTACCTGCACCAGCCCCTTCACCGGATCGCAGGTCATGCCGAGGTGATGTTCCAGCGCGATCTCGGCCGCGTTTTCGATCTGTTCGGGGGTACCGCCCAGAACCGCGCAAAGCCCCGCCGCGGCCATCGCGGCGGCCGAGCCGACCTCGGCCTGGCAGCCGCATTCGGCCCCCGAGATCGAGGCATTGTGCTTGATCAGCCCGCCGATGGCGGCGGCGGTCAGCAGGAATTCGGGGATCCGGGCCGAGGTTGCGCCGGGCACATGGTCCAGCCAGTAGCGGATGACGGCGGGCACCACGCCCGCAGCGCGGTTGGTGGGCGCGGTCACGACCTGCCCGCCGGCGGCGTTTTCCTCGTTCACGGCCATCGCATAGGTGGACATCCAGTCGTTGATCACATGCGGCGCGGTCAGGTTCATGCCATGCTCGGCCTTGAGGCTTTCATGGATGGCCTTGGCGCGGCGGCGCACCTTCAGGCCGCCGGGCAGGATGCCGTCGGTGGACAGGCCGCGTTCGATGCAATCGTTCATCACCGCCCAGATCCGGGCAAGGCCCGCGTCGATCTCGGCCTCCGGGCGGAAGCGGCGTTCGTTGGCGCGCTTCATCCCCGCGATGCCCAGGCCCGAGCCATGGGCCATGGTCAGCATCTCTTCGGCGGTGCGGAAGGGAAACGGCACCGGCGAGGGCGCGGCAAGCGCGCGATCGTCAACGGCCGACAGCTCGGCCTCGGTCAGCACGAAGCCGCCGCCGATCGAATAATAGATCTCTTGCAGGATCACGTCGCCCTGTGCGTCGGTGGCCATCAGGATCATGCCGTTGGCATGGCCCGGCAGGGCGTGGTCGAAATCGAAGATCAGGTCCTGCGCGGGCCGGAACTGCAACGCGCCAAGTCCCTCGGGGGAAAGCACGCCGGTGTCACGGTTGGCCTGCAAGACGTCCTCGGCGGCCTCGGCCTCGTAGCTTTCGGGCAAGAATCCCGCCAGACCGAGGATCGTGGCCCGGTCGGTCGCGTGCCCCTTGCCGGTGAAGGCAAGCGAGCCGTGCAGGCTTGCGCGCAGACCATGGGCATGAAACGGCGAGGCGCGCAGCAGGTCCAGGAACCGCCCGCCCGCCACCATCGGACCCATCGTATGCGACGAAGACGGCCCGACGCCGACCTTGAACATGTCAAAGACGCTCAGAAACATGTATCCCCCGTTCGCGCGATCTGATCCACCATGCCAAACCCCGCGCGCAGACCGAAGGCCGAAAACGACAAGCCGGGGTGATTTCACGCTGTCGCCCCGCGGGGGGCGGGGCCATTGCGGCGATGGGCGGGGCGGATTCGCACTCGCGCCCCGCGGCGCGATTGCCTATAAGCGGGGCGTCCCACCCCACCGCAAGGAGCCGCCGATGCCCGCCGAACTTTCACCGATCGACAAAGCCAAGTTTGCCGCCGCGAAGCGCGCGGTGGAATTCGTCGAGGATGGCATGCGCGTGGGGCTTGGCACCGGATCGACCGCCGCCTGGATGGTGCGCTGCCTGGCCGAACGGATGCGCGACGAGGGGATGCAGGTCACGGGCGTTCCCACCTCGACCCGCACGGCAGAGCTGGCGCGCCAGCTCGGGATCCGGGTCACCACGCTGGACGAGGCCCGCTGGCTTGACCTGACGATCGACGGGGCGGACGAATTCGACCCGCAGCTGAACCTGATCAAGGGCGGCGGCGGGGCGCTGTTGCAGGAAAAGATCGTGGCGACGGCCTCGGACCAGATGATCGTCATCGCGGATGCCGCGAAAGAGGTGGTCAACCTGGGGGCCTTCCCGCTTCCGGTCGAGGTGGTGCCGTTCGGCTGGCAGACCACGCGCGCGCTTCTGGAAGAGGTGCTGGCGGGCATGGACGTTCTGGGGCGCACCACCGCGCTGCGCATGAACGGCGCGCAGCCCTTCGTCACCGACGAGGGCAACTATATCGTGGATTGCCACCTGAACCGGATCGGCAACCCGCGCCAGCTGAGCCTGGTGCTGAACCAGATCCCCGGCGTGGTCGAGAACGGGCTGTTCATCGACATCTGCGACGTGGTCGTGATCGGCAGCGGCGACGGCAAGGTCGAGGTGCGCGACATCAACGAAGGCACCGTCGCCCATGACAGCGTGGACATGGGTGATTCCGGCAATATCTTCGCCGATCTGGACTAAGACCCGCCCGCGATGGGCCACCCCCGGCCGCGCCCTTTGGCTTGCCCCTTGGGGCGGGCGTGGTTAAGTCCTGTGCTGCGGTGCCCGGCGGCGCCGCCAAACGGAAGGACGGCAGATGCGCTTCGATCATGATCTTTTCGTCATCGGCGGCGGCTCGGGCGGGGTGCGGGCCGCACGGATCGCGGCGGGCGAGCATAGCGCGAATGTCGCCCTGGCCGAGGAGTACCGCATGGGCGGCACCTGCGTCATTCGCGGCTGCGTGCCCAAGAAGCTGATGGTGTTCGCCTCGGGCTATCGCGCTGCGATGGAGGACGCGCAGGCCTATGGCTGGGACGTGCGGCAGGAGGGTTTCGACTGGGCCCGTTTCCGCGGCCAGCTCGACCGCGAGCTTGACCGGCTGGAGGCGGCCTATCGCGGCGGACTTTCGGGCGCGGGGGTGGTCGTGCACGACAGCCGCGCGACGCTGGTCGATCCGCATACGGTGCGCCTGGCCTCGGGGCAGACGGTGAGCGCGAAACACATCCTGATCGCCACGGGCGGGCGGCCCTTCATCCCTGATTTCCCCGGTGCGGAACTGGCCATCACCTCAAACGAGGTCTTCCTGCTCGACACCCTGCCCCGCTCGGTCCTGATCGTCGGCGGCGGCTTCATCGCCTGCGAATTCGCCTGCATCATGAACGGGCTGGGCGTCGAGGTAACGCAATTCTACCGCGGCGCGCAGATCCTGCGCGGCTTCGACGACGAGGCGCGCGGCCATGTCGCCGAACTGATCCGCGAAACCGGGGTGACGATCCATTGCGGCACCGATGTGCTTTCGATGGCGCGCGCCGAAGAGGGCGGCATCCGGGTGAAGGCCACCGACGGCTCGGACCGGACCTATGACGCGGTGGTCTATGCCACGGGGCGGGTGCCCAATACCGACGGGCTGGGGCTGGCCGAGGCCGGCGTGACGCTTGGCCGCAAGGGTGAGGTGCCGGTCGACGGCTGGTCGCAAAGCAATATCCCCTCGGTCTATGCGGTAGGGGACGTGACCGACCGCATCAACCTGACGCCGGTGGCGATCCGCGAAGGCCATGCCTTTGCCGATACCGTCTTCGGCGCCATGCCGCGCCAGGCCGATCACGAGCTGGTCGCATCGGCCGTCTTCACCCAGCCCTTCGAGCTTGGCACCGTGGGCATGACCGAAGAGGCCGCGCGCGAGGCCGGCCCGATCGAGGTTTACGCCACCTCCTTCCGCCCGATGAAATCCATGTTCGCCGGGCGCAATGCGCGGGTGATGATGAAACTGATCGTTTCAGCCGAGAACCGGCGCGTGCTGGGCTGCCATATCGTTGCCCCCGAGGCGGGCGAGATGATCCAGCTCGCCGCGATCGCGGTGAAGATGGGCGCGACCAAGGAAGAATTCGACCGCACCTGCGCCGTTCATCCGACGATGTCGGAAGAGCTGGTGACGATGCGAAAACCCGTGCGGAGTGCTTGAATTCTCCGCTAACATGCCCAAGTCGCTGGGTAAGACCATTGAAGATATTGAAGAAGGTGAGGAACGGATGAGCAACGGAGGTCCCTGGGGAACCGGCGGCGGTTCGGGTGGCGGAGATGATGACGACCGCGACAGCCGGAACGACCGCCCGCGCGGCCCGCGCCGGCCCGGCGAGGGTGCACCGATCCCCGAGATCGAAGAGATCATGAAAAAGGGGTCCGAGCAGTTGCGCGTCCTGATGGGCGGACGCGGCGGCCGTGGCGGCGGGCGCGGAAACGGCGGGGCCGGCGGCCCCTCGGGCCCGGCCTTCACGCGCGGCACGATCGGCCTTGCGGCCCTGGCGGCTGCGGGGCTTTGGGCCTTTTCCTCGTTCTATACCGTAAAACCCGAGGAACGCTCGGTCGAGTTGATGTTCGGCCGCTACCAGGCGACGGGCAATCCCGGCCTGAACTTCGCCCCCTGGCCCGTCGTCACCGCCGAGATCGTGCAGGTGACGGGCGAGCGGACCACCGAAATCGGCACCGGACGCAGCAGCGCGGTGGACAGCGGCCTGATGCTGACGCGCGACCAGAACATCGTCGATATCGAATTCCAGGTGGTCTGGAACATCTCGGACCCGGCGAACTACCTGTTCAACCTGGCCGATCCCGAAGACACGATCCGCGCGGTTTCGGAATCCGCGATGCGCGACATCATCGCGCGGTCCGAGCTTGCCCCGATCCTCAACCGCGACCGGGGCGTGATCGCCGCCGACCTGCGGCTTGCGGTGCAGACCACGCTCGACAGCTATCAGGCCGGGATCAACGTGGTGCGGGTGAACTTCAACCGCGCCGACCCGCCGCGCGAGGTGATCGACAGCTTCCGCGAAGTGCAGGCCGCGCAGCAGGAACGCGACCGGCTTGAGAAAGAGGCCGACGCCTATGCCAACCAGGTCACGGCCGGCGCCCGCGGTGAAGCCGCCCGGCTGCTCGAGGATGCCGAGGCCTACCGCGCGCGCGTCGTGAACGAGGCACAGGGTGAGGCCGCGCGCTTCATCTCGGTCTATGAGGAATATGCCAAGGCGCCCGATGTGACCCGGCGCCGGATGTATCTGGAAACGATGGAGAACATTCTGGGCGGGGTGGACAAGGTCATCCTCGACGGCGTGTCGGGATCGGATGGCGGATCGGGGGTCGTGCCCTATCTGCCGCTTGACCAGTTGCGCCGCGGCAGCAATGACGCCAGCACCGGGGGGACCAACTGATGAACCGCATGCAACTTATCATTCCCGCCCTGGTGATCCTTGCCGGTCTGGTCCTGTCCTCGCTGTTCGTGGTGGACGAGCGCGAAAAGGCGCTGGTGCTGCAATTCGGTCAGGTCAAGCAGGTCAAGGAAGATCCCGGCCTCGGCTTCAAGATCCCGCTGATCCAGCAGGTTGTCAAATACGAGGATCGCATCCTCAGCCTGCCGACGCAACCGCTTGAAGTGACGCCGCTGGACGACCGCCGCCTTGTCGTGGACGCCTTTGCCCGCTGGCGCATCGTCGATCTGGTCGAGTTCCGCGAGGCCGTGGGCGCGGGTGGCGAACAGGTCGCCAAGTCGCGGCTTGACAGCATCATCAACGCCGCCATCCGCGAGGTTCTGGGCTCGGTCCCGTCGACCTCGGTTCTGTCGGCCGACCGCACGCCGCTGATGAACCGGATCCGCGATCTGGCCCGGCGCGAGGCCGCGGCGCTTGGCGTCGACGTGATCGACGTGCGCCTGACGCGCACCGACCTGCCCGAGCAGAACCTTGCCGCAACCTTCGCCCGGATGCGCGCCGAGCGCGAGCGCGAGGCGGCGGACGAACGCGCCCGCGGCGGCGAGGCCGCGCAGCGCGTGCGCGCCACCGCCGACCGGACCGTCGTCGAGGTGACATCGGAGGCGCGCAAGCAAGCCGAGATCACCCGCGGTGAGGCCGATGCAGAACGCAACGCGATCTATGCCGAGGCCTTCAACCGCGATCCGGACTTCTTCGCCTTCACCCGCTCGCTCAACTTCTATACGCGCAGCATGCGGGCGGGCACCTCCTCGCTGGTGACGCAGCCCGACAGCGTCTATTTCGATTACGAGCGTTTCCTGCGCTCGATCGGAGAAGGCCAGGCGCAATGATCGAGGCGATCCTTTTCGGGATCGGGCTTGTTTTCGTGATCGAGGGGCTGGCGCTTGCGCTGGCCCCTTCGCGTATCGAACAGGTGTTATTCTTCTTCGCAAGCCTGTCGCGCGACCGGCGCCGCGCGCTTGGCCTGATTGCCGTGGCGCTTGGCACTGTGGCACTCTGGCTGTCGCGGGTGGTGATCGGATAGGGGCATCACGCTGATTTGAGTCCGCGCGACGGGCTTTCATTTGCCTCCGACCCCACCTAGGTATCTATGCAAGAGCATGGCTTCCGGCCAGAAGCAGGGGGCCAGCCGACAATCAGCAAGGGGAGCAATGCAATGACCTCACAGCAACTTGCGCTTGCAGTGCCGGGCGGCGCGCGCCGCGTCATGACGGCGGCAATGCTTGCGCTTTCGATCGCCATGGCACCGATCAACGGAGCCGAGGCACGCGCCGCGCCCGAGAGCTTTGCCGAACTCGCCGAACAGGTCTCGGATTCGGTGGTCAACATCACGACCTCCACCACGGTCGCGGCTCCGGCCCAGCCCGGCCCGATGTTCCCGCCCGGATCGCCCTTCGAGGACCTGTTCCGCGATTTCGGCTTCCCGAACGGCCCCAACGGCCCGGCCGAGCGCGCCCCGCGCCGGTCGAACGCGCTCGGCTCGGGTTTCGTGATCTCCGAAGACGGCTATATCGTCACCAACAACCACGTCATCGAGGGCGCCGACGAGATCAAGATCGAGTTCTTCTCGGGCAAGGTGCTGGACGCCAAGCTGATCGGCACCGATCCGAAAACCGACGTGGCGCTTTTGAAGGTCGAGGCCGACAGCCCCCTTCCCTTCGTCAGCTTCGGCAATAGTGATACGATGCGCGTGGGCGACTGGGTGATGGCCATGGGCAACCCGCTTGGTCAGGGCTTTTCGGTTTCGGCCGGAATTGTCTCGGCCCGCAACCGCGAACTTTCGGGCAGCTATGACGACTATCTGCAAACGGATGCGGCGATCAACCGGGGCAACTCGGGTGGGCCGTTGTTCAACATGGACGGACAGGTCGTCGGCGTGAATACCGCGATCCTGTCGCCCAATGGCGGCTCGATCGGGATCGGGTTCTCGATGGCGTCGAACGTGGTGCAGAAAGTGGTCAACCAGCTCAAGGAATACGGCGAGACCCGCCGCGGCTGGCTTGGCGTCAAGATCCAGGACGTGACCCCCGACATGATCGAGGCGCTTGGCCTGTCCGGCGTTTCGGGCGCGATGGTGACCGATGTTCCCGAAGGCCCTGCCAAGGATGCCGGCATGCTGGCGGGTGACATCATCACCGCCTTCGATGGCGGCGAGGTGAAGGACACCCGCGACCTGGTGCGCCGCGTGGCCGATGCTCCCGCGGGCGAGGCCGTGCGCGTAACCGTGCTGCGCGAAGGCAAGAGCGAGACCCTGCTGGTCACGCTTGGCCGACGCGAACTGGCCGAGGGCGAGGCCGTGCCCGCCGCCGCCGCCAAGCCGCAAAGCTCGGAAAGCGAGATGCTGGGCATGGTCGTCA
>CALMEG010000128.1 GCA_937863185.1 uncultured Paracoccaceae bacterium | reverse complement strand
TCGGACCCAGCATTCCTTCGCAAAGCATCGACCGCGCGGTTCGAATGCGCGCTCCATGAAGCGTGTGAAGATCGCCGTCGGCGCCATCCTCGGTTTCCTGCTGCTGGTTCTGATGCTCCAGAACACGGAGACCGTCCGCACCAAGGTGCTGTCGGCGACCCTGGAGATGCCGTTGGCCTTCACCCTGCTGCTGGCGATCGGCGGCGGCTTCGCGCTCGGCTACCTCTGGTGCTTCCTGCGGACGCGACGGGCGGGCGAGGCGGCGGAGATAAAGGAATATTCCGCCCAGCTGGAGGCGAAGCCCGAAGAGCTGCCCCGCACCGCCCGCGCGCTGCGCGAGGCCAATGACCGGCTGACAGAACTGTCGGTGCAGAAGGACGCCTTCCTGGGCCAGATCAGCCATGAGCTGCGCACGCCGATGACCTCGATCCGCGCCTTTTCCGAGATCCTGATGGAGCCGGACCTGCCCGACGCCATGCGCGCCCAATATGCCGAGATCATCCACGAAGAGGCCCGCCGCCTGACCCGCCTGCTGGACGATCTTCTGGACCTCAGCGTGCTGGAAAACCGCAAGGTGCAGCTGAATGTCTCGGTGGCCAACCTGCACGACCTGATCAACAAGGCGGTCAGCGCGGCCTCGTCGACCCGGCCCGAGCGCAGCTTCCGGATCGAGCGCGACTTCCCGTCCGAGCATATGCCGGTCTTTTCGGATACCGACCGTCTGGTGCAGGTCTTCATCAACCTCATCTCGAACGCGCGCAAATATTGCGACGCCGAGCGCGCGGTCCTGCGGATCGAGGTGAAGAAACGCGGCCAGAACGTGCAGGTCGATTTCATCGACAACGGCTCTGGCATCCCGAAAAAGTCGCAAGGTCTGATCTTCGAGAAATTCTCGCGCCTGACCGATACCAGCCGCGCCGGGGGCGCGGGCCTTGGCCTTGCGATCTGCCGCGAGATCATGGCCAATCTGGGCGGCACGATCGACTACCTGCCGGGGCAGGGCGGGGCCGCGTTCCGCGTGACGCTGCCCTTGCGCCGGGGCGAAAAAAAGGCCTGAAGGGCGAAACTCCGCAGACGGATCAATGATTTGTAAACCCCGCTCTGGCATCGCTGGGGCGGGCGCCATCGTGGCACCGGGATCGGAGTGGCATGGCAGAAGATCGGGGCAGTTCCGTATTGATGCGCAAGACCGGGGCGGATGCGCCTTCGGCCGGGGGCGCCCCCCTCACGCCGGGGCGCGCGCTTTCTCATGCGCTGGAACGTGCGGCGCAAGATCTGATGGGGCTTGCGCTGCGCGTCACGGCGCTGCGCGAGGATCGGATGGGGCTTGCCGAGCTGCCCGAGCTTCTGGAAGAGCGCAGCCTGCTTGCGGTGATCGAGGGCGCGGGCACGGCGCTTGGGCTGTTCGCCCTGGGTCCGGCCGCCTTTCCCCCGCTGATCGAGATGCAGACGATGGGCCGGCTGTCGCCCGCCGCGCCCGCGCCGCGCCGCCCGACACGCACCGATGCCGCGATGTCGGCCGGGTTCATCGACGCGGTTCTGGCCGGGCTGGACGCGGCGCTTTCCGGGCAGGACGCCGCGGCCTGGGCGGGCGGATACCGCTATGCCTCGTTTCTGGACGATCCGCGCCCGCTTGGCCTTCTGCTCGAGGATGTGGGCTACCAGGTGTTTCGCGCGGACCTTGCCTTCGGAGAGGAGGGTGCGCGGCAGGCCGCGCTGGTCTGGGCGGTGCCTGCAGTCGCGCGCAAGCCCGCCCTGCCGCATCCCGGCGCGCCGCCGCGCCCCGGTCCGGCGGAACTGGCCGCGCAGGAAAGCTGGGACCGGCGGATGGAGCACTCGGTGATGGGCGCGCAGGTTACGCTTGATGCGGTGCTCCATCGCGTCACGCTGCCGTTGTCTTCGGTTCTGGCGTTGCGGCCGGGGGCCGAGATCGCGCTGCCTGCCGCCTCGATCGAGACGATCGGCCTTGAGGGGGCGGACCGACGGGTGCTGAGCAAGGGGCGCCTGGGGCAGTTGCGCGGCCAGCGGGCGCTGCGCCTTGAGGCCATGACCTTGTCCGACGGGGCCGAGGCGCCCGCCGCAGAGCACCCCGGCCCGCCCGCCGCGGGGGCCGCCCCGGGGTCCGCCGCGCGGGAGCTGAAAACGACGCAGCCCAAATTCCTTGCCGCGCAGGTGCAGGCCCCGCATGGGGCCGAGGCCGCGCTTTCCTCTGCGGCGCCTGTGGCAGAACCTGCAAGGTTGCGTGCTGGCGGGGCCTGATCCGCCCGCGTTGGTCAGTAGTCAGACAGGGGGGCTGCGGGATTCCCTTTGTCCAGCCTTGCGCGAAGCGGGGGCATGATCGCCATGCCCGCGATCATCGCCGCCACGAACAACGCCCCCTGCCAACCGCCGAAGCCAAGTGAGGCAAGCGCGGGGCCGGGGCAAAGCCCTGCGATACCCCATCCCGCGCCGAACAAGAGCGAGCCGAGCACCAGATTGCGATCGACCAGGGGTGCGGCGGGACGGGGTAGCGGGTTGCCCAGAAAGGACTGGCTGCGCCGCGCGGCAAGGCGCCAGACGAAGAACATCGGCACCACTGCTCCGCCCATCACAAAGGCCAGCGTCGGATCCCAGGCACCGAAGACATCAAGCCAGCCCTGCACCTTGGCCGTGTCGACCATGCCCGATACCAGAAGCCCGGCACCGAAAAGGCCTCCCGACAGGAATGCGAAGAGATTGCGCATCAGATCACCCCCAGAACGTGCCGACCCAGCACAAGGGCAAGACCGCCGCCAAGCAGGTAGAACACCGTCGCCACGAAGCCGCGCAGCGACAGGCGCGACATGCCGCAGACCCCGTGCCCCGAGGTGCAGCCATTCGCCAGACGGGTACCGAACCCGACCAGAACCCCGGCAATCACGATCACCGCCACATTTGAGGTGATATGTGTATCGACCACGCGATACAGTGGCACCAGTAGCGGAGGTACCACGATCAGCCCGGCCAGAAAGCTTAGCCGCTCGGCCCCGCTGGAGCGGCCCGAGCCGTCGACAAGCCCGCCCAGAATGCCGCTTGCCCCCATGATCCGGCCGTTTGCCAGAAGATAAAGCCCCGCCGCCGCGCCGATCAACAGCCCGCCGACCAGGCCCCAGACCCAATCCTGTTCCATGCGTTTCCCCTCTGCCTCTCCTGTGGGGAAGGTAGCGGGTGGGGGAGGGCGCCGGCAAGCCGGTTTGACTTGCATCAAGGTTGCGCGCGCCCGCGTGGCCTTACATGATAAGGATCTACAGGAGAACGCCATGAAATCCATCGAATCCCGAAAGGCGCAGCTGGAAGAACGCCGCGCGCAGCTCAATACCCGCATCGACCGGATCGAGGCCGAGTTCGACGAACACGAGGCGAAGGACTGGGAAGAGATGGCGACCGAGCGTGAAGGGGACGAGGTTCTGGAAGACCTCGGACTTTCGGCACAGCAAGAGCTGCGCATGATCGACGCGGCCCTGCAACGCATCGCCGAAGGCGAGTATGGCTATTGCGTCACCTGTGGAGAGCGCATCCAGGAAGAACGGCTGGACCTTGTGCCCGCGACGCCGTTTTGCCGGGAACATGCCGCGCGGCGCTAGGCGCGGTCAATTCTTTGCCGACAGGGCGCGCAAGGCGCTGAAATTATGCGCAAATGCGTTGCGTCGCCGGGATCTGCCCGTAAACTGGACCTGCATGCGCGGCGCGCGTGCGGGCTGGTAAGTGCAGGGCGGTGTAAAGCATGTCGGAACGGGTCGGGCTTGAATGGCGTGAAGGGGTCGCACTTCTGAGCCTGCAAGAGGCCGGCCCGCGTGGCAGGCGTCTGGGCTTTGACGCGGGGCTGCGCGCGGAACTTGCCCGAACCCTCGATGCCGTTCTGGCCGAAAGAGGCCTGTCCGGGCTGATCGTGCAGGGCGCGGATGGGGCCTGGCCAGTCTCGGACGATCCGGCGCGCGATTACGATGCAAAAGCGCCGCTTCTGCGCGATCTCGCGGCGCGGCTGGCCGGGGCGAGGGTGCCGGTCTTGGCGGTGCTGGGCGGCGTGATCTCGGGCGGAGGGCTTGCGCTTGCGCAGGCGGCGACGCTGCGGATCGCGCTGGACGATGCGGTCTTCCACGCCCCCGAGCCGGCCCTTGGCATCCTGCCGGGCGGCGGCGGTCTGGTCCGCCTTGCGCGGCGCGCGGGCCCGGCGGGGGCGCTTGCGCTTCTGGGCGCAGAGGATGGGGTGCCGGCGCCGCAGGCGATGCGCGCAGGACTTTGCGATGTGGTTCTGTCGGCCGATACGGCCGAACCCGCGGTTCTGGTGCGCGCGTTGCGCGAGGATGCCCTGCCGCCGGGCCGCCCGGCCGATGCCGGACTGGCCGATCCGGCGAAGGCCCTGTCCACGATCGCGGAGGTGCGCACCAAGATCCCCGCGGGCCCCCTGGCCGAGGCCGCGCAGCGCGCCGCGGACTGCCTGGAGGCCAGCCTGATGCTGCCCTTCGAAGAGGCGCTGGATTTTGCCGACATCGCCTATGAGGATCTGGCGGCCAGTCAGGTTTCGCAAGGCTTGCGCCACGCGGCCGCGGCGCGGCGGCGGCTGGCCACGCTGGCCGGGCTGCCGCCCGGCACCGTGGCCGATCT
>CALMEG010000127.1 GCA_937863185.1 uncultured Paracoccaceae bacterium | reverse complement strand
CTGCGCGACAAGCTGCGCATCGCCGAGCACGCGGAAGAGCATGAGCTGGACAGCACCGCCCGCGTGAACGGCTGGGTCAGCTACATGATCGCGGGCGGCGGCGCCCGGCGGGGCGTGCTGCGCCATGGCGGCGGGCTTTCGGACAACCGCACGCCCCCCCCCTCCTCGTTTTGGGGCGCCACGCGGGCGGGGTGGCCCCCGCGGCGGCGAGCTAGCTTGCCCCGCCCCGATGGCAGCACCGTCACGCTGGCGCTGCTGAAGGCCGCGCCGCACCCCGAGGGCGTGGCACCCCTTGACCAAGGCCCCGCCCCAACCCGATTTCACATTCGAAGGAAACTGTCATGAACCAACCCACCGTGAAAAAGCGCGGCACCGCCCGCCGCCCCGCCGTCATCATCTCGGACGCCACGCTGGCCCATCTCGAAGCCCTGGTCGACGGCACGATGCACCGCAACCCCGCCCTTGCCGAGCGTCTGCTGGAAGAGATCGGCCGCGCGCGGATCGTGCCCGCCCACAAGCTGCCCGCGAATGTGGTGAGCATCGGCAGCCGCGACGGCTACCGCAACGAAGCGCCCGGGCAGGAACAGACCGTCACGCTTGTCTTCCCCGAGGATGCCGACATCACCCGCGGGCGGATTTCGGTCATGACGCCGATCGGCACCGCGCTTCTCGGCCTGGCCGAGGGCGCAAGCTTCCAGTGGGATACCCGCGACCATCAGCGCAAGACGCTGAGCGTGCTGCGTGTCGAGCCCGCCGCAGATGACGGCCCCGAACGATGAGGCGCGCGGCCCCGTCCTTCTGCCCCGCATGCCACGCCCGGCTGCCCGGCGCGGTTGCCGGAACCTGCCCGCGCTGCGGCACTGAAACCGGGCGCATCCATGCGACCTGCCCCCGCTGCCGGGGCGCCATTCCGCGCGCCCATGCCGGACGCTGCCCGACATGCCGGGCGGAACTGGCCGGAGCGGGGGCAGAGGCCGCCACACCCCCGTCGCCAGCCTTGCCCGGCCGTCAAAATGGTATCACAAAATGACAGGCGCAGCCCCGCCCGCCGCGCGCCGTTGCAGGAACTGCCGGCCCGAGCGGTAGATGCCGTCGCGGATGTCGGCCTCGATGGCGATGGCAAGGGCAACGGGATCGCGGGCGCGCAGCGCCCGGATGATCTCCTTGTGGCGGTCGACAAGATAGAATTCCAGGCCATTCTCGATCACCTGGCGCTGGAACGGGCCAAGTTGCAGCCAGATGCTCTCGATCATCGGCATCGCGGCCTGATGCGGGTTCGCGCCATAGATGCGGCGGTGGAAATCGTGGTTCAGGACGGTCAGCCGCGCCTGATCCCCCTGCGCAAGGGCTCCGTCCATCTGCCTGTCGATCGCCGCGACCTCTGCGATGATGACGTCTGAAATATAGGGCAAGGCGCGTTCCGCAGCATGGCTTTCCAGCGCGATGCGCAAGCTCAGCACCTCTTCGAACCGCGCGGGCGTCATCGCGGGCACCCGCATCCGGCGATTGCCCAGAACCTCGATCGCAAACTCGGTGCTCAGCCGCCGGACGGCCTCGCGGACCGGCGTCGGGCTGCATGCAAGCGCCGCGGCCAGGCCTCGGATGGTCAGCACGGTTTCAGGCGCAAGCGCGCCCGTCATGATCGCGGCGCGCAGCCGCCGATAGACGTTTTCCTGTTCGGTTGCGCCGGGGGGCAGCGGCACCTGCGGGAGGGCGGGAATGTCGGTCATCGGCGGCCCATCCTTGCTGCGGCTGGCGCGGCCCGCCTGACAGAGATCAGTTGACTTGCGCCTATTCATGATCATATTTTCCTAATTGGTATCACAAAATCAAGACCCGAGGGTGCAATGCAGGAACATGATCCCCTTGAATGGCTGCGCCAGCAGGACGACATCGAGAATGTCTTTGCCTGCATCTGCGACCTCAACGGCACGCTGCGCGGCAAGCGCGTGGACGTGGAGCAGGCCGACAAGATACTTGACGGCAGCATCCGCATGCCGCTGTCGCTGGCCGGGCTTGATATCTGGGGCGAGGATATCGAAGTCAGCGCGCTGGTCTTCGAGACCGGCGACGCGGACGGCATCTGCCGCCATACGGGTCGCGGCATCGTGCCGATCAACTGGACCTCGCGCCCCACGGCACTGATCCCGCTATGGCTTTTTGGCGATGACGGCACGCCCTTCCTTGGCGATCCGCGCCACGCGCTGGACAATATCGTGCAAAAATACGCCGCGCGCGGCCTGACCCCGGTGGTGGCGACCGAGCTGGAATTCTACCTCGTGGACCCGAGCGAGCCGATCCCGCAGCCGCCCCTCTCGCCCGTCACCGGGCGGCGGCTGGACACCGATGGCGCGCTGTCGCTGGACGAGCTTGAGCATTTCGACGAGTTCCTCAACGATGTCTATGCCGCCTGCCACGCGCAGGGCATTCCCGCCGACAGCGCGATTTCCGAGAACGGCGCGGGTCAGTTCGAGATCAACATGCGCCATGTGGGCGATGCGCTGCGCGCGGCCGATGACGCGGTGCTGTTCAAGCGCCTCGTGCGCGGCATCGCGCGCCAGCACGGCTTTGCCGCCACCTTCATGGCCAAGCCCTATGGCCACCGCTCGGGCAGCGGCTTTCATGTGCATTTCTCGCTTGAGGACGCCGCCGGCAACAACGTCTTCGACGATGGCGGAGAGGCCGGAACGCCGCTGATGCTGCATGCCGTCGCGGGCCTTCTGAACACGATGCAGGAGAACGCGCTGGTCTTCGCGCCGCACGAAAACTCGTTCCGCAGGCTCTTGCCGGGGATGCACGCGCCCTCCAGCGTGGCCTGGGGCTATGAGAACCGCACCGTCGCGGTGCGCATTCCGGGCGGCCATCACAAGGCCCGGCGGATCGAACATCGCGTGGCGGGCGCGGATGCCAACCCCTACCTCGTGCTGGCCAGTATCCTTGGCGGCGCGCTTCTGGGGATCGAGCAGGAATGGGAACCGGCCGAGCCGCTGGCCGGTGACGCCTATACGCAGGCCAAGGAACTGCCGCACCTGCCGCTGGACTGGGCCTCGGCGATCGAGGCGTTCCGCTCGGGCAAGCATGTCCGTTCGATCTATTCGCCGCGCCTGCAACGCATGCTGGTGGATTGCAAGCGCCAGGAACAGTTCCGCTTTACCCGGCAGGTCACCGAATTCGAATATCACAGCTATCTGGAGACGGTCTGATGAACGCAGCCAGCACATCCTATGCCGGAGACGGCCGGCACACCGCCAGCTATTACGCCGCAAGCGCCAATCCCGCGCCCGAACGCCCGCCGCTTGCGGGCCATGTGACGGCCGATATCTGCGTGGTCGGCGCGGGCTATAGCGGGCTGTCGACCGCGCTGCATCTGGCGGAAAAGGGCCACAAGGTCGTCATCCTTGAGGGCGCGCGCGTCGGCTGGGGCGCCTCGGGGCGCAATGGCGGGCAGATCGTCAACGGGCTGAACGCCAGCCTCCAGACCATCGCGCGGCGCTACGGTCAGGACACGGCCAGCTTCGTCGCGGGCATGGTGCAGGAAGGCGGGCAGATCATCCGCGAACGCATCGCCACCTATGACATCCGCTGCGACCTGAAAGAGACCAACGTCTTCGTCGGCCTGACCGGCGCGCATATGCGCGAGCTGGAGGCGCGGCGCGCGCTCTGGGCCAGCTACGGCATCACCAACCAGGAGCTTCTGGACCGCGACCAGCTGCGCAAGCACGTCAATTCCGACCTCTATGCCGGGGGGCTGATCGACTATACCGGCGGGCATATCCACCCGCTGAACCTTGCCCTGGGCGAGGCAGCGGCCTTCGAAACCCTTGGCGGCGTGATCTACGAGATGTCGCCCGTGACCTCGGTCGATACCGCGGCGGCGCAGCCGGTGGTGCGCACCGCGGCGGGGCAGATCACCTGCAAGACGCTGGTGCTGTGCGGCAATGCCTATCTTGGCAATGTCGTGCCCGATCTTGCGCCGCGGGTGATGCCCGTCTCCACGCAGGTCATGGCGACCGAGCCCCTGGGCGAAGAGCTGGCCCATACGCTGATCCCCAATGACGGCTGCGTCGAAGATGTGCGCTATATCCTTGATTACTACAGGCTTTCTGCCGACAAGCGGCTGCTGTTCGGCGGTGGCACCGTCTATGGCGGCGCCGATCCGCGCGATATCGAGGCCAAGCTGCGGCGCAACATGGACAAGGTGTTCCCGCAGCTGAAATCCGTCCGCGTGGACTATGCCTGGAGCGGGAACTTCGCGCTTTCCTTCAGCCGCGTGCCGCAGATGGGCCGGATCGGGGCGAATACCTATTTCGCCCACGGCTATAGCGGCCACGGGGTGACGGGCTCGCACACATTCGGACGCATCCTGTCCGAGGCGATCGACGGCGATCTTGCGCGTTTCGATGTCTTCGCCGCCCTGCCCTGGTATCCCTTCCCCGGCGGGCGGGCGCTGCGCGTGCCCTATTCGGTGATCGGATCGTGGTGGTATGCGCTGCGCGACAAGCTGGGCCTCTGAGGTCACGGCAGGGGGGGGGGACTTTCGGTCATCGCCCCCGCCCGTTTTGTACCCCCCCCCCCCCCCCCACCCCTTTTAAAAAAAAGGAACCGCCACCCCCCCCCCCCCG
>CALMEG010000126.1 GCA_937863185.1 uncultured Paracoccaceae bacterium | reverse complement strand
ATCGGGCCCGCGAGGGAGGGGAGCATCGAGAGGGCCCGGGCAGAGGCGCCGAGGCGGAGGGAGGGCCCCGGGGCGTCCCCAGTTGGCGCACCGGCGGCAGGGGCGGAGGCCGAGCCGGTGAAGCCCAAGCGCACCCGTTCGCGCGCGAAGAAGCCCGCGGCGCCGAAATCTGACGCTGAAACTGGGGCCGAAACCACGCCCGAACCGGAGGTGGCGGTCGAAGCGGAAGCGGCGCCCAAGCCCAAGCCGCGCGCGCGTGCCCGCAAGGCCGCGCCGGCCGAAACGCCGGAAGACGCCGTGGCTGCCGACGCGGCCGAGGCCAAGCCGAAGAAACCGGCCAGCCGCACGCGCAGCCGCAAGGCCGCCGCGAAACCGCAAGAAGATGTGCCCTCCGAAAGCCCGGCCGAGGTTCCCGACCCGGCCCCGGTCGAGGCACCGGCCGCTCCGCCCGCCGAAAGCCCCGCGGCTCCGCCCGCGGAGGTGCCGGTGGCGCCGCCCGCCGAGGCCCCGCCCGAAGCGCCGCCGGAACTGGCCGCACCCGCCGGGGTAGGATCATCGGCCACGGCCGAGGCGGCCGAAAAGCCCAGGCGCAAGGGCTGGTGGTCGCTGAGCCGCTGATCGGAATGCAGATGACCGCCGGGCCTTGCCCGGCGGTTCGCGTTCAGCTGCGCCGGATCAGATAGCGTTTCACCGCACCGTCATCCGTCGCCGAGATCAGCTCGTGCCCGCCCTGCGCGCAGAAATGCGGAACGTCGATCCACGAGGCCCCGTCGGTCGCCAGAAGCTGCACGACCGCGCCCTCGGCAAGCGGCTCCAGCGCCTTGCGCAGGCGCAGGACGGGCAGCGGGCACAGCAGGTCCCGTGCGTCGATCTCGGCGGCAATCTCCATATGCGCGCCCTAATCCGGTGCGGCCGATTTGTCCACCGGGCAAGGCATGCACGCCGATGTGACATCACGCCCGGTGACGCCGCCCTCCGGATCGGCTAAGGGTGCGGCATGTTCGGAATTGATGTCATCGACGCCTCTTTCCTGCCCGCCGCCTTCGTGGCGCTTTCCGCGGGCCTGTTGTCGTTCCTCAGCCCCTGCGTGCTGCCCATCGTTCCGCCCTATCTGGCCTATATGGGCGGGGTGTCGGTGTCCGACATGTCCGGCCAGACCGAGGCGCGGCGGCGGGTGCTGCTGGCGGCCGTCTTCTTCGTCCTCGGCCTTTCGACGGTCTTCCTGCTGCTGGGGTTCGGCGCGTCGGCCATGGGGCGCGCCTTGCTGCAATATCAGGATGTGCTGACGAAGGTCGCCGGTGTCCTGATCATGATCTTCGGCGCGCATTTCATCGGCGTCTACCGGATCGGCTTCATGGACCGCGAGGCGCGGCTGGAGACCGGCGATACCGGTGGCTCGGTGTTCGGGGCCTATGTCCTCGGGCTGGCCTTCGCCTTCGGCTGGACTCCCTGCCTTGGCCCCATCCTGGGGGCGATTCTCGGCATCGCGGCCAGCGGCGGCGATCTTGGCCGCGGCACGGGACTTCTGGCCTCCTACGCGCTCGGGCTTGGCCTGCCGTTCCTGCTTGTCGCGGCCTTCTTCCCGCGCCTGAAAGGGCTGATGGACTGGATGAAGCGCCATATGGGGCGTATCGAGCGGATCTCCGGCCTGCTGCTCTGGACCGTCGGCCTCATGATGCTGACGAACCAGTTCTCCGCGCTTGCGTTCTGGTTGCTCGAAACCTTCCCGGCACTTGCGGCGCTTGGCTGACGGGAAGGGGGCGCCGCCCCCTCTTTCCTTCGGAAATTCACCCCCGGGATATTTGGGCAAAGGTGAAGGGTGCGCATTTCATCTTCGCTGAAATATCCCGGGGGTCCGGGGGCAGAGCCCCCGGCGCCAGCCTATTCGGCCCAATCGGGCGCGCGTTTTTCAATGAAGGCCGATATCCCTTCAGCGGTGTCGCGCCACATCATGTTCTCGACCATGACGGCTGCGGTGTGTTCGTAGGCCGCTGCAAGCTTCATGGGTATTTGGTCGTAAAAGGCGCGTTTGCCGATCTTGACGGCCGCGCCCAGCTTGCCTGCGACGGTCTGGGCGAGCCTTGCGGTTTCCGCATCCAGGGCATCATGGGGGACCACGCGATTGATCAGGCCAACTTCTTGCGCGCGGTTGGCGTCGATGAATTCGCCCGTGGTCAGCATCTCGAACGCGACCTTGCGCGGCACGTTGCGTGACAGCGCCACCATCGGGGTTGAACAGAACAGGCCGATATTGACGCCGTTCACACCGAAGCGCGTTCCCTCGGCCGCGACGGCCATGTCGCAGCTTGCCACGAGTTGGCAGCCTGCTGCGGTCGCAATGCCATGCACCTCGGCGATCACAGGCTGGGGCAGGGCGGGGATCATCTGCATCAGCCTTGCGCAGCGGGCGAAGAGGTCGGCGAAATAAGCCTTGCCGCCATCTTCGGCCTGTCGCCCGGCCTGCATCTCCTTCAGGTCGTGGCATGCGCAGAACGCCTTGCCCGCGCCCTTGAGGACCACCACCCTGATCGTCTGATCCTGCGCCAGCGTTTCGAAATGCGCGCCAAGGGCGGCGATCATCGCGTCGGACAATGCGTTCAGGCTTGAGGGGGCATTCATCGTCAGATGCGCCACCTTGCCGTGAACCTCTTGCAAAACCAGATCGTTCATCTTGCCATTCCTCCCGTTTGCCGAAAGTCTAGGCGGGCGAAGGGTGGGAGGAAAGATGGAACCCGTCATGGACAAGCAGGCGCTAGGAGTTTTCCTGGCGCGGGAATTTCCGCAGGTTGCGCAGGATTTCGAGATCGACGCCCTGAGCGCGGAGGCGATCGCCGTGCGTCTGAAGGTATCCGAACGGCATCTGCGTCCGGGGGGAACCGTGTCCGGCCCGAATATCTTCGCGCTTGCCGATGTGGCGGTCTATCTGGCGATTCTGTCGCGGATCGGTCCCGTGGGGCTTTCGGTGACGACCTCGGGCCATGTGGACTTCATGCGCAAGCCCGAGGCGGGGCGCGACCTGATCGGCACGGCGCGCCTGCTGAAGCTGGGGCGTGTGCTTGCGGTGGGCGATGTCCTGGTTCACTCGGAGGGGCAGGCCGAGCCTGTCGCGCGGGCCTCGATGACCTATTCCATCCCGCCCAAGCGCTGAATTTTATGGGGTATTTTGATACCTATTTTGCAAGGCATTGATTTTGCTTTGATAAATCAGGATCAACGCGCTTGATTTCCGCGTGAAAATCCCTGACAAGCCCGCATCCGAATTCAGCAACCCTAACAAGGGCCTCACGTCGATGAAAACTTACACTGCAAAACCGGCGGAGATCGAGAAGAAGTGGATCCTGATCGACGCCGAGGGCGTCGTTCTGGGCCGCCTTGCCACGATCGTCGCCAATATCCTGCGCGGCAAGAACAAGCCGACCTTCACCCCCCACATGGATATGGGTGACAATGTCATCGTCATCAACGCCGACAAGGTGCAGATGACCGGCAACAAGCGCGATGACAAGGTGTACTACTGGCACACCGGCCACCCCGGTGGCATCAAGCAGCGCACCGCCCGTCAGGTGCTGGAAGGCGCCCATCCCGAGCGCGTCGTGGTCAAGGCTGTTGAGCGTATGATCACCCGCAACCGTCTGGGCCGTCAGCAGATGACCAATCTGCGCGTCTATGCAGGCAGCGAGCATCCGCACGAAGCCCAGCAGCCGACCGTTCTGGACGTCAAGGTCCTGAACCCGAAGAACACCCGGAGCGCTTGATCATGGCTGACATCAAATCTCTCGACGATCGGAAATCGGCCGTCTCGGGCTCGCCCGCAGCGCCCGCCGCTGCTGAAGCCGCC